>NZ_BAABRP010000001.1:0-300000 GCF_039545055.1 Deinococcus carri
TGGGGACAACGTGACGTTCACGGTCGAACTGATTAAGCCCATCGCCATGGAAGAAGGCCTGCGCTTCGCCATCCGCGAAGGTGGCCGCACCGTCGGCGCCGGCGTCGTTACCAAGGTCCTGGAGTAAGCACAATGGTTGCCCCGAAGATCCGTATCAAACTGCGTGGCTTTGACCACAAGGCGCTGGACCAGTCCGCGAGCAAGATCGTGGACACGGTCCGGCGCACCGGGGCGGACGTGAGCGGTCCCGTGCCGCTCCCCACCCGCATCCGCCGCTTCACCGTGCTGCGCTCGCCCTTCAAGTACAAGGACAGCCGCGAGCACTTCGAGATTCGCACCCACAACCGTCTGGTGGACATCATGAATCCCACCAAGAAGACGATTGATTCGCTGATGACCCTCGACCTGCCCACCGGTGTGGACATCGAGATCAAGACCGTCGGGGGCCGCGCATGACCAAGGGCATCCTCGGCACCAAGATCGGCATGACCCAGATCTGGAAGGGCGACCGCGCCATTCCCGTGACGGTCGTGCTGGCTGGCCCCTGCCCGGTCGTGCAGCGCAAGACCACGCTGACCGACGGCTACGAGGCCGTGCAGATCGGCTTCGCGCCCAAGAGCGAGAAGCGCGTGACCCGCCCCGCGATGGGCCACTTCCGCAAGGCTGGCGTCGCCCCCGTGCGCTTCCTGCGCGAGTTCCGCGGCTTTTCCCCCGAGGGCGACACCGTGAACGTGGACATTTTCGCCGAGGGCGAGAAGATCGACGCGACCGGCACCAGCAAGGGCAAGGGCTTCCAGGGCGTCATGAAGCGCTGGAACTTCGCCGGTGGTCCCGCGAGCCACGGCTCCAAGAAGTGGCACCGCCGCCCCGGCTCCATCGGTCAGCGCAAGACGCCCGGCCGCGTGTACAAGGGCAAGCGTATGGCCGGTCACATGGGCATGGACCGCGTGACCGTGCAGAACCTTGAAGTGGTCGAGGTGCGCGCCGATGAGAACATCATCCTCGTGAAGGGGGCCATCCCCGGCGCGAACGGTGGTCTCGTGATGCTGCGCCAGGCCGTCAAGGGAGGCAGGTAAGACATGACGCAGATCAACGTCATCGGCAAGAACGGCGGTCGCAGCATTGACCTCGACCTGCCGGAAGTGAATCCTCACGTGCTGCATGAGGTCGTGACCTGGCAGCTCGCGGGCCGCCGCCGCGGCACCGCCAGCACCAAGACCCGCGCCCAGGTGAGCAAGAGCGGCAAGAAGATGTACAGCCAGAAGGGCACCGGCAACGCCCGCCACGGCGACCGCAGCGTCCCCACCTTCGTGGGCGGTGGCGTCGCGTTCGGCCCCAAGCCCCGCAGCTACAGCTACACCCTGCCCCGCAAGGTGCGTCAGCTCGGCCTGGCGATGGCCCTGGCCGACCGCCAGAACATGGGCAAGCTGCTGGCCGTGGACGGCTTTGACCTTGACGGCAAGACCAAGAGCTTTATCAACTGGGCTGCCCAGAACGGGCTGGACGGCAGCGAGCGCGTGCTGGTCGTCACCGACGACGAGCTGACCCGCCGTGCGGCGCGCAACGTTGCCTGGGTCACCGTGCTGCCGGTCGCGGGCCTCAACGCCTACGACATCCTGCGCCATGAGCGCCTGGTGATCGACGCGGTCGCGCTGGAGCCTGCCCAGGAACTGGAAATCGTTCCCTTCGAGGGGTCTGAAGGCAACGGGCAGGAAGGGGCCTCGCTGTGAGCCACTACGACATCATCAAGCAGCCCGTGATCAGCGAGAAGGCCTACGCGGGCATGGAGCGCGGCGTGTACTCGTTCTGGGTGGACCCCAAGGCCACCAAGACCGAGATCAAGGCGGCCGTGCAGCAGGCCTTCGGCGTGACCGTCGTGGGCATCAGCACCATGAACGTGGCGGGCAAGCGCAAGCGCGTGGGCCGCTTCATCGGGCACCGGGCAGACCGCAAAAAGGCCATCGTGCGCCTCGCGGACGGCCAGACCATTCAGGCCCTCGAGGCCCTGGCCTAAGGAGACACTGAACCATGGCTGTCAAGAAGTACCGTCCGTACACCCCCAGCCGTCGTCAGATGACGACCGCTGACTTCTCGGGCCTGACCAAGAAGCGCCCCGAGAAGGCCCTGACCGAGGCGCTCCCCAAGACGGGTGGCCGCAACAACCACGGCCGCATCACCAGCCGCTTTATCGGCGGCGGTCACAAGCGCCTGTACCGCATCATCGACTTCAAGCGCCGTGACAAGGCCAACGTGCCGGCCAAGGTCGCCGCGATCGAGTACGACCCCAACCGCAGCGCCCGCATCGCCCTGCTGCACTATGTGGACGGCGAGAAGCGCTACATCCTGGCCCCCGAGGGCCTGACGGTCGGCCAGACCGTCAACGCCGGCCCCGAGGCCGAACCCAAGCTCGGCAACGCGCTGCCCCTGCGCTTCGTGCCGGTCGGTGCGGTCGTCCACGCCGTGGAACTCGTGCCCGGCAAGGGCGCGCAGATTGCCCGCAGCGCCGGGACCAGCATCCAGGTGCAGGGCAAGGAAAGCGTCTACGTGATCCTGCGTCTGCCCAGCGGCGAACTGCGTCGCGTGCACAGCGAGTGCTACGCCACCATCGGCACCGTGGGCAACGCCGAGCACAAGAACATCGTGCTGGGTAAGGCCGGCCGCAGCCGCTGGCTGGGCCAGAAGCCGCACCAGCGCGGCAGCGCCATGAACCCGGTCGACCACCCGCACGGCGGTGGTGAAGGCCGCACCGGCGCGGGCCGCGTGCCCGTGTCCCCCTGGGGTCAGCCCGCCAAGGGCCTCAAGACCCGCAAGAAGCGCAAGATCAGCGACCGCTTCATCATCACCCGCCGCGGCGGGAAGTAAGGAGGGGAGAGCATGCCCCGTAGCCTGAAGAAAGGCCCGTTCGTGGATGACCACCTCCTGAAGAAGGTGGACGCCCAGAACGAGCGCAAGGACAAGCGTGTCATCAAGACCTGGTCGAGACGCTCGACCATCGTGCCCGAGATGATCGGCCACACCATCGCGGTCCACAACGGCAAGCAGCATGTGCCGGTCTTCGTGAACGAGCAGATGATCGGCCACAAGCTCGGCGAGTTCTCGCCCACCCGCGCCTACCGCGGGCACGGCGCGGACAAGAACGCCAAGGGGAGCAAGAAGAAATGACCGCCCCCACCTCCAACGCTGTCGCCCTGGAACAGACCTACCGTAACAAGAAGCAGCGCAAGCAGCAGCAGAAGCTGCGCCGCCCCGGCTACGCCGTCGCCAAGTACGTGCGTATGTCGCCCCGCAAGGTGCGCCTGGTCGTGGACGTGATCCGCGGCAAGAGCGTCGCGGAGGCCGAGGACCTGCTGCGCTTCATCCCCAAGAGCGCGTCTGAACCCGTCGCCAAGGTGCTCAAGAGCGCCAAGAGCAACGCGATCAACAACGATGAGATGCTCGAAGACCGCCTGGTCATCACGGCGGCCTACGTGGACGCCGGCCCGACCCTCAAGCGCCTGATTCCCCGCGCGCGCGGCAGTGCCAACATCATCAAGAAGCGCACCAGCCACATCACGATCATCGTGGGCGAACGCGAGAGCCTCAACAGGAAGGGCAGCTAAGCTATGGGCAACAAGATCAACCCCAACGGCTTCCGCCTGGGCATCACCAAGGGCTGGAACAGCCGCTGGTACGCCGGCAAGAAGCAGTACAGCCAGCTTCTCAAGGAAGACGAGAAGATCCGCCGTCTGGTCGGCAAGAAGCTCGCTGCCGCCGGCATCGCCCGCATCGAGATCGAGCGCGCGGGCCAGCAGGTCAACGTGATCATCAGCGCGGCCAAGCCCGGCATCGTGATCGGCAAGGGCGGCGAGAGCATCAAGCAGCTGCGCGGTGACATCGAGCGCCTCGTCAGCGCGGGCACGGTGGCCGTGAACGTCGCCGAGATTCCCAACCCCAACATCAGCGCGCCCCTGGTGGCCCTGCGAATCGCCGAGCAGATCGAGCGCCGCTTCGCCTTCCGCCGCGCGATGAAGCAGGCCGCGCAGCGCGTGATGGAGTCGGGTGCCCGCGGCGTCAAGATCATCCTGTCGGGCCGCCTGGGCGGGGCCGAGCAGGCCCGCACGGAAAAGGTGCTCGAAGGTCGCGTGCCGCTGCACACGCTGCGCGCCGACATCGACTACGGCACCGCGCTGGCCCGCACGACCTACGGCATCCTGGGCATCAAGGTGCTGGTGTTCAACGGTGAGGTCATCGGTGGCCGCACCGAGACACTGGCCCGCCCGCCCCGCCGCGATGACCGCCGCCCCGAGGGTGGCGACCGTCCCAACCGCCGCCGCCCCAGCGCGCGGCGTCGTCCCGGAGGTGAGTGATGCTTCTTCCGAAGCGCACCAAGTACCGCAAGCAGTTCCGTGGCCGCATGACCGGCGACGCCAAGGGTGGCGACTACGTCGCCTTCGGTGACTACGGCCTGATCGCGCTGGAACCCGCCTGGATCCGCAGCAACCAGATCGAGGCGTGCCGCATCGTAATGAGCCGTCACTTCCGCCGCGGCGGCAAGATCTACATCCGCATCTTCCCCGACAAGCCGGTGACCAAGAAGCCCGCCGAAACCCGAATGGGTAAAGGTAAGGGTGCCGTGGAGTACTGGGTCAGCGTCGTGAAGCCGGGCCGCGTGATGTTCGAGGTGTCCGGCGTGACCGAGGAGCAGGCCAAGGAAGCTTTCCGCCTGGCCGGTCACAAGCTGCCCATCCAGACCAAGATGGTCAAGCGCGAGGTTTACGATGAAGCCCAGTGACATGCGTAACCTGGGAGCCGCCGATTTCGACCGCGAGATCGACGCCCGCAAGAAGGAACTGATGGAGCTGCGTTTCCAGGCGGCGCTGGGCCAGCTGGCCCAGCCCCACCGCGTCCAGCAGCTCCGCCGCGAAGTCGCCCAGCTCAACACGATCCGCAGCGAGCAGAACCGCGCCGCGCGGGTGAGCGCCCTCACGGGAGAGCAGCAATGAAAAAGACCTTCACGGGTGTCGTGGTGAGCGACAAGGCCGACAAGACCGTCAGCGTCAAGGTCGAGCGCCGCTTTGCCCACCCCCTGTACGGCAAGGTCGTCACGCGCAGCCACAAGTACGCCGCGCACGACGAGCAAAACGAGTACCGGATCGGTGACCGCGTCGAGATTATCGCGGTGCGCCCGATCAGCAAGACCAAGACCTGGAAGGTCACGCGCCTGATCGAGCGTCCCCGCGGCATCGAGACGACGGCGGTCGAGACGGAAGGCGGTAACGCATGATCATGCCCCAGTCCCGCCTCGACGTGGCGGACAACAGCGGCGCGCGCGAGCTGATGTGCATTCGTGTGCTGAACAGCGGCATCGGCGGCAAGGGCCTCACCACGGGTGGCGGTGGCAACAAGCGCTATGCCCACGTGGGCGACATCATCGTCGCCAGCGTCAAGGATGCCGCCCCCCGCGGCGCAGTGAAGGCCGGTGACGTGGTCAAGGCTGTGGTCGTGCGCACCAGCCACGCCATCAAGCGTCAGGACGGCAGCACCATCCGCTTCGACAAGAACGCCGCCGTCATCATCAACAACCAGGGCGAGCCTCGCGGCACGCGCGTGTTCGGGCCGGTGGCCCGCGAGCTGCGCGACCGCCGCTTCATGAAGATCGTGTCCCTGGCCCCGGAGGTGCTGTAATGCCCCGTCCCAGCGCCGGAAGCCACCACAACGACAAGCTGCACGTCAAGAAGGGTGACACCGTCATCGTGCTGCGCGGCAAGCACAAGGGCCAGACCGGCAAGGTGCTGCTCGCGCTGCCCCGCGACGCGAAGGTGGTCGTCGAGGGCGTGAACATGGTCACCAAGCACGTCAAGCCCAGTGCCACCAACCCCAGCGGCGGCATGGAGCAGCGCGAGGGTGCCCTGCACGCCAGCAAGGTCGCGCTGGTCGACCCCGAGACCGGCAAGGCCACCCGCATCCGCAAGCAGATCGTGGACGGCAAGAAGGTCCGCGTCGCGGTGGCGAGCGGCAAGGTCATCGACTGACTTTGGGCCACGCCCAGGCGTGAACCCGGGCGACGAAGTCCGCCCGAAGAGAGGCAAACATGCAGACGCTCAAAGCGAAGTACAACGAGCAGGTCAAGCCCGCGCTGATGCAGCAGTTCGGCTACTCCAGCGTGATGGCCGTGCCCCGCATCGAGAAGATCGTGATCAACGAGGGCCTCGGCAGCAGCAAGGAAGACAGCAAGGCCATCGACAAGGCCGCGCGTGAACTCGGCCTGATCACCCTCCAGAAGCCCATCATCACCAAGGCCAAGAAGAGCATCAGCAACTTCAAGCTGCGCCAGGGCATGCCCGTGGGCGTCAAGGTCACGCTGCGCGGCGAGCGCATGTATGTGTTCCTGGAAAAGCTGATCAACATCGGCCTGCCCCGCATCCGCGATTTCCGTGGGATCAACCCCAACGCCTTTGACGGCCGTGGCAACTACAACCTCGGCATCAAGGAGCAACTGATCTTCCCGGAGATCACCTATGATATGGTCGACAAGGTGCGCGGGATGGACATCACCATCGTGACCACCGCGAAGACCGACGAGGAAGCCCGCGCGCTGCTCCAGGCGATGGGTCTTCCGTTCCGCAAGTAAGGACAGACCTCATGGCGAATACCTCTAAAGTTGTGAAGGCGGAGCGCGGCCACAAGTTTGCCGTGCAGAACTACAACCGCTGCTCCCGCTGTGGCCGCGCCCGTGGCTACTACCGTTTCTTCGGCATGTGCCGCATCTGCATCCGCGAGCTGGCACACAAGGGCGAACTGCCCGGCGTGAAGAAAGCAAGCTGGTAAGACCCCATCCGGATACGAACCACCCCACTTTGGGTGGTGATCGTCCGGCACCGGGAGAAGGACCCAACAGAAGAAGCGCCCGCCCAAGCGGCTGGACCACGTTCTTTGGGAAGACCCGGGAAGCTGTTCAAGGGCAGCTTCCCCCCCGCCCGGGGCTTTCAGGCCCCCGGAGGCATCATGCTGAGTGATCCCATCGCCGACATGCTCACGCGCATTCGCAACGCGACGCGCACCCACAAGGAGAGCGTCGACATCCCGGCCTCCAAGTTCAAGGAGCAGCTTGCCCGCCTGCTGGTGCAGGAAGGCTACGTCGCCTCGGTCGAGCGCACCCGCCCCGAAGGCCAGAAGTTCGACGTGCTGCGCCTGACCCTCAAGTACGGTCAGAAGCGCGAACAGGTGATCAAGCACATCGAGCGCATCAGCCGTCCCGGCCGCCGCGCCTACGTGAGTGCCGAGAACCTGCCCCGCATCCAGCGCGGCCTGGGCCTCGCGGTCGTCTCGACCAGCAAGGGCCTGCTTCCCGACCGTGAAGCCCGCAAGCAGGGCATCGGCGGCGAAGTCGTCTGCGTCGTCTGGTAAAGCTCGTAAGGCGCAAGCCCCCTCGCCCTGACCTCGGAACCCGGCCAGGAGCTGCGGTTCACGAACTTAAGGCCTTCAAGGAGGACATCCATGTCCCGCATCGGTAAACAACCCATCGCCGTGCCCAGCGGCGTGACTGTGAACGCCGACAACGGTGTGTTCACGGTCAAGGGGCCTAAGGGGGAACTGACGGTTCCCTACAACCCGGCCCTGAACATCACGAACGAAAACGGGCAACTGCTCGTCACGCGCCCCAGCGACCGTCAGGAGCACCGCGCCCTGCACGGCCTGACCCGCAGCCTGGTCGCCAACGCCGTCAAGGGCGTCAGCGATGGCTACACCATCAACCTCGAACTGCGCGGCGTGGGTTACCGCGCCCGCCTGGCGGGCAGGAACCTCGAACTGACCATCGGCTACAGCCACCCGGTCGTGATCGAGCCGCCCCAGGGCGTGACCTTTACGGTGCCCGAACCCACCCGCATCGACGTGAGCGGCATCGACAAGCAGCTCGTCGGCCAGGTGGCCGCGAATGTCCGCAAGGTCCGCAAGCCCGACGTCTACCACGGCAAGGGTGTGCGCTTCGTCGGCGAACAGATCGCCCTCAAGGCCGGTAAGGCCGGTGCCACGGGCGGGAAAGGGAAGAAGTAATGGCGACCCAGACTGCCGTTCGGCGCAAGCTGCGCGCCCGCCGCAAGGTGCGCGTCGCGGCCGGGGAGCGTCCCCGCCTCAGCGTGTTCCGCTCCAGCAAGCACATCTACGCCCAGATCATCGACGACACCACGGGCACGACCCTGGTGGCTGCCAGCAGCAGCGCCGTCAAGACGGGCACCAAGACCGACACCGCCGCTGCGGTTGGCCGGGCACTCGCCGAAGCCGCCGCCGCCCAGGGTGTGAAGCAGGTCGTATTCGACCGCGGCCAGTACAAGTACCACGGCCGGGTCAAAGCGCTCGCGGATGCGGCGCGGGAGGGTGGCCTTGACTTTTAACCGTCGGAATGACCGCGAGCGCGAGACCAGCGAATTCGAAGAGAAGATGCTGTTCGTCAACCGCACGTCCAAGACCTATCAGGGTGGTCGCCGCTTCCGCTTCGCCGCGCTGGTGATCCTGGGTGACCGCAACGGTCGCGTCGGGATGGGCATCGGCAAAGCCAAGGAAGTGCCGGTCGCGATTGAAAAGGCCAAGGCCATCGCGCGCAAGAACATGATCACCGTGCCCGTCGAGAACGGCACGATTCCCCACGACATCGTCGGCGAGAACAGCACCAGCCGCGTGCTGCTCAAGCCCGCCGGTCCCGGTACCGGCGTGATCGCGGGCACCGTGCCCCGCAGCATCGCGGAACTGGCGGGCATCACCAACCTGCTCAGCAAGGAACTCGGCAGCCGCAACAAGGTCAACGTGGCCTACGCCGTGTTCGACGGCCTCAAGAACCTCCGCACGGCCAAGCAGGTGCGGGCCATGCGTGGCGAGCCGGTCCAGGCCGCGGCCCCGGTCCCGGTGGGAGGTGCCCAGTGACCGCCCAGACCACGGACACCCAGACCACGGGCACGACCGTCAAGGTCACCCTCAAGCGCAGCGTGATCGGTCGCCCCAAGAACCAGGTGGAGACCGTCAAGGCGCTCGGCCTGAAGAAGATCGGCGACAGCCGTGAACTGACGGACACCCCCGCGATCCGCGGGATGATCAAGACCGTCGAACATCTGGTGGAGGTGGAAGCGTGAAGCTCCACGATTTGACCCCCGCGCCCGGTAGCCGCAAGAACCGCAAGCGCGTCGGCCGTGGCCCCGGCGGCACTGACAAGACCGCCGGACGCGGCCACAAGGGCCAGAAGTCGCGCAGCGGTGCGGGCAAGGGTTCCTTCTTCGAAGGTGGCCGCAGCACGCTGATCAGCCGTCTGCCCAAGCGCGGGTTCAACAACGTCGGCACGACCTACGAGGTCATCAACCTGAACCAGCTCGCGAATCTGGAGGGGGATACCTTTGATCGCGCGGCGCTGGAACTCGCCGGGCTGGTGCGCCGCAAGAACCGTCCCGTGAAGCTGCTCGGGCGCGGCGAAGTGTCGCGCGCCGTGACGGTCCACGTGGACGCGGCCAGCGAGGCCGCCGTCCGTGCCGTGGAAGCGGCAGGTGGCCGCGTGGTGATCGCCCAGGCCGCCAGCGAACAGACCGAGCAGGCGGGCTAACATGCTGCGCGCCTTCCGCGACGCGTTCCGGATTCCGGACCTCCGGCGGAAGATTGTCTTCACCCTGCTGCTCCTCGCCGTATTCCGCCTCGGAAGCGCCATCCCGACGCCCGGCGTGAACACGGCAGCCCTCCAACAGGCCACCTCGGGTGGCCTCTTTGGGTTGATCAGCCTGATCTCGGGCGGCAATCTTTCGCAGTTCTCGATCTTCGCGCTGGGGGTGCTGCCGTACATCACGGCCAGCATCGTCATTCAGCTCCTGACCACCACCGTTCCCGCGCTGGAAAAGCTCAGCAAGGAAGGGGAGGAGGGGCGCAAGAAGATCAACCAGTACACCCGCTACGCCGCCATCGCTCTGGGTGCGGCGCAGGCGCTGTTCTTCTCGCTGTACATCACCAGCAACCCGCAGTTCATCGCAGTGGGCTGGGACCCCGGCCCCTTTACCGTGGTGGTGATGGTGCTGACGCAGGTGGCGGGCATTGCCCTGACCATGTGGATCGGGGAGCGCATCACCGAGGTGGGCGTGGGCAACGGCATCAGCCTGATCATCACGGCGGGCATCATCGCCCGGTACCCGCAGGAGATTGCCGCCACCGGCCAGCTCTTCCGGACCGACCAGGTGTCGCTGCTCCAGATCGTGGCCTTTATCGCCGTGATTCTGGCGACCATCGCCGGGATCGTGTACGTGTACCAGGGCGAGCGCCGCGTGCCGGTCACCTATGCCCGTGCGCGTGGCGGTGCCCCCGGCGGCGCGGCCCGCAACCTGGGCGGGCAGGCCACCTGGCTGCCGATCAAGGTGAACCAGGCGGGCGTGATCCCGGTGATTTTCGCCAGCGCCATGCTGATCATTCCCAACTTGATCGCCAGCGCCACGGCGACCCGCGCGCCGGAGGTCAATGCCTTTATCCAGACGTACCTGACGGCGGGCAGCCCCTGGTACATCGTGCTGGAGGCCCTGCTGATCTTCGGGTTCACGTACCTGTACAACAGCGTGCAGTTCGATCCCCGGCGCATCAGCGAGCAGCTCCGTGAGTCGGGCGGCTTCATTCCCGGTGTGCGGCCCGGCACGCCGACCGCCGAGTTCCTGGGCAGCATCAGCGGCCGCCTGAGCCTGTGGGGCGCGATCTTCCTGGTGGTGCTGACCGTGGTGCCCCAGGTCGTGCAGCGGCTCACCGGCATCACCACCTTCCAGTTCAGCGGCACCGGCCTGCTGATCATCGTGGGTGTGGCCCTCGAAACCCTGAAGCAGCTTGAGGCGCAACTGACGGTTCGCCGCTACGACGGCTTCATCAGCAAGGGCCGCATTCGCGGTCGCCTGCCCAACTGAAGTTCCCGTTCGTGCCCCTCGCAGAGCCGCTCACCCGTGTGGTGGGCGGTTTTGCCGTATGGCCCGTCATCCGCGTCACCTGGGCGGGGACAGAGCTGAGCAGGAACGTGCCGCTTTTCACGCGCCGGCCCTATGCTGTAGAGACTGAAGGAGGAACGATGACTCAACCCAGAAACAAGGTCGTGATTTTCCTCGGCCCGCCCGGCGCGGGCAAGGGCACCCAGGCCGAACGCCTCGCCCGCGAGCAGCATCTGACCAAGATCAGCACCGGCGATATTCTGCGCGACCATGTGGCGCGCGGAACCGAACTCGGGCAGCGGGTCAAACCGCTTCTGGATGCCGGGCAACTGGTCCCGGACGACATCCTGATCGCCCTGATCCGCGACCGCTTGGCCGGGATGGAGCCGGTGCGCGTGATCTTTGACGGCTTTCCCCGCACCTGCGCGCAGGCCCAGGCCCTCGACATGCTGCTGGAGGAGCTGGGGGCACCCGTGAGCGCGGTGCCGCTGCTGGAGGTTCCCGACGAGGTGCTGATCGAGCGCATCGTGGACCGGGGACGCCAGGCGGCCGCACGCGGCGAACCGGTCCGCAGCGACGACACCGAGGAGGTCGCCCGCAAGCGCCAGCAGGTCTACCGCGAGCAGACCCAGCCCCTGATCGACTACTACGGGGCGCGCAGCCACCTGCGGCACGTGGACGGTGTGGGCAGCATGGACGAGGTCTATGACCGCATCATGCAGACCATGCGCTGAGCGAGAAGGGGCACGGCCAGGGGGCGTGGAGAGGTTCGGCTTCTCCACGCCCCCGGCCTTTGAAGGGGAGGAAAGCGTGGGGCACCGCGGCAACTTTCTGCTCGTCGAACAGGGTCAGGTGTTGGGAGGCAGCACCAAGAACCAGGGGTTTACCCTGGACCTCCCCGGCCTCGTCGCCCACGGTGAGGCGCACGTGGTGGGCTGGCTCAGGCGGCAAGAGCTGCGGCCCCAGCCTGGACCTGACCTCTGGGACGAGATCTTCACAGAAGCGGCGCTGCTGGCGAACCTCGACCGGCGAGAGCTGATTCTGGGCTTCTGGCAGTGGCTCCCCGCGTCCCCGCCGCTTCTGCCTGATGTTCTCGGCTGCATGTTCACTGAGTTCGTGAACTATCCCGACATGTGGGGCGTCTTTGTCGACATCATGCAGCCGCTTTGGCCGGGCTGGCAAATCACGCTGGCCTTGCCCGCTGAGTTTGCCGTGCAGGAGTGCATTCTGACCTGTATAGCCGCCCTCAAGCCACCCCTGATTCAGGATGCAGCGCGTCCACCGCGCAGTTTCCTGAGCGAAACGCAGAAGCGGCTGGGCTTTCGTCTGGCCTTTTCCCTGGCGCTGGGTGAGAGGTCTGAGGCCTTCCGCCGTCTGAACCTCTGACACACGCGGCCGCCGGAGCGGCAACATGTACCCCACCCCTGGGCTGAGCTGATAACCTCCCCTTGCTTCCCGCTCCCGCTTCATGCTAACTTTTCCTTTGGCTTGTATCAGGCCTGGAGGTTGCGTGGCGAGACGAAAGATGCCGGAACAGCGGGAGAAGCGTAAGAAGGAAGAGTCCGATACCGTGCGGGCCGAGGGCGTGGTCGAAGAGGCGCTGCCCAACACCACGTTCCGGGTGAAGCTGGACACCGGGCACGACATTCTGGCGTACATCAGCGGCAAGATGCGGATTCACTACATCCGGATTCTGCCGGGGGACCGCGTGGTTCTGGAGATCAGCCCGTACGACACGTCGCGCGGGCGCATCGTCTACCGCAAGTAACGTCCGGGCACAGGTACCCAACAGATTCCCCGCGACAGCCAGCAGGCGGGACAGGGGGGTCGAGCGCTGCCGGGCGCGTGGTCACGGCCTAGGAGCAGGGTGGGCCATGACGTGGGGCGGCGCGAGGAGGAAGCATGAAAGTTCGCAGCAGTGTCAAGAGAATGTGCGACAACTGCAAGGTGATCCGCCGCCACGGGCGCGTGCTGGTCATCTGCACCAACGTCAAGCACAAGCAGAGGCAGGGCTAAGCATGGCGCGTATTGCCGGTGTTGACCTTCCGCGCGAGAAGCGCGTCGAGATCGCCCTGACCTACATCTACGGGATCGGCCTGACCCGCTCCAAGGAAGTCCTCGCGCAGACGGGCGTGAACCCCGATACCCGCGTGAAGAACCTCAGCGAGGCCGAACAGTCCACCCTGCGTGACGCCATCGAGAAGACCTACAAGGTCGAGGGCGACCTGCGCAGCGAGGTGGGCCAGAACATCAAGCGTCTGATGGACATCGGCGCGTACCGGGGCCTGCGTCACCGCCGCGGCCTGCCCGTGCGCGGCCAGCGCACCAAGACGAATGCCCGCACCCGCAAGGGGCCGCGCAAGACCGTCGCTGGCAAGAAGAAAGCGACGAGGAAGTAAGCCATGGCGAAACCCACCAAAGGCAAGACGCCGCGCCGCGCCCGCCGCAACATCAGCGCGGGCCGCGCGTATGTGCACGCGAGCTACAACAACACCATCGTGACCATCACTGACCTCGACGGCAACTCCGTCGCCTGGTCGAGCGGCGGCACCATCGGCTACAAGGGCAGCAAGAAGGGCACGCCCTACGCGGCCCAGCTCGCCGCCGCCGACGCGGTGAAAAAGGCCCAGCAGACCTTCGGCATGAACATCGTGGACGTGATTGTGCGCGGCACGGGCTCGGGCCGCGAGCAGGCAATCCGCGCGATTCAGGCCTCCGGCATCGAAGTGAAGTCCATCATGGACGACAGCCCCGTGCCCCACAACGGCTGCCGCCCCAAGAAGAAGTTCCGCGCCTAAGTGTTGGTTCACTAGGGCACCGCGCGCGCCCACCTGCCCCGCTTCCGTCTGAGCCGTCACCACCGGCGAGGAGGCGGGCACCAGAGGGCCGCATGACCCGGCCAGGTTCAGCCTGAGCCGCAGCACAGAGGAGAAGTACATGGGTCGTTTCCGTGGTTCCATCACCAAGCTCAGCCGCCGCGAGGGCATCAACCTCGCGGAGACCGAGAAAGTCCAGAAGTACCTCGACCGCCGCCCCTACGCGCCCGGCCAGCACGGCCAGCGCCGGGGTCGGGGCCGTCCCAGCGACTACAGCGTGCGTCTGCGTGAAAAGCAGAAGCTCGCCCGCCTGTACGGCATGAACGAGAAGCAGTTCCGCAACCTCTTCGAGGAAGCCGCGAACGTGCCCGGCGTGACCGGCACGGTGTTCCTGCAACTGCTGGAGCGCCGCCTGGACAACGTCGTGTTCCGCATGGGCTTTGCCAGCACCCGCCGCCAGGCCCGGCAGTTCGTCGGTCACGGCCACGTGCTGGTCAACGGCAAGAAGGTCGACATCGCCAGCTACCGCGTCAAGATCGGCGACGAGATCAGCGTCAGCGACAAGAGCCGCTCGATGGGCTTTATCCAGGAGAACATGGAGGCGCAAAAGCGCCGCCGCACCAGCCCCTGGATCGAACTGAACCCCGATACTTTCAGCGGCACCTTCGTGCGCCTGCCCGCGCGCGAGGACCTCGCCCTGCCTATCAACGAGAACTTCATCATCGAGTATTACTCGCGCTAATACGGAGGCCCCAGTGGATCAAAAGCGCCCTCAACTCAAAGCCCGCGTCAACGGAGATTACGGCGAGTTCGTGCTCGAACCGCTTACGCGCGGCTACGGCGTCACCATCGGGAATCCCATCCGGCGCATCCTGATGTCCTCGATCCCCGGCACCGCCGTGACGAGCGTGTACATCGAAGATGTCCTGCACGAGTTTTCCACCATCCCCGGCGTCAAGGAAGACGTCATCCGGCTGATCCTGAATCTCAAGGAACTCGTCGTGAAGTTCCACGCGCCCGGCCCCAAGACCCTGACCCTGCGCGCGCAGGGCGAGGGCGTGGTCAAGGCCAGCGCCTTTGAGGTGCCCAGTGACGCCGAGATCGTCAACCCTGACCTGACCATCGCCACCCTGGCCGAGGACGGCAAGCTGGTGATGGAGGTGCGCGTCGAGGAGGGCGAGGGCTACGTTCCCGCCGACAAGCACGCCACCAAGGACCGGATCAACTCCATCCCGGTGGACGCTGTCTTTTCGCCGGTGCGCCGCGTCGCCTACCACGTGGAAAACACCCGCGTGGGCCAGCAGACCGACCTGGACCGCCTGATTCTGCGTGTCTGGACCGACGGCAGCGTCGGCCCGCAGGACACGTTGGACAAGGCCGTCGAGATTCTGCGTGACGAGCTGACGGTGTTCGGCAACGTGGAGACGCTGCCCGCGGCCGCCGTGCCCGAGGTGCAGCCGGTCTACACGCCCGCTGCCGTGCCGGTCACCAGCGGCTACGACCTGCCCCGCCAGCCGGAACTCAGCATCAACCCCCAGCCGTACCCCGCCGACCACGACACGCCCCGCGTGACGCTGGAGGGCCTGGGCCTGACCACCCGCGTGCTGCACTCCCTCAAGGAGGAAGGCATCGACAGTGTGGACGCCCTGTGCGCCCTGTCCGACCGCGACCTGAAAAAGGTGCCCGGCATCGGTGAGCGCAGCCTGGACGAGATCAAGCAGCAGCTCGCCCAGTTCGGCCTGGCCCTCAGAGACTAATTCCGGGGCGCGGGTCCATCTGCCCGCCCCTGACTTCCCAAGGAGACTTCCATGCGTCACGGTAAAGCCGGTCGCAAGCTCAACCGCAACAGCAGCGCCCGCGTCGCCCTGGCCCGTGCCCAGGCGACCGCCCTGCTGCGCGAGGGCCGCATCCAGACGACCCTCACGAAGGCCAAGGAGCTGCGCCCCTACGTCGAGAAGCTGATCACCACCGCCAAGGGCGGCGATCTGCACGCCCGCCGCCTCGTTGCCCGCGACATCCACGACAATGACGTGGTGCGCAAGGTGATGGACGAGGTGGCCCCCCGCTACGCCGAGCGTCCTGGCGGCTACACCCGCATCCTGCGCGTGGGCACCCGCCGCGGCGACGGCGTCACGATGGCCCTGATCGAACTGGTCTGATACCAACTTGCTCTGATTCCAGAACATCCGGACCAAACACCGGATGTTCTTTCATCGCCGCAAGCTGGTATTTTCTTCTTCTCGCTCCGCTCGGGTTCGTCTACGACTCACCTGAAGTGGGAATGAACATAGACTTCAGCCCCACGCCCCGCTTCGGCGGGGTTTTTCTGTTCGGCCCCGCCCACTGGCCCGCGCCACCACGATGAACTCGCCGTCGCCCTGGCCCACCGGCTCACGGTGCCAGCCGCCGAAAAGGTGTTCGACCTCGAACCCGGCCCGGCCCAGCGACGAACGGAGCGTCTCCTCGGTCCGGAAGCGCAGCGTCGAGCGTGAAAGCCGTTCCTCCGGGGAGGCTGAGAAGCTGTAGTGATGCACGAAGGTGACGAGAGGTCCGGACGGCTCGCCTGCCAGGACCTCTGTCACCTCGGTCCAGACTTCCACGCTTGACCCGTCCGGCAGGCGGTAACGGTCCGCGCTGGGGTCCGCCGCCCAGCTTTCCCAGGCGCGGGCGGCGGGGTCGCGCGACTCGAAGATGAGGCGGCCTCCGGGCACCAGCGCGCGGTTCAGCTCGGCCAGCGTCCCCTGCCATTCCTCGTCGCCCGTGATGAACTGCGCGACATGGCTGGTCATCAGGGCGAGGTCGAAGGCTTGAACGGGTGCATCGGCGGCTGTGCCCTCCATCCACGTGACTCGTTCGGCCCCCGGTTTGAGCCGGGCCGCCTCAAGCGACGCCCTGGCGGGGTCAATCCCCAGCACCGTATGGCCCGCGTCAGCCAGAGCGAGGGTCAGGCGGCCGGTCCCACACCCAAGGTCGAGGACGCGACTCCCCGGCATCTCGTTTGCCAGGGCGAGGAAGAGGTCGTCGTCGCTGGACCAGCGGCACTGGGCGTCATAGACCTGGATCAGCCGGGGGTCGTTGAATTCGGCATTTCGCATCGTCCTGATTGTGGGGCGTGGGTCTGGACGGTGAATCTGCCAGGTGGCGGAGTGGTTTATCCTGAACCCCATGACCCCCACCCTCGTGATCGTGCCCGGCCTGGGCGACAGTGGCCCGGACCACTGGCAGTCCCTCTGGGAGCGGAAGTTCGGCGCGGCGCGCGTGCGGCAGGATGACCCGGAACGTCCCACGCCGCAGGCCTGGAGCGCACGGCTTCAGGAGGTGGTCGAGGCGACGTCCGGCGACCTGATTCTAGTCGGGCATTCCTGCGGGGTGCTGAACATTGTCCACTGGGCGCGGCTGTCCGGCGGCCACGCGCGGGTGAAGGGCGCACTGCTGGTCGGCCCGACCGATGCGGACATGACCACCACATATGCCCAGTATCCGGGGGTGCGGGGGATGGCCCCCACGCCGCTGGAGCCGCTGCCCTTTCCCGCGCTGGTGGTCGCCAGCGAGAACGACCCTTTTGCGACGTTCGAGCGGGCACAGGCCTTCGCGGACGCCTGGGGAGCCGAGTTCGTCACGGCGGGGGAGGCGGGGCACATCAACGTCGCCAGCGGTCACGGCGAGTGGCCGGAGGGCGAGGTCCTGCTCTCGGAGGCGCTGCACGCCTGGACACCGCCGGAAATCACCCGTCTCTGAAGCAGGCAGCCGGGCAAGCAACAGGGCCGCATCCACGACGGGTGCGGCCCTGCTGCCTGCCGGGGTTCAGTGGGTGGCGGCAGAGGTGGCGTACTTGTCGAGCAGCGTCTCGAAGGCCCGCTTGGGCTGCGCGCCGACCATGCCCTCGACCGGCTGGCCGTCCTTAAAGAGGATCAAGGTGGGGATGCTCATCACGCGGTACTGGCCGGACACGCCGGGGTTGTCGTCCACGTTGAGCTTGCCGACCTTCACGCGGCCCTCGTACTGGCTGGCGAGTTCCTCGATCACGGGCGCGATGATGCGGCAGGGACCGCACCAGGGTGCCCAGAAGTCCACCAGTGTCAGTCCCTGGCCCGTCTCGGCCTGGAAGTTGCTGTCGGTCAGTTCCACAGGTTTCATATCCGGAGTTTACCTCCCGCGGGCGGGCGCGGATATGCGGCAGATGGACGCGGGCTAACGCGCCGTTCATCCCACCGCCGCGCTACGCTGCGGCCATGCCGGAAGAGTTGCGGGAGGACCTGCGGGCGGGGGCGGCCCTGTTCGCAGCGGGCGAGTGGTGGGAGGCGCACGAGGCGTGGGAGTTGCCCTGGAGCCGCGTGACCGGCGAGGAGCGGGTGTTTATTCAGGCACTGATTCTGCTGGCCGCCGCCCTGCACAAGCGCTGGCACCACGGCAGCCTCACGCACCGCAACTACCACAAGGCCGCCGCTTACCTGGACCGCCTGCCCGCGCAGTACGGGGGCGTGGACCTCGCCCGCCTGCGCGCCGACGTGTGGGCCGCCCTGCACGACCCGGCGCTGCGGCCCCGGCTGCACGGCGGCGGCACGGTGTAAGTGGGGCGGCCGATTGAGGCGGCCCGCGGACCTTGGGTATCCTGTGGGGTGCAGGTGGGCTTCCCGCGCCACCCGCACCGGGCACGAATGAAAGGCTGGGACCCATGACAGAACGTATCGCACTCTTTATTGACGGGGCCAACGTGTACGCCGCGGCCAAGCGGTTGGGCTGGAACTTCGACCACCGCAAGATCCTGGAGCACTTCGGAAGCTACGGCACGCTGCACAACGCCTTCTACTACACGGCGGTGCCGCCCCAGGTGGATGACAAGCAGAAACGCTTCATCGACGCGCTGACCTACATGGGCTACACCGTCCGCACCCGCCCGCTGCGCGAGAGCACCGACGAACATGGCGACACGCACCGCCGGGCCAGCCTGGACATCGAGATCGTGACCGACCTGCTGACCACCGAGGGGCGCTTCGACACGGCCATTCTGCTCACCGGCGACGGCGACTTCGAGAGGCCGGTGGAGGTGCTGCGCGCCCGTGGCAAGCGCGTGGTGGTGGCGAGCATCCCGGAAATGACCAGCTATGAGCTGCGCAACGCCGCCGACGAGTACGTGGACCTGGGCAGCATCCGCGAGCAGGTCGAGCGCCCCGGCTACCGCCTGCCCAGCGAGCAGCGCGGCGCGGACAGCCGCCCCTTCTACGTGACCGCGCCCCTCACGGAAGCCGATGAGCGCTGAGACGCCGGCGGTGAATCCGGGGCTGCCCATCGCGCTCGACGCCGCCGGGGGGGATCACGGCCTGGCCCCCAACGTCGAGGGCGCGGTGCAGGCCGCCCGCACCGGGGTCCCGGTTGTGCTGGTGGGACCGCGCGTGAAGCTGCACGCCGAACTGGGCCGGCACGCCGGGAGCGCCAGCCTGCCCCTCACGGTGGTGGACGCGCCCGACGTGATCGGCATGGACGAGCACGCCAGCGACGTGCGCAGCCGCACCGGGGCCAGCATCAACGTCTGCACCCGGCTGGTCAAGGAAGGCCAGGCCGCCGCCGCCGTCAGCATGGGCCACAGCGGCGCGACGATGGCCTCGGCGCTGCTGACCCTGGGCCGCGTCCGGGGTGTGGACCGGCCCGCTATCCTGACGCACCTGCCCAGCAAGAAGGGCTTCGTGACCCTGCTCGACGTGGGGGCCAACGCCGACGTGAAACCGCAGTACCTCGCGCAGTGGGCGCGGCTGGCGACCGTCTACCTGCGGGTGGTGGAGGAGATGGCGGACCCCACGGTCGGCCTGCTCTCCATCGGCGAGGAGGAGCACAAGGGCAACCAGCTCGTGCTGGAGGCGCACGCCCTGCTGCGTGAGCTGGACGGCCACGGCATCCGCTTTCACGGCAACGTGGAAGGCCGCGACATCTTCCAGGGGACCACCGACATTGTCGTGACCGACGGCTTTACCGGCAACGTGGTCCTGAAACTCGCCGAGGGCGAGGCCAAGGTGCTGTTCGGCTGGGTGCGCGACGCGCTGGGCGGCAGCCTCAGGACGAAAGTGGGCGGCCTGCTGGTGCGCGGCGCACTGCGGGGCCTGGCCGAGCGGATGGACCCCAGCACCTACGGCGCGAGCATCCTGCTGGGCGTGCGCGGCCTGGCCTTTATCGGGCACGGCAGCGCCGACGCCCGCGCAGTCAAGAACGCCCTGCTGCGGGCTTCCCGTGCCCACCAGGCCAACCTGCTCGAGCGGCTGGAGGCGGCCCTGGTTCCCCAGAACGGCTGACCGGGCCATTCCCTTTCCCTGTGCCCCCACCTGGTTGTGGTGGGGCATCTGCTTTGGCGGAGTTGTTCCTCATGGCCTCATGAGAGGCTGGGGAAATGCTGGACGAACTGCTGTTTCAACTGCAAAAGCCCCAGGTCTGGCTGGGCCTGGCCCTGACGCTGCTGGTGGCCTACGCGCTGTACCGCTTCGGGCGGACATTGCTGCGGGTGCTGGAGCGGCATGTGCGCGGCCCCCTGCTGACCGGCCTGAAGTGGCTGTGGCTGGGGGTCGTGGCAGTGTCGTGGCTGGCCGTGGCGACCCATATCGCCTATCTGCCCAGCGTCCCCGTGCTGTTCGACCTGGGGCAGGACATCGAGAACGGCTTTCGCAACAGCGCGGGGCAGGTGCTGGTGATCCTGGCGCTGGCGCTGATCGCCTGGAACCTGATCGGCAGCTTCAGCGCGCGCATCGTGGCCGAGGAGGAGTTCAACCGCCGCACCGTGCGCGTGCAGACGCTCAAGGGCGTGGTCGAGAGCACGTTGAAGGTGATCGTGGTGATTATCGGCCTGATCGCGGGCCTCCAGGCGCTCGGCGTGAACGCGACCAGCCTGCTGGCGGGCGTGTCGGTGCTGGGCCTGGCGGTGGGCTTCGGGGCGCAGAGCCTGATCAAGGACGTGTTCACCGGCTTCTTCATCCTGCTTGAAGACCAGTACGGCGTCGGGGACGTGATCACGGTCAACACCGGGCAGCTCAGCGGCAATGTGGAGCGCCTGAACCTGCGCGTGACGGCCCTGCGCGCGCTCGACGGCACCGTCCACATCATCCCCAACGGGCAGATTCAGACGGTCAGCGTGAGCAGCAAGGACTGGTCGCGCGTGGTCGCCACCGTGGACGTGACCTATGCCGCCAACATCAACGACGCCCTGCGCGTGCTGGAGGCGGTCAGCAACGAGATCTACGCCGACCCCGAATGGCAGGGCTTCTTCCTCGACCGGCCCGAGATGCAGGGCGTCACCCAGCTCGCCCCGGACGGCGTGACCCTGCGCGCGCTGTTCAAGGTGCAGCCCAAGAGCCAGTACGCCATCGGGCGCGAGTTCAACCGCCGCATCAAGATTGCGATGGATCAGGCGGGCATCGAGATTCCTTTCCCGCAGCGCACGATCACCCTGGGCGGCGCGCCCATCGAGGTGAGGCTCACCCGCGACGGGGCCGGCAGCCGCGACCCACGGGACACGCAGGACCGGACCCACCCGCCCATGGCCCCGACCCTCACCCGCGACCCCGAGGAAGAGGAGGTATAGCGGCCTCGTCAGGCGGGCAGGGGAGGCACCGCCGGGCGGCCCAGGGCGGGTTCCTCCTCCAGCGTTCCCCCGGCGAGCAAGACCGAGAACTCCTCGCCGCTGAGCGTCTCGCGGCGCATCAGGACGCGCACCACCTCGTGGACCTGCGCCAGATGTTCGCGGACCAGTGACAGCGCCCGGTCATAGGCGGCGTCGATCAGGGCGCGGACCTCCTCGTCCACGGCGTAGGCGGTGGCCTCGCTCATGGGAAGGGGCTGCGGCCCGCCGCCCAGGAAGTTCCCCTCGTCGGTGGCGAGCGCGACCTTACCGATGCGGCTCGACATGCCCCATTCCGTCACCATGCGGCGGGCCAGTCCCGTCGCCTGCTGGAAGTCGTTCTGCGCCCCGGTTGTGACCTCGCCGTACACGACCTCCTCGGCGGCGCGGCCCGCGAGCGCCACGGCGATCATGTCCTCCAGCGCCGGGCGCGTGACATGCAGGCGATCGTCGGCGTCCGGCATCATGAACCCGGCCGCCCGACCGCGCGGCACGACCGTCAACTTGGCGACGCGGTGGGCATGGGGCAGAAGTTGAGCGGCGAGGGCATGACCGACCTCGTGGTAAGCCGTCACCTTGCGGTCCGCTTCCCGCACCACCAGCGAGCGGCGCTCCGGTCCCATCAAGACCCGGTCGCGCGCCTCCTCCACATCCCGCATCACGATTCTGGACCGGCCCGCCCGCGCCGCCCCCAGCGCCGCCTCGTTCAGCAGGTTCTCCAGGTCCGCCCCCACCATTCCCGCGGTCCTTCTGGCGATGATGCCCAGGTCCACCGAGGGGTCCAGGGGCTTCTTGCGGGCGTGGATGCGCAGAATCATCTCACGCCCCCGCACGTCGGGGGCGTCCACCACCACCTGGCGGTCGAAGCGTCCCGGACGCAGCAACGCGGCGTCCAGCACGTCGGGGCGGTTGGTGGCGGCGAGGATGATGACCTCCTGGCCGCTGGAGAAGCCGTCCATTTCGACGAGGAGCTGGTTGAGGGTCTGTTCGCGTTCGTCGTTGCCGCCCTGGAGGTTGACGCCGCGTTTGCGGCCGACGGCGTCGATTTCGTCGATGAAGACGATGCAGGGCGCGCTTTTGCGCGCCTGCTCGAAGAGGTCGCGGACGCGGGCGGCCCCGACGCCGACGAACATCTCGACGAAGTCGGAGCCGGAGATGGAGAAGTAGGGGACGCGGGCCTCGCCCGCGACCGCCTTGGCGAGCAGGGTCTTGCCGGAGCCGGGGGGGCCGACCAGGAGGACACCGTGGGGGATGCGGGCACCGAGCTGGTGGTAACGCTCGGGGTGGCGCAGGAAGTCCACGACTTCCTGCAAATCCTGCTTGGCCTCGTCGCAGCCGGCAACGTCCTGGAAGGTCAGCTTCACCTGCCCCTCGCTGATGACCGCCGCCTTCGACTTCCCGAAACTGCTCGCGGCCCCGCCGCCCGAGGCCCCGCGCAGCGTGCGCCACAGCACCAGCAGAATCAGGGCCGTGACCACCAGCGGCAATACCTGGCCCACCCAGCCGAAGGGCGAGGTGGCTGCCTGGACGCGGAAGGGCACTCCCGCCTCGCGCAGCCGGGCCAGGGTCGCGGCGTCGGGTGGGACCACCACTGCCTGCGGCCGGTTCGGACTGTCGAGCAGATAGACGGTGGCGTTGCCCGCCCCATCCAGCCTGACGTGGTCCACCGCCCCCGCCTTCAGGTCCTCGAAGAAGCGGTTGGTGGTGTAGGTGGTGGGGAGCGTTCCGGTGGGGGTGCCCGGGATGCTGGCCTCCTCACGCGGCGCGGCGATGGAGGCACCTGACACCGGGGTCGCCGTCCCCGGCGCTGCCCCTGCGGAGGCGGGCAGCAGCAGGAGCAGGAACGCCGTCAGCACGGCGGACAGACGGGGCGGGCGCGACATGCTCCATGCTACGCCGGGTGCGGCCCGCCACATCCTGCGCTGCATGACCTTCCGTGCGCGGCCTTCCGGGGGCCGGAGAAGAGGCCGCGCCCATTGCCCCTTTCCTCAGATGCCCGTCAGGTAAGGTGACTATGCTGCGCGTATGCGTTCTGCTCTTCTGTTCGGCGCGCTCGCCCTCGGGCTGAGTGCCTGTACCGTCTCTGTCCACTCGAACCTGGGGCTGGCGGGAAGCAGCAGCAACCTGATCGCGGGCCTCCGCCCCGACCGGGGAGAGGGCGCGAGCTACTTCGTCGGGGAGCCGGTGCGCTTTTTCGTGACCACCCGGACGGCCGGGTACGTCACGCTGGTCGCGCTTCAGCCCAACGGCTACGTCAGCACGCTGGTCCAGAACGCCTACGTGCCCGCCGGAACCAGCGCCTTTCCCCGGCCGCAGGACGGCGTGACCTACAACGTGGCCCCGCCGCGCGGCATTCAGCGGGTCCGCGCCATCTTCACCCGCGTGCAGCCCACCTCCAACCTGGTGTTCAGCGGGGTCTACGACCAGGGCCGCTGGAACAACGCGACCACCACGTACCTGTCGCCCTACGCGCCCGCCGAGCGCGACGTGCAGGAAACGTACCTGTATATCAGGTAAGCGGCCAGCTTCCAGCCGCCAGATGCCAGCCGTCCCCGTGCGGCTGGTTTTTTATGGGCCTCGCGGTGCAGCGGGCAGGGGAGGCCCCAATTCTTCGCTGGTGGCTGGAAGCTGGCCGCCTCGCCGCCCCTGGTGTTCTACGCTGGAGCCTATGACCCAGCCCCCCACCAGCCTGACCTTCGAGGAAGCCCGGCAGCGCGTGGACGCCTACATCGGCCAATTCAGGGAAGGCTACTTTCCGCCGCTGCTGCTGCTGGCGCGGCTGACCGAGGAAACGGGCGAGATTGCGCGCGTCCTGGCCCATCAGCACGGCAAGACGCCCAAGCCCGGCGAGGACGCGGGCGACCTGGAGATGGAACTGGCCGACCTGCTGTTCGTGATGATCTGCCTCGCCAACGAGCGCGGCCTCAGCCTGGAACGCGGCTTTGAGCGCATGATGCAAAAGATCGAGACGCGCGACGCGGACCGCTGGACGAGAAAGGAGCCGGGGCAATGACGGACGTGCAGTATCCGCTCGGCCCCATGCCGCAGCCCCTTACCCTCACGCCGCCGGAGCGGGCCGCGGCCATCCAGGCCATTCGTGCTCTGCCCGCCGAACTGCGGGTGGCTGTGGCAGGCCAGCCGGAAGCGCTGCTGGACACGCCCTACCGGGACGGCGGCTGGACCGTGCGGCAGGTGGTCCACCATCTGGCCGACAGCCACATGAACGCCGTGGTACGCCTGAAACTGGCGCTGACCGAGGACAGCCCGACCGTGAAGCCCTACGAGGAGGGGGAATGGGCCGAACTGCCCGACATGCGCCTGCCGCTGGACCCCAGCCTGAGCCTGCTGGACGGGCTGCATACGCGCTGGGCCGCGCTGCTGGAGGCCCTCACGCCGGGGCAGTGGGCACGGGAATGGACGCACCCGGCGCAGGGCCGGAGCTTTACGGTGGCTACCCTCGCCGCCATGTACGCCTGGCATGGGCGGCACCACCTGGCGCACATCCGGCGGGTGACGGGCTGATGCAGCACGGCGAGAAGACGCACGTGCCCGTCAGCCTGCAAGCGGGCGGCGTGGTCATCCTCAACGAGCGCGGCGACATCCTGCTCGTGCGGGAGCTGGGTGCCCCGGACCAGATGGCGAAAGCCGGGCTGTGGCACATCCCTTCCGGTAGTGTGGAGGAGGGCGAGAATCCGCAGGATACGGCTGTCCGCGAAGCATACGAGGAAACGGGCCTGCGCGTGCGCCTGGTCAGGTTCCTGAATGCCTATCTGGGCCAGTTTCCCGATGGGGACTTCATCCTCCGCACCATCTGGCTGGCCGAACCGCTGCCGGGACAGACCCTCCAGCCCACCTTCACGCACGAGGTCGCGGAAGCCCGGTACGTCAGCCGGGAAGAGTTCGCGGCGCTGTACGGGGCCGGGCGGATTCGGATGTACCAGACGAAACTCTTTTACGAGGAGGCCCTGCGTGAGTGGGCGAGACTCCGCGAAGATCGCCTCTCCTGAGCCGGGAGCGCAGAAGGGCCGCCCCGCGCGTCGGCTGGGGCGGCCTCCTGTCTCAGCTCAGCCCTGCATGGCGAACTTGTGCATTTCCTCGACGGCGGTGATGGCCGCCAGCAGCGCGCCTTCCTGCCAGCCGTTCCAGTAGGAGGTGTGTTCGCCCGCCAGCATCAGGCGGTTATGGCGGGCACACAGCACCGGGTAGTCGGTCTTGCGCGTCTCGTCGGTGTAGAGGCCGTAGCAGCCCAGGGTCCAGGGGACGCGGTGCCAGCCCACGCTGATGCCGTTGTCGAACTCCTTTTCCGCCTGCGGGTGAATCTGGACGTTCTGGCGCAGGACTTCCTGCAAACGGGGGGCGGGGTTCATGCCGCTCAGGCGCACGGCGTCGGGGCCGAACATATAGGCGCTCAGCACCACACCCTTGCCGTTCGAGAGGTAGTTGTTGGCCGGGTAGGAGACGGTCTGGATGGGCAGGTCGGTGTAGGTGATGCCGCCGAAAATCGCGTCGTCCTGCTCCCAGAAGCGGCGCTTGTACTGGATGCCCGCCTTGAAGGACGGGGCATAGGGCACCCGCTCGATGGCCTGTTCCAGCTCCCGGCCCACGCCCAGCTTGACCTGACTCAGAATCGAGAGGGGAATGGTGCAGATGCAGTAGTCGGCCTGCACGGTCTTGTTCCCGCCGCCTGTCAGGTCCTCGTAGACCGCCGTAACGCCGCTGGCATCCTGCCGCAGCTCCGTGACGCGGGCACGGTAGGTGATCAGGGGCTTGACGCGGGCCTCGAAGGCGCGGGCCATCGCGTCCATACCGCCGACCGGCTCGAAGATGGTGCTCTGGAACTCGTACAGCATCCCGGTGGTCAGGTCGGCCCACAGCCGCTGCGAGAGGATGGTCTGGAGGTCGATGGGCGTGGAGGCCACGCCGGGTTGCAGCCGCGCGCCGGGGTCCTCCTCGTAGCCGCGCACGGCGCTGGTCGCCAGGCTCTTGTTGTAGCGGTAATCCTTGTCGAGGAAGCCCCAGCCGCGCAGGGCTTCGAGCAGCCGCTCGCGGTCCTCGGTGCTGATGCCCTCGCCCAGGGCGCTGCCGTTGCCCGCCGCCGCTGACTTGGCGAGCAGTTCGGCCACGTGGCCCTGCATGTCGGCCATCGGCTCGCGCAGCCGCACCTTGGTGCCGGGGTTGTTGGTGCCCGCCTTGCGGTGAATGTAGGCGTTGTAGTTCACCTGCGGAAAGACTTCCAGCTTGATGCCGAACTCGCGGGCGTAGTTCATGTAGGCGTAGTGGTGGTACGGAATCCGCCAGGGGCCGGGGTTGATGTACAGGCCGGGGTCGAACTCACAGCGTTGCTTGAAGCCGCCCAGTTCGGTGTACTCGTCGCCGCCACGCAGTGTCCAGCAGCGTCCGCCCGCCCGCGCGTTGTACTCCAGGATTTTGACGTCGTAGCCCGCCTTGCGCAGTTCGTAGGCGCTCGCCATGCCCGCCAGCCCGGCCCCCAGAATCAGGACGCTCTTGCCCTGGCCGCTGCCTTCGAGCTTCAGCGGCTTGGGGGCAGAGGCCTGCGCCAGGCCCATGCTGGTCATCACCTGGTATACGGCGGCCCCACCGCCCAGCAGGCCGACCATTTCCAGAAAACTTCTGCGGTTGATCTCGCTCATCCCTCCTGTCTCCTCTCGCTTACCCGGCACTCTCGCCGAAGATGGTGTAGTCGGGGTTCTGCGGGCGGAGCTGCTTCACGTCGCCCGGCGTCGCCGTACCCTGCTGCTTGTTCAGCTCGCCGCGCACGTAGTTGACGATTTCGGCGATCTGCTGATCGCTCAGGTAGTGGCCGAAGCCGGGCATCCCGCCGTGGCCGTTCAGAATCATCGTCATCACGTAGGGGGCGCTCGCCACGCGGGGGTTGTTCGCCAGCGCGGGGTAACGGCCCGCGCCCTGGGCACCCCGGCCGCCGGGCATGTGGCAGCTCTGGCAGGCCTGCGTGTACAGCGCCTCGCCGTTCGCCCCCGTAAAGGCCACGGGCTGAAGCTGCTGCTTTTCCTGCGAGGCCGCGGCCTGCGTGGTGGCCGTGGCCCCGGCCCCAGACTGACTGTTGCCCGCGGGCCTGGCTGTGCTGTTTTCTGCGCCATTTTCTGCCGCGTTCCCGCTGCTGGTGGCGGCCTCACCTGCCGCTGTCCCAGCTGAGCCGGCAGTACCACCCGCCGCCGTGCCGTTGGCCGCGGTTCCGTTGCTCTCCGCGCCTGTGGGGGCCGGGGTGCCGCTCGTTCCCGTCCCGCTGGTGGCCGTGGTTCCGCCCACTGGTGCCGTGGCGGTCTGGGCCGTGGAGGTGGCGGCCGGACTCGCCGCGGTCTGTGCCGGGGTGCTGGCTGTAGGGGCAGGACTCTTCTCACCCCCAGGGGCGACGGCGGAAAAGATCAGGGCCAGCAGACCCAGACCCACCACCGTGGAAATGATGACTCCTCCAAGAAAGACCCTGGAGGAGTTGCGATTTTCTTCAGCCATAAAAAACCCCCTTCTCCTGAGAAGCATCCTCCCCTGGGAACGGGAAGAGGATGAGAGGGGGGAGGGAGTGGGTTGAGGGACTATTGTGACTTACGGCAGATTTGTGGCTGGGCTGGCCGCTGTGTGGTTCCGTGCGGTCACTCGTAGCCCAGTTCGCGCAGGGCCTCCTCGTCCTCGCGCCAGCCGGGAATCACGATCACTTCGAGGCCCAGGTAGACCTTGCGGTTCAGGAAGACTTCGAGCTGCTTGCGGGCCGCCTGGCCGATCTCGCGCAGCATCTTGCCGCCCGCGCCGATCACCATGCCCTTGTGGGCGTTTTTCTCCACGACGATCTCGGCCTCGATGCGTTGGAGGCCGTCCTCGCGCTCGGTCCAGCTCGTCACGCGGGTGGCGACGGCGTAGGGCAGCTCGTCGCGCAGCTTCTTCATGGCCTCCTCGCGGATGATCTCGGCGGCCCACTGCTCGCGGCTCTGGTCGCTGGCGCTGCCACGCGGGTAGAAGAAGGGATTTTCGGGCAGCGCGTCCAGCACCTGCTCGCGCAGCGTGGCGACGGCCTCGGGGCTGTTCTGGGCGCTGAGCATCACCTCGCCCGTCTCGGCGGTGCGGCCCTCCAGCAGCGCGCGGTAGAGCTTCATGGCCTCGTCGGGATACTTGGCGGCGTCGGTCTTGTTGCCCACCAGAAAGAGGGGCTTGGGCAGGTCGCGCACCTGCCGGGCCACCAGCTCGTCTTCCTCGGTGGGCGGGTGGCGCAGGTCGGCCACCCAGAGAATCGCGTCCACATCGGCCAGTGCGCTGTGAACCTCCTGGTTCATGTACTTGCCCAGCGCGTCCTTGGGCTTGTGCAGGCCCGGCGTGTCCACGAAGACAATCTGGTGCGTGTCGGTGGTGTGGATGCCGCGCACGCCCCGGCGGGTGGTCTGCGGGCGCGGGCTGGTCGGCGCGACCTTGGTGTTCAGGAAGGCGTTCAGCAGCGTGCTCTTGCCGACGTTGGGCTTGCCGACGATGGCGACAAACCCGCTGTGCGTCTGGGGATCGCTGGCGTCGGGGGTGGGGGAGGGCAGGTCGGTCATGGCGTGATTGTCTCACGCGGGGCGGGGGCCAACCGTTCTCTGGCCGCCCTGCCGCCTGGCCGCTTCACCCTCTCTTTATCCACCCCTGGCCCCGGAACGGGAACCCGGCCCCGCCCGTACTCTGGGGCATGACCCAACCTACCCATCTGCAAGCCCGGCTCTCGGACATGTTCGGCCAGAGCATGGCCGTTCTGACCCGGCCCAGCGCGGCGACCTTCGAGCTGTTCGAGCGGCGGGGCGGCACGCAGCAGGCCCTGATCTATGTCCTGCTGGCCGCCCTGGTGTCTGCCGTGATCGCCGCCCTGTTCGCCCCCTTTCACCGCGAGGTGACGGTGATCGGACAGTTCGTCACGCGCCTGATCCTGATTCCCCTCCAGTTCTTCGTGTTTACCGGGGCGGTGTACCTGGTGGGCCGCACCCTGTTCCGCGGCACCGGCACCTACCCGGAAGTCGCCTACACCTTCGCGCTGTTCTACGTGCCGCTGAGCATCCTGGGCACGCTGCTGGGCATCATTCCCATCCTGGGGTGGATCGTCGGCATCGTGGTCGCGGCCCTGTTGATCTTCTTCGGCTACCTGGCCGTGCAGTCGAGCATGAACCTGCGGGACAGCGTGAGCGCCGCCGTGACCCTGGTGCTGTCGGCCATCCTGTACTGGGTGGTCGGGGGGTTCCTGGCTGCCCTGATTGTGGCCCCATTCTTGAATCGCTGAATCGGGACTGTGTCGGGGGTGGGGGTGCTGGGTGCCCCCGCCCCCGCTGCTGTTGTGGGCTGCCCTAGACTGCGCCCATGCCCCAGGACCGGAACATTTCCCCCGACGACCGCGCCCGGCTCGACCAGGTATTCATGCAGGTGGTGCTGGACGTGCAGGCGCAGGTGCAGCAGACCCGGCCCCAGCAGCCCGGCACCCTGGCCGCGATGTTCCACAAGGAGCAGGTGGGCGATGCCCTGCAAGGCTGCGCCATGCTGATAGCAGGCTGGAACGAGAACCGGGTGGACGGCGCGGGTGTGCAGCGCAGCGCCAAGGCCCTGCGTGGCCTGGGCCTGGGCGACCTCGCGGAGCGGGTGGAGAAGCTGCGGCAGATCGACGAGGGGTGATGGCGGCCGGGCCAGGCAGCCCCTGTTCAGGTTCTTTTCCTGGGCCGGGCCGCGCGGCGTGACTGCGCCCTCCTCCTGCGCCCTACTGCCCCTCTGCTGCCAGTGAGCGCTGGGCGTCAGGGTCGGCCTGGGCGACCTGTTCGGCCTGGCCCAGCGCGCCCCACTCGTCCACGCCGCGCTGCCCGCCGCTGCCCAGGAGGGGCGGCAACCCCCGCAGGTAGGCGGCCTGGGCGATCAGGTAGGCCGTCAGCGGCGTGGTCAGGAACTGAAACAGCAGCACCGCCGCCAGCCGCGTGAAGGCCGCCGCGTCCGTCAACTCCAGCGCCGCACCCAGGAAGATGCCCGCCGAGCCGAGCGTGACCAGCTTGCTGCTGGCGTGCAGCCGCGAGTACAGGTCGGGAAAGCGCACCATGCCCACCGCCGCCGTCAGCACGAAAAAGGCCCCGATCAGGATGGGAATGTCGCGCAGGGGGGAGAAGTCAGCCATACAGCCCCCCGGCTGACAGCTGACGGCTGACCGCTGACCGCTTCACCTCATCACCCGCCCCAGCAGCAGGTAGCGGGTCAGGGCCACGGTGGACAGGAAGCCCAGCAGGCTGAGGACCAGCGCGGCGTCGAGCACCACGATCAGGTGGGTCTTGACGGCGATCAGGGCGAACAGCAGGACCAGATTCACGCTCAGGAAGTCAAAGGCCATGATGCGGTCCCCCCACGACGGGCCGCGCAGCACGCGCGAGGTGACCAGCAGGACCGAGAGGGTGACGATGCCGAGCGCGAGATTGATGATCATGGGGAAGCCTCCGGGGAGGGATTCTGCGGGGCGGGGCCGGGTGAGAAGACCCGCAGCAGGCGGTCTTCCACCCGCAGGATGCTGTCACGGGCGGCCCGCGGGCTGGCGTTGCCGATGGCGTGGGCATACATCGTCCGGCGGTCGGCGCTGAACCCCATCACCACGGTGCCGGGCGACAGGTTGACCAGGGCGACCAGCAGGGTCTGCGCGCTGTCCCGGCGCAGCCGCAGCGGCACGGCCACCAGCATGGGATTGAGCGGCGGGTGTGGGCGCAGGGCAAACAGCGCGACCTGCACGTTCGCCACGGTGAGTTCGCGCAGGAAGAAGCCCACAAAGCCCAGCCCCGCCAGTGTGCGCCGCACGTAGCCCCCGCTGCCCAGCGCGCGGGGAAACAGCGCCAGGATGCCGAAGCCCAGCAGGAAGCCGATCACCAGCTCCCGCGTGCTGACCTCGCCCGCGAGCAGCATCCATACGACGGCCAGCAGCAGATTGAGGGTCAGGCCGCTCACGGGTGCGTCTCCTTCGGGGTTCCGGTCGGGGCGGGCGGAATCACCACCGGATTGTCGCCCAGCACCCCCCGGATGTAGCGTTCGGGCTGACTGAGTTCCGCCGCCGTCGCGCCTGCCCGCGCGAAAAGGGGTCCCGCGAAGAGGGTCAGGCCCGCCACCAGTGCCGAGGCGACGTAGGCGGCGGCGTGCAGGGCGCGCGGCACGCGGTACACCGATAGCCAGGCCGGGTGTTTGCCCCAGAAAAAGCCCCGCCACACGTTCAGCATCGCGTACAGCGTGATCAGGCTGCTCAGGAGCGCACTGACCACCGCCAGCAGCGCCAGCGGCGACCCCTGCGCGAGGCCCGCCCGCACCAGGGCGTACTTGGCAACAAACCCCCCGGAAGGCGGCAGGCCCGCCACCGTCAGCGCGCACAGCAGGAAGCAGGCGGCCAGCAGCGGCAGGAACTCCAGCATTCCGCGCGCCCGCACCAGCCGCGTTCCGGTCGCCCGCTCCGCGACGGTGGCGATGGCAAAGAGGGCGGTGGTCACCAGCACGCTCACGGCCAGGTATGCCACGCTGGCCCGCACGGCCTCCGGCGTCCCGACCCCCAGCCCGAAGGCGAGGTAGCCGACACTGCTGACCACCGTGAAGGACAGGATGCGCCGCCACTCGCGCTGCGAGGCCATTCCGAACGCGCCGTAGAGCATGGTGACGCTGCCCAGCCCCAGCAGCAGCGAATTCGGCAATCCCGGTTCCTGCGTGAAGACGGTCGTGAACACGCGGATCAGCGCATACACGCCCACCTTGGTCAGCACCGCCGCGAAGAAGGTGCCCACGGCGGGCGGCAGCGCCGGGTAGGTGCCCGGCAGCCAGAAGCCCAGCGGGAACAGCGCGCCCTTGGCCGCGAACACGATCAGCAGCAGCACGCCCACCGCCGTCACCGTCGCGTTCGGCCCCAGTTCCGCCGCCCTTTGCGCGAGGTGGGCGAAGTTCAGCGTGCCCAGCACCCCGTAGGCCAGCCCGCAGGTCACCACCAGCAGCGACGACGCGGCCAGGTTCATCACGATGTAGCGGAAGCCCTCGCGCAATTGCTCGCGGGTGGACCCCAGCACCGTTAGGGCGTAGGAGGCGACCAGCATCACCTCGAAGGCCACGAACAGGTTGAAGAGGTCGCCGGTCAGGAACGACAGTTGCACGCCCGCGAACAGGAACTGCATCAGCGCGAACAGCCAGTATTTCTCGCGCACCGGGTCGGGGTCGGCGGCGGCCTGCCACACGGCCAGCAGCGCACTCACCGCCGCCAGCAGGCTCATCCAGGCGGCCAGGCGGTCGGCGGTCATCACGATGCCGAAGGGCGCGCGCCAGCCCCCCAAGGCACTCACCAGCACGGTCCCGTCCGCCGTCGCCAGCAGCAGCCCGGCAGCAAAGGCCAGCGTGGCGAGCGTGCCCACCAGCGACAGCGCCACCCGCACCGGCCGCCGCGCGGGCCACAGCAGCAGCAGCCCGAACCCCAGCGAGGTCACGAACGGGGCGAGGGGAAGCCAGGAGAGGCCGCTCATGCCAGCCCCTCCCGGTCGCCAGGCCCGGCGCGGCCAGTGTTAGCCCCAGTATCGGGTTCCGGCGGCTCCTCGGGGTCGGAGTGGATCAGGTCGGGCAGGTCCGGTCCCTGGTGTTCGGGGTCGGCAAAGCGGCCTTCCCCGGCCTGGGGGTCACGGGCCAGATTGTCCCCGAAGGCCGCCACGTTGTCGTGCCCCGCCACCTGATACGCCCGCAGCGCGACGGTGAGCAGCAGCGCCGTCGTCGCAAAGCCGATCACGATGGCGGTCAGGATCAGCGCCTGCGGCAGCGGGTCCATGTACGGCCCCGGCACGGTCAGCAGCGGTGGCGCGAGTTCCCGCAGCCCCGCCACCGTCAGAATCGCCAGGTTGCCCGCGTACCCGATAAAGGTCAGGCCCAGCACCACCCGCACAATCTTGCGCGACAGCAGCAAAAAGACCCCCGCCGCGACCAGCAGCCCGATCAGGAGGGCGAAGAGGGCCTCCATCAGCGGACCTCCGACGCAGCAGAAGGCGGAAGGCAGAAAGCAGAAGGCTGGCCGCTGGTGGCTGGCCGCTGGCCGCTGGCAGCTTCCCTCCCCCTCATTCGTCCCCCTCCACCCGTTCCTGCGGGTCCACGTCTATCAGGGCGTAGGCGATGGCGAGGCTGCCGCCCACCACGACCAGATACACGCCGAAGTCGAAGAGCAGGGCGCTGGCCCACTCGAACTCGCCGGTGAGGGGCGTGGTGAGGTAGCCGTAGGCGCTCTTGAGAAAGGGCCTGCCCAGCAGGTACGGCACCAGGCCGGTCAGGAAGGCCAGGGCCAGGCCCCAGGGCACCAGCCGCAGCGGGTCCACGTGCAGGGCGCTCGTGCCGGTGGCCATGCGGTGCAGGATCAGTGCGCCGACCGTCATCAGGCCCGCGATGAAGCCGCCGCCGGGGGCGTTGTGCCCGCGCCACAGCAGCAGGAAGGCGAACAGCAGCACCAGCGCGAAGGCCGCGCGGCTCACGCTGCGCAGAATCGGGTCGTTGCCCAGGGGCGCGGTGGTCGGACTGTCACCGGTCAGCGGCACCGGGGCGGGTTTCTTGCGCCTTGGACTCATGCAGGCTCCTTGTGCCGGGCGGGGGGTGTGGGCGTCAGGCCCTCCGGCGGCAGGCCTTCCGGGGGGAGGGCTTCCGGCGCGGTCGCGGTGCGGCCCCGTTTGCCCAGGCGCACCAGCGCCAGCACTGCCAGCGCGACCATGCCCACCACCGTCACCTCACCCAGGGTGTCGAAGCCCCGGAAGTCCACCAGCAGCACGTTCACCACGTTCTTGCCGCCGCCGCCCGCATAGCTGTTCACCAGGTAATACGGCGAGATGGGCGGCGCGAGAAAGCGCACGCTGGACAGCACCAGCAGCGTGGCCCCGACGCCCGCCAGCGCGGCCAGCCCCACGTCCAGCCGCAGCCGCCAGCGCGAGCGCTTCAGGTCCCGCCCGCCGGGCAGGTAGCGGAAGGCGAGCAGAAAAAGAATCACCGTGACCGCCTCCACCAGCAGTTGCGTGAGGGCGAGGTCGGGCGCGCGCAGGGCCAGGAAGGCCGCAGCGCTGCCGAACCCCGTCAGGCCCGTCACCACGACCGCCGTCAGCCGGTTGCGGGCCAGCAGCACGCCGACCGCCCCCGCCACCAGCAGCGCCGCGATGGGCAGCACGCCCAGCGGCAGCGTCCCGAAGGGGTGGAACACCTGCGGCGCGCGCAGCACGGCATACCCCGCGATAACGGCGGCGGCGGCCAGCATCACGCGGAGCTGGTCGGGCAGCGCCAGCCCCTGGGTGCGGGCAATCAGCCAGGCGGCAAAGACATTGACGCCCTCCAGCAGGGCGTAGTACGCCGTATTCGCATTCACGCGCGGCGTGAGGCGGCGTTGCAGGGCACCCACGCGCCCCGCCTGCCACACCAGCCCCGCCCCCAGCGCCCAGGTCAGCCCCGTGGCGAGCAGCGCGGGCGTGACGCCGTGCCACAGCGCCAGGTGCTCCCGGTACTCCGCGAAGTTCAGTGCCGCCTGCGCGGTGCGGGTCAGTGCCTCGGCACTCGCGGGCCACACGCCGAACAGCAGAGCGGCCCCTGCCAGCCCCGCGGCGGGCAGGGTCAGGCCGGGCGGGGCCTCGTGGGGGTGCGCGCCTTGCGGGGCACGCGGCAACCCCAGGAACACTCTCAGCAGCCGGAAGGTGTACGCGAAGGTCAGCGCGCTTCCGGCCACCGCGACCACGATAAAGAGCGGCCCCTGGTGCAGCATCGCCTCGTAGAACAGCTCCTTGCTGATAAAGCCCCCCAGCGGCGGCAGCCCCGCCATGCTGAGGGCGGCGAGGAGGGCCACCCCGAACGTCACCGGCAGCGCCCGGCGCAGGCCCCCCAGCAGCGGAATCTCGCGCGTGCCCGTCTCGTGGTCGATGATGCCCACCACGAAAAACAGCGCCGCCTTGAAGGCCGCGTGGTTCAGCAGGTGCGCGGTCCCGGCGAAGTTGCCCTCCGCGCCCGCCAGCCCGTACAGGCTCATCAGCAGCCCGAGCTGCGAGACGGTCGAGTAGGCCAGCAGCGCCTTGAGGTCGGTCTGCCGCAGCGCCAGCCACGCCCCCCACACCAGTGTCGCCAGACCCAGCGGCACGATGATGCCCGACCACAGCGGCGAGGTGCCGAACAGCAGACCGAATTTGGCGACCAGCACCACGCCAGCCTTGACCATCGTGGCCGAGTGTAGGAAGGCCGAGACGGGCGTGGGGGCTTCCATCGCCGTCGGCAGCCAGAGGTGAAAGGGAAGCTGCGCGCTCTTGGTGAAGGCCGCCAGCAGCGTGAGCAGCAGCGCGGGCGTGAACAGGGGCGAGGCCCGCAGCGCCGCCACGTCCAGCCCCGAGAGCGTGGTGCTGTTCCCCGCGAGGCTGATGAGGGACACCGCCGCCAGCAGGCCCAGGCCGCCCAGGGCGCTCACCAGAAAGGCCTTCACCGCCCCATCACGCGCCGCCGCGCGGGTATGCCACAGCCCGATCAGCAGGAAGCTGGTCACGCTGGTCATCTCCCAGAAGCCGAACAGCGCAATCAGATTGTCACTCAGCACCAGCCCCAGCATCGAGCCGCCGAACAGCAGCAGGTAGGCATAGAAGCGCCCGAACCGCTCCCGGTCCGACAGGTACGCCACCGAGTACAGGCTCGCCAGCGTGCCGATCACCCCAATCAGCACGGCGAACAGCAGCGAGAAGCCGTCGCCCCGGAAGGCCAGGTTCAGCCCCAGGTCCGGTACCCAGCGCGTGACCTCTAGCGCGGGCACGGCCCCCGGCATCCCCGCGAGTGGTAGGGCCAGCAGCAGCGCGGGCAGAAAGGCCAGCGCCGCGACGTACCCGATGCGGCGGCCCAGGCGCGGCCCCAGCCACGCGGCCAGCGCCGAGAGCAGGAAAGGCAGGAACACGGCGAGCGTCATGGCCCGCCGGTCCCAGGGGTCAGCCGTCTCGTCATCATCGCCCTATGACACCACGACCGGACGCTCTGGAGGACGTGAGGTGTCCAGAGTCACAATAGTGGGAGGTTCCTGGGGCGGTGGGGGAGGGGGGGTTAGCGGCGACGGCGGCCCAGCACGAACCATCCCGCCGCGGCGGCCAGAAAGCCCACGCCCGCGTAGGTCCACAGGTTCGGCCCCTGCGGCTGCACGACCACGTTACCGTTCATGGGCACGTTCCCGTTCGCGGGGACGTTGTTCACGATGACATCCGGACCGTCGATGGCGTTTGCCACGCTGCTGACGGCGGTGAAGATCAGCGCGTACTTGAGGATGTCGTAGCCGATGCCGTGGCTGCGGTAGTAGCTCTGCGGGTAGGGGAAGTACCGCCCCGGCGAGAGCTGGTAGGCGTACCCGGCGCTGGGGGTGGCGCTGTACGTGATGGCGTTGCGGGGCACTCCCGCCGGGAGCCTCACGTTCTTCCAGCCGTTCAGTTGCGAGGGGGTCACGCGCGCCGCGGCGGCCCGGTTCGCGGGGCTGGTCGCGGCGCTGGTGGTGCTGCGCTGCGTGGTGCTGGGCGTGCGGGTGGAGGGAGCCGTGGTGCGCGGCGCAGTGTAGCCGTTGCTGCGGGAGGTGTTGGCCGGAGGCGTGTACCTGGGCGGCGTGTAGCGGGGTGTGGAGCGGGGCGCGCTGTAGCCACCGGAACTGCGGCTGCCACCGAATCCCCCACCGCTGCGCCGGGCGGCGTCCGCCACACCCGACGCGAGCGCGAGGGTGGTGAGCATCAGGGCGAGAGGGCGTTTCATCAAGACAGAGTACGCGGTGAGGGGGCGTGGGGTTCCCCCGGCTAGACCGCTGCAACCCGCCTCCGGTGCCGCCCGGCGTACACTCTGCCCATGACCCTTCGCGCTGCGTTTTTTTATTGGCCCCCGCACCACCGGGCCTGACGCCAGCGCTGCCCCCCAGCACGAGCCGCCCGGAGGAAGTTGACCCTCCGGGCCTTTTTCTTTTTTCTTTGAGGTGCCCCCATGACCCACTCTCCCCTCCAAGCTGGCCGCACCGAGAACCTCAATGTCACTGGCTTCACGCCGCTGGTCACGCCGCGTGCCCTCAAGGCCAGCCTGCCCCTCAGCGCCGCCGCCCAGCAGACGGTGCTGGCGGGGCGGCAGGCGGTGCGCAGCATCCTGCGCGGCGAGGACGACCGCCTGCTGGTGGTGGTCGGCCCCTGCTCGGTCCACGATTTCGGGCAGGCCGCGGAGTATGCCGGTCGGCTGGCGGCCCTGCGGGCGCGGGTGCAGGGCCGACTGGAAGTGCAGATGCGCGTGTACGTGGACAAGCCCCGCACCACGGTCGGCTGGCGCGGCCCCCTGATTGACCCCGACATGACCGGCGCGAACGACATGAACGCGGGCCTGCGCCGCACCCGCGAGCTGATGATTCGTGTCTCCGAACTGGGCCTGCCCGTCGCCACCGAGCTGCTGGACCCCTTCGCGCCGCAGTACCTCTTCGACGCGGTGGCCTGGACCTGTCTGGGGGCGCGCACCACCGAGTCCCAGACCCACCGCGTGATGGCGAGTGCCGTCAGCGCCCCGATGGGCTTCAAGAACGGCACCGGCGGCGGCCTCAAGCTGGCCGTGGACGCCATCGTGGCCGCCAGCCATCCCCACGCCTTTTTCACCGTGGACGACGACGGGCGGGCCTGCATCGTCCACACCCGCGGCAACCCGGATGGGCATGTGATCCTGCGCGGTGGGCGGGGCGGCCCCAACTACGCGCCGCAGTTCGTGGGGGAGGCCGCGGGGCTGATGCAGGCCGCCGGGCTGACCCCCGCCGTGATGGTGGACTGCTCGCATGCCAACAGCGGCTCGGACCATACCCGGCAGGCGCTGGTGTGGCGCGACGTGCTGGGCCAGCGCCGCGCGGGGCAGACGGCCCTCCGGGGCCTGATGCTGGAATCCAACCTCTGCCCCGGCAAGCAGAACATCCCCGCCGACCTCACGCAGCTTCGGCCCGGCGTGAGCGTGACCGACGCCTGCGTGGGCTGGGACGAGACGGAGGCGCTACTGCTGGAGGCGCACGCCGCGCTGGGGGGGTAGGCGCTCATACGGATTCCGATTGAAGGGTGTTGAAAACACCCGGAAATCCGACCAGAGGGAGAAGGAACAAGGGCGGATTTCGGGAGATGGATGAACAGGCGGTGCCCTCCCGACTGTTCAGGAATTGGACGGAATCCGTATCAGCCCCGCAGCCCCCGCGCCACCCGGCAGGCCGCCAGGTCCCAGGCCGCGCAGCCCACCGTCTTGAACAGCCGTGGCTCCTCGCCCGAGGGGGGTGTGGTCAAAGCCCCGGCCAGGGAATGCACGTCCGCCCAGTCCACGCCCGCCTGAAGCAGGTCGCCCGCCTCGTGCCGCGCGCCGACTAGGTCGTCCACGTAGAGGCGGCTGCCGCGCACCGTCTGCGGGGCAATCTCGGCGGCCTCCGGCGTAAAGGCTCCCACCGCCACGACCAGCCGACCGGGCCGCGCCGGGAGCGTGTAGACCGGCGTCCTGCTGGTGGTGGCCGTGATGACCACTTCCGCCGTCTCCGGCACCCCGTCCACGGGGAAGAGGGAGCCGCCGAGGCGCGCGCAAAAGGCCTGGGCGCTCTCCAGGTGCGAGCCTTGGACCCCTATCCGGACGCCCGGAAAGATGGCGGCGAGGGCCTGCGCGTGGGCTTCCGCCTGCTTTCCGGTCCCCAGCAGGGCCACCTCCCGCGGCGTGCCCAGCAGGGTCTGAATGCCCAGCAGGCTCACCGCCGCCGTGCGCCGCGCGGTGACGGTGGGGCCGTCCAGCACGAAGAGGGGCGTGCCCGTGGCCGCGTCGCAGGCCGTCACCTGACCGTGAATGGTAGACAGGCCGCGTTCCCGGTTGGCCGGGCAGACATTCACCAGCTTGTGTACGGCGAGGTCGGAGGCGCAGGCGGGCATGGACAGCATCACGCCGCCGCCCTCCAGCGGCACGGCCAGCCGGTCGGGACTGCGAATCTCGCCCCGTGCGTATTCCAGGCAGGCCACGCGCAGGGCGTCCACCAGCTCGGGGTACGGCAGCAGGCGGGCGGTCTGCGCGGCGTCGGACAGGTGCAGGGCCATGCTCCCAGGGTAGCGGTGAACCCAGGGGAGCCGCGAACTCAGCCGTTCCCACGGTTTGCCGGGGCAGGGCGCGGCAGACTGTCGCCATGTGGCGGGACGTGACAAGTGCAGTGCGGGAAGTGCCCCATGCCTGAAAAGGTCAGGAGCTTCGGTGGGGGGCGCAGGCCCGCCGAGCGGCCCAGCAAGGTCTGCCCGGTCTGTGGCCTGCTCTTCACGTGGCGCAAGAAGTGGGAACGCGACTGGGAGAATGTCAAGTACTGCTCGGACCGCTGCCGGTCTGCGGCGCGGCGGGGGAGCGCGTGACCGCCCCGGCTCCCGCCTACGGTCTGGTGTGCCTGACGGTCGGGCCGGAAGTCCGCTTCCGCACGGTCACGCTGACGAACTACCAGAAACTCAGTCCCTCGGAGCGCGAGGCCAAGTTGCTGGACCTCTACAGCGACAACATCCGCCGGGTGCGGGCCGCCGCCGAGTTCTGCGCCGCGCGGGGCATCCGGCTCTACCGCCTGAGTTCCAGCCTCTTTCCGATGTTCGACCTGGCGGGGGACGACACGGGCCGCGCCGTACTGGACCACCTCGCCCCGCAGATGGAGCGGGCGGGGCACGCCTTTACGGACGCCGGAATCCGCGTGCTGATGCACCCCGAGCAGTTCATCGTGCTGAACAGTGACCGCCCCGAGGTCCGCGCCGCCAGCGTCCGCACCCTGGCGGCGCACGGCGAGACCCTCGACCGCTTCGGCTTCGGGCGCACCCCCTGGAACCTGCTGCTGCTGCATGGCGGCAAGGGGGGCCGCGCCGCCGAACTCGCCGCCCTGATTCCCGACCTGCCCGACGCCGCCCGCCTGCGCCTGGGCCTGGAAAACGACGAGCGCGCCTACGGCCCCGCCGACCTGCTCCCCGTCTGCCAGGCCACCGGCACGCCACTGGTCTTCGATGCCCACCACCACGTCGTCCGCGAGAAGTTGCCGGACCAGGAAGACCCCAGCGTGCGGACGTGGGTGCTGGCCGCCCGCACCACCTGGCAGCCCCCCGAGTGGCAGGTCGTCCACCTCTCCAACGGCCTGGAGGGGCCGCAGGACCGCCGCCACAGCTACCACATCACGCACCTGCCCACCGCCTACGCCGACGTGCCGTGGATCGAGGTGGAGGCCAAGGGGAAGGAGGAAGCGGTGGCGGCGTTGATGGGAGTGGGGGGGGTTAGGGATTAGGTTTTGGGGGTAAGGAGTTGGGGCGGGGACGGAAGGTGTTCCGGAAGCAGGGCAGGATGAGGTGGCCTTTCTGGTCCTCTCCTGACGCCTGACCCCTCATCCCTAACTTCTCCCCCCTCTCCTGCTACCCTGAGGCCCGTGAACGTCGTCGTGTTCGACCTGGAAACCACCGGCCTGTCGCCGGAGCGGGACGCGATTGTGGAAATCGGGGCGCTGCGGGTGCGGGGCGGGCAGGTGGTGGCGTCCGAGCGCTTCGAGTCGCTGGTGCGGCCCCTGAATGCGGCGGGCGAGGTGCTGCGGATTCCCTGGCACGCCCAGCGCGTCCACGGCATCAGCGACGAGATGGTGCGCGGCGCGCCGGATCTGGGCCGGGTGCTGCCCGACTTTCTGGACTTCGTGGGCGACTCGGCGGTGGTGGCCCACAACATCGGGTTCGACGGGGGCTTCATGCGCGCGGCGGCGCGGCGGCACGGCCTGGTCTGGTCGCCACCCGCCGAATACTGCACGGTGCAGCTCTCGCGTCAGGCCTTTCCCCGCGAGCGGACCCACAACCTCGACGTGCTGGCCCAGCGCCTGGGCCTCAGCTTCGCGCCGGGAGCGCGCCACCGCTCGCTGGGCGACGTGCAGGTGACGGCCGAGGCCTTCGTGCGCCTGACCGAGCGGCTCAGGGCCGGGGTGTAGAGGCCCCCAGCCCCGCCTTCGGCACCAGCACGATCGCGTTCGGCACCGGGCGGCTCCACACCGTATTCAGGTAGCCGCCCAGCCCGGCGAAGCCGCCCGTGACATAGGCGGTGGCGCTGCTGCCGCTGTCCAGGCGCACGGCGTCGCGCACCCCGGCGGCGGCGAGCGCGGCGGCAAAGGCCTCGGGCGTGCCATGTTCCAGATAGGCGATGGTGGGCTGCCCCCCCAGCACCCCGAAGGCGACCTGCCGGGTGGGCCGCCAGATGTTGGTCGCGGTGTTAAAGGCCTCGCGGGCCGGATTCAGGGCCACCTGTCCGCCCTGCACCAGCAGCGGCCCGGCACTCAGGGCATCCTGGGCCGTGTCCCAGGGCGCGTCCTGCGCCTGCCAGTTCAGCGTGACGGTCAGCGGCTGCCCGGCGGCGCTCGGCAGTCCCGAAAAGCGGTCCGGGTCGAAGGTCAGGGCCAGCGTTCCGGCCGGCGGCACGTTGCGCCCGCTCGTGACGCGGGCCACGCTGGCGCGGCTGGGCGTCAGGTACAGCGTGGTCAGGTCGCCCGCCCCCACCGCGCTGCGCCCGTCCCCCACGAAGGCGGTCAGCAGCTCCGGGCGCACCTTCGTCCCCACGGTATTCACGGTGACGCTCCCGAAAGTTCCTGTCAGCACGTAGCGGGGCCGGGGGTAGCCGAACAGCGGGCTGCCCTGCGCGGGAAAGCCGACCGTGGCGCGTTTTTCCAGGCTGGGGGCCGTCATCAGGCCGCCGACCGCCACCAGGTCCACCGGCAGGCTGCTGGCCGGGTCGAAGTACCCGCCGTTCACGCCCGCCACACCGCCCGCGTCCCTCACCAGACTCGCCACGTCGCGGGCGGTGCCCAGCGGGGCCGTCACGACCCGCGGCTGGTAGCGGGCCGGGTCGAAGCTCAGCAGGTGCAGGCCGCCCCGCGCCCGGTAGCTCACGCCGTCCGGCAGGGCGTCAGGATTGATCGGCGGCGGTACGCTGCGGTCGAGCTGGGTGGTCGTGTCGATCACCACCCGGTAGGGGTCCTCCAGCGTGAAAATCTCGCTGACGCCGCCGCCGGTCTTCAGGCGCACGGTGGTCTGTGCCGAAGTGGTCTGGGCCATGATGGGGGAGGCCGCGCCCCCCGCCCCACCCGCCTCGACGCTCAGCGTGTCCCCGCTGCTGAGCGTCTGGGCAGAGGGCGTGGCACTGACCCCCGGCAACGTGATGCTGAGGCCGCCCTCCCCGCGCCCCACCTGATAGGCCGCCCGGCCGCTGAGTTCCAGCACCACCCGCTGCACCTCCACCGTCCGGTACAGCGTGCGGCTGACCCGCACCGTGTCCAGGTGGGCGGTGGAGGCCAGGACGGGTGCGGGCGGTGCTGGTGGCGGCGTGACGGGCCGGGGGGCTGGCGTCGCCGGGGCGGCAGGCGCGGTGGGGAGGGCCGCCGTGCCCCCGCTCTCGGGCGAGGGGGGCAGGGTGGCCGCCGGAACCACGGCGGGCGCGGCGAAGTCCAGCAGGTCGGGGGCGTCGGCGATCACCCGCACGCCCAGCGCCCGCACCGCCGCGAGGGGCACGTACAGGCTGCCCCCCGCCAGTTGCGGCGTACCCAGCCGCGTGCCCGCGGGCAACGTGAAGCCCACCGCGCGCCAGCCCCGCGCCGGCGTGAAGCGCAGTTCCCGCGCGCCGTACAGCAGCCGCACGTCCTGCGGGTCGTTCCGCACGGCCACGCCCAGCCGGGGCAGGGTCCAGACCGCCAGGGTCTCCTGGCCTCCCAGCATCCGCGACTCCACCGCCGCCGCCTGCACCGCGCCGCCAATCGCCACCGGACGCGCGCCCGCCGCCCCTGCCAGCAGCGCCAGCAGCGCCGTCCATACCCGCCGTTTCACGGGCGGGAGTCTACCCCGCCCCCGGCGGGCTGCGGGTGAGGGCCGCCCGGTCATGGCCTGCGGGGCACGTTGTCAGATTGCCGTTTGAACGCGCCTCCTATACTTCCGGGGACATGATTGAACCTTCTCTCGCCCTGTATGGCGACGCCTTTGAACGGGTAGACCGCCACCTGGAGGAACTGCTCGGTGCGACCGGCGTCCGCTACTGCCTGCTGGTGGACCGCAAGGGCTTCGTGCTGTCGCACAAGGAAGCCCTCTGGGCACCGCGCCCCCCCGCGCTCGACAGCGTCGCCACCCTGGTCGCCAGCAACGCCGCCGCCACCGCCGCCCTGGCGAACATGCTGGGCGAACGCACCTTCAGTGAGCAGATTCACCAGGGCGAGAACGGCACCCTGTACGTGGAATCGGTCGGGGATCAGGCGCTGCTGACCCTGATTTTCGATGCCAGCGTGCCGCTCGGGCGCGTGAAGGTCCAGACCAAGAAGATCATCACGCAGGTCGCCGCTATCCTCGCGGAGCTTCAGGACGCCCCGCCCGTGCAGTTCAGCGAGGACTTTTCCAAGGGTGCGAGCGCGCTGCTCGACGACCTGCTCGGCTGAGGCGGAAGGACGGAAAAGTTATGAGTACCATCAACTTCGCGGCCCGCGAGATCAACTGCAAGATCGTCTACTACGGCCCCGGCATGTCCGGCAAGACCACCAACCTCAAGCACGTCTTTTCCAAGGTGCCCGGACACCTGCGCGGCGAGATGGTTTCCTTGGCCACCGAGGACGAGCGCACCCTCTTCTTCGACTTCCTGCCGCTCGACCTCGGCAGCGTGCAGGGCTTCAAGACCCGCTTTCACCTGTACACCGTGCCGGGGCAGGTCTTTTACAACGCCAGCCGCAAGCTGATCCTGCGCGGCGTGGACGGCATCGTCTTTGTGGCCGACTCCGCCCCCAACCGCCTGCGCGCCAACGCCGAGAGCATGCGCAACCTGCGCGAGAACCTCGCTGAGCACGGCATCGACGTGCGCGACGTGCCGATCGTGCTGCAAGTCAACAAGCGCGACATCGAGGGTGCCCTCCCCGTCGAGATGATCCGGGCCGTGATCGACCCCAAAAAGGAACTCACCCTCTTCGAGGCGACCGCGCACACCGGCGGCGGCGTCTTCGAGACGCTCAAGAGTGTCAGCCGCCTGGTGCTGGACCGGCTCTCGCAGAACAAGTAGGCGCAGAACAAGGAGGCACAGAAGCAGGGAGGCGCGCCGTGCCTCGCCTGGACAACAGACCTCCTGCCTGGTTTTTGCGGGAAGCTGAGAGAAGAAAGCCCCGGATTCGTCGTCCGGGGCCTCTTCGCTTTCCCACCTGGGCTTTCCCACCTGGCTTTCCGGGCAGGCCACACGGGGCGTGGGGTTATTCCTCCTCGGTGCCGGGCAGGGGGCGGGTCCGGGGCGGGCCGCCGTCGATGCCGCCGGAGCCGCCCACGCGCGGGCCTTTGACCTCGCCGCCCGCATCGTTGCTGGGGTCGGCCAGGCGGGTGGTGCCCCCGGGGTTCTCGGGCGTGACCACGCTGAAGTCGGAGATGCTGTTGACCATGCCGTCGTCGAAGCCCGGCTCGTCGTTCACGCGGGCGGGCGGGCTGTCGGGCATGTAGGCCACGGCGTTGTCGAGCATCTCGGTCCGCAGCGAGGGGTCGATGCCGTCGTCGATCGCCAGGCCCGTGCCCGCCAGCGCGTCGCTGCCCGTGTGGGGGCGGCCCCCGGTCACGTCGCCCGACCTCTGGAGGTCGCCTTGCTCCTCGTCCTGGGTTTCATGAATCGCGGCGGCGTTGGACTGGTCGTCCTGGTTGGCCGGGTCGTTGTCCTCGGGGAGGCTGTAGTCCTGCGTGAGCGGCCCGGTCACGTCCGCGTCCTGCCGGGTGTCCTGCTCGTTGTTGCTGCCATTCTGGTCCGCGCCGTTGGCTGCGTTCTGGTCTTCCTTGCGCCCTTGCGTCATGGTTCCTCCTGTGCGTCTGCTGGCGGGGCGGATATTGCCCCGGCGACTGCCTCCCAACTTAGAGCGGGCCGGGGTGCGGCGGTGCGGCGGGCAGGTAAAGAAATCTTGGGAAAGCCGCGAATCGGCAGTCACCCGGGGCAAACCTTGAGCTGCCTATCACGGACGCCTGCGCCGGACTTTCTACAGTGACGTGCCCAGGCATGGGTCCGGCAGAGCGCGCCGGGGGCCAACCCCGCGCACAGGACCGGGAGGGGAGGAGCGGCAGATGGCAGACATGGCAGACGAGATTCAGATGACGGCAGAGGGCCACCAGCGCCTGGAGGAAACGCTCCAGAAGGAACGGCAACGCCGCGACGAGGCGGTAACCAGCATGGCCGTGAGCCTCGACGACGCGATGGACCTGGAAGACCGCAGTCTTCAGGCCGCCCAGTTCCAGAACGACCTGCCCGCCATGGAGGCGCGCATTCAGGAACTGGAGGACGTGCTGGCCCGCGCCGTGATCGTAGAAGATCCCCAGGGCGGCTCGGAGGTCACCCTGGGGTCGGTGGTGGTGCTGCAAGACACGCAGCAAGGCCGCGAACTGCGCGTCCAGCTCGTGAGCGCCGTGGAGGTCGACGCCCTCGCGGAAGGCGCGACCCAGGTCAGCGAGGACAGCCCGGTCGGCAAGGCGCTGCTGGGGCGGCGCGTGGGCGAGTCCTTCGAGGTGGACCTGGGGACCTCGCGGGCAAGCTACACGGTCAAGAGCCTGGGGTAAGGAGTCAGTGGGGAGTGGTCAGTGGATGCTTTGGCGGGCGCTTCCCGCTTCCGCCGCCTTTTTCCACTCACCACTCACTACTAACCACTGACTCCTCACCCCCTACACGTCCCGCCGGTCAAACGCATAGATCGCCAGCAACCCGAACCCCGCCGTGTAGATCAGCAGCAGCACGAGGCCCTGAAGCACACTGTCCTGGCGGGCGTAGAGGTCGAAGTGGCTGGTCAGCAGCAGGCGCTGGATGCCCTCGGGAAACACGACCAGCAGCCGCATGATGTTGAGGGTGGCGAGCGTGGCGAGGGCAGCGGCGGCGGTGTTCAGATACAGCACGCCGAACAGCAGCGACAGCGCCGCGACCGGCATCAGCATGACGGCGGCCAGCACACTGCCGCGCAGCACCTGCGCCAGTGCCTCGCCGCTGCTCAGTGCCCCCACCCCCACGAAATAGCCCGGTCCCAGGCCGGTGCCGCCCGTGAAGCCGCCCAGGCCGAGGCCCAGGCCCGCCAGCAGCGACCCGGCCACCAGCGCGGCGATCAGGAGGGCCGGGTACAGCAGCGCGGCCATCAGCTTGGCGGTCAGGATGCGGGTGCGGTCCACCGGGCGCAGCAGCAGCGGCGCGAGCGTGCCCTGGCTGACCTCTGCCCCGATCATCTCCGCGCAGGTCACGGCGATGAAGAGCGGCAGCAGAAACTGCACCAGCACGCCCAGGCTGACGGCGGGAAGCTGCCAGCCGCTCACCAGCGCGACCTGCAAGAGCGCACTCAGGCGCGGCGCGATCAGCCACAGCAGCGGCGAGAGCAGACACACCAGCAGCGCCAGGCGGGCACTGCGCATGCCCAGCAGCTTGCGGAACTCCAGCCGGACCAGGGTCAGCACGGGGCCACCTCCCGGCGGGGCAGCAGGGGCGGGCGGGCTATCGGGAGACAGGGCAGGAGACGGGGACTCATCAGGCTTGCTCCACACGGGCGCGGTAGTACTCGTACAGGTCGAAGTGGTCGGGGCTGGCCTCGTACACCTGGAAGCCCCCGGCGGCGAGGTGCGCCAGTGCGCCCGGCACCTGCGCCTCGCTGCCGAGGTGGGCGATGACGTAGGGCGTGCGGGTGCCCACCTGGGAGGCCGTGGGCAGCCGCTCCAGCCAGCCCGCCGCCCCCACCGGGTCGTCCACCCGGAAGCGGTAGGCGGCCCGCCGGGCGCGCAGGTCCACGGTGTCCACCAGCCGCCCGGCACTCAGGATGCCGACCGTGTGCGCGTAGGTGGCAATCTCGTGCAGGTGGTGTGTGCTCAGCACGACCGCGCAGCCGCCCGAGGCCAGGCTGGTCACGATGCGGTGAATCAGCCCGATGCCCAGCGCGTCCAGGCCGCTGGTCGGCTCGTCCAGAATCAGCACCTGCGGCCCGGCCAGGATGGCGCTCGCCACGCCCAGCCGTTGCCGCTGCCCCAGCGAGTATTCCCCGACCTTGCGGTCCGCCATGCGGGTGAGTTCCAGCAGCGCCAGCACCTCGCGGATGCGATCGCGGCCGGGCCGCTGTCCCCCCGGCGTCATGGCGGCGAGGTCGGCGTGAATCCGCAGGTTCTGCGTGCCGGTGAACTGCGGGTAGAAGCGGGCGGGGGCCTCCACCACCGCGCCCAGGTGCGCGCGGGCGCGGGAACCGTGGGTGTGGACATCCTGCCCCAGCAGCCGCACCTCGCCGCTGTCGGGAAAGGCGAGGCCAGTCACGGTACGGATCAGGGTGGATTTGCCCGCGCCGTTGGGGCCGGTCAGGGCGTACACCTCGCCCGGCTGCACCGTCAGGTCAATGTCGTGCAGGATGGCGTGTGGCCCGTACTTCTTGTGCAGGCCACGCACCTCGATGGCGGGGACCGCGGGGGCGGCTGGCATGGTCACGCGGGCAGCCTAATGTGAGCTGCCACACCGGATTCTTACAGCGGCCGGGGAAGGAGGGCACGCAGGCCACTCCTCCCCCTGGGTTTTCTGTGCCCTGGCTTCAGGCGTCCGTCTTGGTCGCGGGGGTCGGGGGCTGCACGGCGCTCGCGCCATTGCCCTTCGGTGCCGCGCGGTTCTGGAGGAGGCTCAGCAGGTTCACGCCGGTCGCGTTCTCCACCTGCTCGACCAGGCCGATGATATTGGCGGGCAGGGTCTGCACGGCGCTGCGGCTGGCCTGCCCGTTCCCGGAGTCGATCACGGTCAGCTTGTCGATCTGCATCCCCTGCACGCTCTGGGCGAACTGCTCGACGATGCCGGGCAGCATGTTCAGCACGTAGGCGCGCTCGCCCTCCGGCCCGGCCTGGCGGAAGGCGTCCACCATCAGGGCCACGGCCTGGGCCTTGGCGCGGCCCTCCTCAATGATGGGCGCGGCGGCGGCCTGGGCGGCCAGCAGCTCGGCCTCGCGCCGGGCGCGGGCGGGGGCCACCACGTCGGCCTCCAGGCGTTTCTGGTTCAGCACCACCCGCTCCTGCTCCAGTTGCTGCTCGGCCACCACGCGGGCCTGCTCGGCCGTCACCTTGGCCTCGTTCTCGCGGGCGGCGGAGATGGCCTCCAGCTCGGCCTTGCGGATGCGGAGTTCGTTCTCGCGCTCCAGGATCGCCTGCTGCGCGGTGGTCTGGGCGATGGTGGCGCGCTGCCTCGCCTGGGCCTCCACCTCGGCGGCCTCGGCGTTCTGCTGGGCTTCCACCATGCGGGCCTGGCGCTGGGCCTCGGCGCGGCGCTGGCGCAGGGAGGCTTCCAGTGCGGCCTGTTCCTGCTCGAAGTTCTGGGTGGCGCGGACCTTCGCCAGCTCGGACTGCACGGTGGCCTCGTTCTGGCGCGAGAGCTGGATGGCCCCGAGTTCGGTGCGGCGCACTTCCAGCTTGTTCTGTTCCTCGATGATGGCCTGCTGGCTGATGGCCTGCGCGACCTGGCTGCGCTGCTGGGCCTGCGCCTCGGCCTGCGTCGCTTCCGCGTTGCGCTCGGCCTCCGCGATGCGGGCCTCCTTGAGCACCTCGGCGGTCTTGCGGCGGCCGATGGAATCGAGGTAGCCGCCCACGTCGGTCACGTTCTGAATCTTGAGGGTATCGAGCTTGATGCCGAGGTTGTTCATGTCGTGCTCGGCTTCCTCGATCAGGGCTTCCGCGAAGCGCAGGCGGTCCTCGTTGATCTCCTCGGGCGTCAGGGTCGCCACCACGCCGCGCAGGTTGCCTTCCAGCGTGTCGCGGACGATGGTGGTGACGCTCTCGCGCGGCACGTCCAGAAAACGCTCGATGGCGTTACTGAGCTGCGGCTCCTGCGCGTTGATCTTCACGTTGGCGACCGCGTGAATCTTGAGCGGAATGCCGCCCTTGGAGTAGGCGTTCTCGATGCTCAGGTCCAGCGGAATGGTCGTGAGGTCCATCCACGACACCTTTTCCAGCACCGGGATGCGGAAGGCCCGCCCGCCGCGAATGACGCGGTAGCCCACCGTGTCGCCCTCGTCGGTGCGGCGGCTGCGGCCCGAGATCACCAGCACCTTGTTGGGCGGCACCACGATCAGGAAGTTCTGGATGAGGGCGATCACCACGATGATGCCCAGCAGAATCAGCGCGGCGGTAATCAGTGTTCCGGTCAGTACCACGTTCCTTGCCTCCTCGTTTTGCCCGCGGGAATCAGGCCCCGCGCCCGTCCCACGCCTTCACGTCCAGCACGCCCGCCTCGGTGCCGATCACGATCACGGCGTCCCCCGCCCGCAGCGGGTCGTCGCTGCGCGCGAGGATATGCTCAATCTGCCCGCCCACGGTCAGCGCCACCTTGCCGGGGCGGCCCGGCGCAGGCGGCACCAGCACCTGGCCCGTGCGGCCCGTCAGCCGCGTCGCCGCGCCGCTCACCTCACCGCGCGCCCGCGCCAGCCGGAAGGCGACGGCCGTGAAGGCCCCCACCACCCCCCCCGTGACCAGCGCCACCACCAGCCGCCCCGCGCCCGTCAGCCCCGCCGCGCCGCCCACCACGCCCGCCAGCCCGAAAAAGGCCGCGAAGCTCACCAGCGCCCGCAGCGAGAACCACGAGGCCAGGTCGCCCGCGCCGCCGTTGTGCGTATCGGAGGTATGGTCCAGGCCGTGCCCGCCGGGGTCGCCGTGATGCCCCCCCAGCAGCGACGCGGCCAGCAGACCGCCCCCCACGATCAGGCACAGCAGGTAGAAATCCATATTCAGAGGGTCCTCCTGATGGGGAGTACGCGGTGAAGGGCGGGGAAGTTGCGGGGTCAGTGATGAGTGATGGGTCTTGAGGGATGAGGGGGCAGGGGCACTGGCATTCGCTCTCGCGCCGATTTTCCTCAACCCTCATCCCCCCTCTACGGCATCAGCCGATCCACCCGCCACCCCTCGCCCTCCCGCACGTACCGGAAGCGGTCATGCACGCGGCTCGCGCGGCCCTGCCAGAACTCCCACTCCTGCACCTGCACGCGGTAGCCACCCCAGAAGTCGGGCTTGGGCACGGGCGTGCCCTCGGGGTAGCGGTCGTGGAACGCGGCCAGCTTCGCTTCCAGCGCCTCCCGGCTGGCGATCGGCGCGCTCTGGGGGTCGCTGGCGTGGGCGGCGAGCTGGCTCTCACGCGGGCGGGCGTGGAAGTAGGCGGTACTTTCCTCCTCCGGCACACGCACGACCGGGCCGGAGGCGCGCACCTGCCGCTCCAGCTCAGCCCAGAAGAAGAGCATCTCCGCCCGCGGGTTCTCGCTCAGGTCGTGGCCCTTGTGGCTCTCGTAGTTGGTGTAGAAGGTTAGCCCGCGCTCGTCCGCGCCGCGCAGCAGGACCGTGCGCACACTGGGCCGCCCGGCGGCGTCGGCGGTGGCGAGGCTCAGCGCGTAGGGTTCGCGCAGGCCCGCGCTCAGGGCTTCGTCCAGCCAGCCCTGGAACTGCCGCAGCGGGTCGGGGTCAAGGTCGGCGCGGCGCAGCTCCCCGCGCGTGTAGGAGAGGCGCAGGGCGGTGAGGTCAGGCATGGGAGGCTCCTTCGGAGGGCAGAAGGCGGAAGGCAAAACGCAGAAGGCGGGATTCAGCCATCGGCCTTCTGCCTTCCGCCTTCCGCGCGCAAGGGCTGGCATTCCGGGCAGAAATGCGTGCCCCGCTGCCCCAGCACCACCTTGCGGATGTCGGTGCCGCAGCGGGGGCAGGGCTGACCCCCCCGGCCATACGCGGCGTGCCGTCCCTGGAAGAATCCCACGTCGCCGTCGTGCTGGCGGTAGTTGCCCGAGCCGTTGCCCAGCGAACTGCCCCCCGCCTCCACCGCCTCGGCCATCACCTCGCGGACGGCGTGGTAGAGGCGGCCCGCCTCCTCCCGCGTGAGGTGGGTCTGGGCGGGGTGGATGCGGGCGCGCCACAGGCTCTCGTCGGCGTAGATGTTACCCACGCCGCTCACGGGCTTCTGCGAGAGCAGCCAGGGTTTGACGGCCCCGGCCTGCGCCGCCAGCCGGGCGAACTCCTCCTCGCGGAAGTCGTCCCCGAGCGGTTCCGGTCCCATCCCCGTCAGGGTGGGCATGCCCCGGTACTCGCCCGCCGGAACCACCGCCATCTTGCCGAAGCGGCGCGGGTCGTTGAAGTAGAGCTTTCCCGCATCGGTCGTGAGGGTGACGCGGGTGTGCGGTCCTTCCTCCAGCCGGAAGCCGCCCGTCATGCCCAGATGCACGATCAGTTCGAGGTCGTGGGGCATCTCCTCGGGGGCGTCGGGCGCAGCCAGGTGCAGCAGCAGGTACTTGCCCCGGCGCGACAGCCCGCTGACCCGGCGACCCTGCGCGAGGTGCGTGTCGCGGTAGCGGTGCGGCGCGTCGTGGGTGATGTTCAGGATGGTGCGCCCCGCGAGCAGCGGCTCGATCTTGCGGCGCGTCGTCTCGACCTCGGGCAGTTCCGGCACAGGGCGAGCATACCTGTGTGGCGCGTGGGGAACTGCGCGAGGCGGCAGCTTTCCCAGGGAGACCGTCCTGGGACGACGCGCAGTGGAGTGGCCGCCTGGGACATGCGGCAACGCAACGGAGCGCCGCCCTATCCTCTCCCCATGCCCACCCTGCTCCTGACCGGCTTCGAGCCATTTCATACTCACCCCGTCAATCCCAGCGCCCAGGCCGCGGAGGCCCTGGACGGCCTCGCGGTGGGCGGCACGCGCGTCCGGTCGGCCTTGCTGCCTGTCGAGCCGCACGCGGCGGCCCGCGCACTCGGCACCCTGCTGGACACCCATCAGCCGGACGGGGTGCTGCTCACGGGCCTGGCGGCGGGCCGCCCACAGGTGACGCTGGAGCGGGTCGCCCTGAACGTGATGGACTTCGTGATTCCCGACAATGCCGGGCAGGTGTACCGCGACCAGCCCGCCCACGCGGACGCCTCGGCCCCCGCGGCTTACCTCAGCACCCTGCCCCTGCGCGCCATTCTGGAGGCGTGGCGTGGGGCGGGCATTCCCGGCGACATCAGCAACACAGCGGGCCTGTACGTCTGCAACTTCGTGATGTACCACGCCCTGCACCGGCTCGCCTCCGCGGGCCGCGCCGGGGTGCCCTGCGGCTTTCTGCACGTGCCCGCCAACGCCGAGGTGGCCCTCGCCGTGCCGGAGGACCGCCCGGCACTGCCCTATCTGCCGCAGGAGGAAATCACGCGGGCGGTGCGGGTGGCGGCGGAAACCGTGGCTCGCCACCTGTAGCGTGTGGCTTGCCCAGGGCACATTCTTCGACCCCTACGGAAATGGGGCCTTCCCCGCCACCCAGCCGCCCCCCGGCCCGCCCGCCCAGTGCCACTCGCCGGGGGCGGCGGGTTTCCGGGCCAGGGCCTCGGCCACGGCGGCCAGGGGCACGCGGCGGGCAAAGCGGGTGCGGGCGTGCCAGGCGGCGAGGGCGGGTGCCGGATGACCGGGGCGCAGACCCCGCAGCGCCGCGTCCGCCCGGTTCACGGCGAGGTCGAACAGGGCCTCCGGCACCGCGCCGGACGGGGCCTCACCTTCCGGGTTCGGGGGGGTGAGGAAGGGACGCTCGGCGGGGGACATGGGCCGCCCGGCTACAGCTTCATGCGGTGGAGTTCCACCACGTAGCGGGCGAGTTCCTGCGGGGTGGCGACCTGCCGCGCCAGCTCCACGCGGGTTTCCAGCACCTGGAGGTCGTAGGGGTCCACCCGCAGGAACTCGTTGGTCAGCAGCAGGGCGCGGCGCAGGTCGCCTTCCTCGCGGGCCTGGTTCAGGCGTTCTCGCAGTTCCAGCGTGAGCAGCACGCGCAGTTCCTCGCGCAATTCCTCGGCCCACTCGCTTTCCATCCGCAGGCCCGGCAGGAAAGGCCCCCGGTACAGGGCCAGCGCGCGGGGCAGGTCCCCGGCCTCCAGCGCCTCCCGCAGTTCGGTCACGTCCAGCTGGACATGCACGTCCGGTCCCAGGCGGTAGCGGGGCTGCTTGGGGCTGCCCTCCATGTGCAGTACCTCCGGCCCCAGCCGCACCCGCAACTCGCGGAACACCGCCCGGAAGTAGTCTCCGGCGGTCCTGGGGTCGCGGTCGGGATAGATGGTCGCCTCCAGTTCGCGGCGGGTGTGGCCCGGATGCAGCGCGAGGTAGGTGAGCGTCAGCACGCTGCCCTCCAGGCTGAGCGGCACCCGCTCGCCCCCGCGCTCCACCTCGGCCCGGCCCAGCGTCGAGACGCGCAGGTTCAGCGTCTGCGCGGCCTCGCTGCGGTTCCCCGTCTCGGGCACGGCCAGTTTTTCCAGCACCAGTTGCATGTCCGGCGCGAGGTCCGGGTCCAGCAGGGCACGCTGCACCAGATTGGTGAGTTCCTGGATGTCGGGGCGGTACAGCATCCGGTCGCGCGCACTCACCAGCGCCGCCAGGGCCGCCCGGAGGGTGTCCCGGCTTCCCGCCTCGTCGCCCTGCCCGGCCTGTGCCTCGGCCAGATGCAGCAGGGCACGCACGCGCTGCTGCTCCCCCAGCCCCGCGGACTCCAGCGCCCGGCTCAGGTGGTCGGCAGCCTGCACGTGGTGTTGCCTGCGCCGCAGCAGCACGCCGCGCGTCATGGTCACGGCGGGGTGGGTGGCTTTGGGGGCGAGGTCCAGCAGCACCTCCAGCGCCCGCCCATGCTCGCCCTGGCGGCTGTACAGGTCGGCCAGCCGGGTCGCCGTCCAGGTCAGCAGCTCGAAGTCCTGGGTGGTTTCGGCCAGCGCGCGCAGGTTCTGAAGGGCCTGGAGGTGCGCCCCCTGATCTCCCGTGAGGTAATGCAGCTCAGCCTCGATGCCCAGCAGGTGTGCGCGGGGCGTCAGCGCGTTCGTGTGTGTCAGCGCCTCCCAGCCCTGCGCCAGCGTGGCGCGTGCCCCCGTGAAGTCCCCCGTCAGCACCTGGACATTCGCCAGTCCGGTCAGCGCGGACAGGCGGGCGATAGGCGTCCGGTGCGTCGGCAGCAGCCGCAACGCTTCCTGATAGAGATGCTGGGCGCGGGGCATCTCACCCACATTGACGAGCATCTGGGCCACGGTCTGGGTCACCCGCCCGATCAGCTCGTCGTCCCCCAGAGCCATGTAACCCCGCCAGGCTCGCTCGCAGCGTTCCAGCCCCTCCGCCATCTGGCCTGCCTGAAACTCTGCCGTTCCCCACCAGCGCAGGGCACGCAGCGCCAGTTCGCCCGTCAGCTCGGGCGCGATGACCTCGAAGTGCCGGATGGCCTCTGCAAAGCGCCCCTGGAGGCGCAGCAGATTGCCGTACTCGACGCGGGCCTCATCGTCTCCCAACTCGCTCGACCGCATCAACGGGAGTTCGGCCTCGGCAAAGCGTCCACTCCCCATATATGACATGCCGAGCATTCGCCACTCGTCTGGCGTGCGCGGGAGAGGGTGGGTCAGGCGCGAGATGACCATGTCATACCGGCCTGCCTCAAAATGAGCCTGAACTTCCCGGAGCCGCTCTACGTCAAGAGTCATTGCGTAGGTGTTATAGTAGCCCATGACCCTTAAAAAAGTTGTGAAGGCGCTGGCGGTTGTTGCGGTAGTCGCTCTCTCGGTTGCTCAGGCGGGGCCGAATGACTATGGCATCTTTAAGCCTGCGTCCACAACGCAGGGACCGAACGATTACGGCATTTTCGGTAACTGAATTAGAGAAGCACTGCCCGACGGGGACACAGTTATATGGCTGCGTCCCCGTTCTTCTTTTTCCCGCCCTTACCCCGGATGCCGGGCGTCGGCAAAGGCCTGCTGGGCGCTGAAATCGCCGGGCAGCTTGATGTACACGCCGTCGGCCCCCAGTTCCCAGGAGCCGCGCTCGTCGGCCCACTCGGTGTCCAGCAGTCGCAGCAGATGGTCACGGTGGCGGTCGTCCAGGACCGGGGCGATCACCTCGACGCGGCGGTCGAGATTGCGGCTCATCCAGTCGGCGCTGCCCAGGTAGACCTCGGGGCTGCCGCCCCCCCCGAAGGCGTAGATGCGGGCATGTTCCAGGTACCGGCCCAGCAGGCTATGCACCCGGATGTGTTCGGATAACCCGGACACACCGGGGCGCAGGCAGCACACGCCTCGGAGAATCAGCTCGACCCGCACGCCGCCGCGCGAGGCCCGGTACAGCGCCTCGATCATGCCGGGGTCAGTGAGCTGGTTGACCTTGACACGCACCCAGGCGTCCTGGCCCGCCTGCGCGTGCTCGATTTCGCGGTCGATCAGGGCCTCGAAGCCGCTGCGGGCGGTGTCTGGCGCAACCAGCAGGCGGGTGTAACCGGCCTCGGCATAGCCGGTCAGGTGATTGAACAGCTCGGATGCGTCGGTCCCCAGGTCGGGGTCGGCGCTCAGCAGGCTCAGGTCGGTGTACAGCCGGGCCGTCTTGGGGTTGTAGTTGCCGGTGCCGATGTGCACATACCGGCGCAGGCCGCCTTCTTCCCGCCGCACGACCAGCGTGACCTTGGCATGGGTCTTGAGGCCCGCCATGCCGTAGACCACGTGCGCCCCGGCCCGTTCCAGCTTCCTGGCCCACGAGATGTTGCGCTGCTCGTCGAAGCGGGCCTTGAGTTCGATCAGGGCCACCACCTGCTTGCCGTTCTCGGCGGCGGTGCGCAGCGCCCCCAGCAGCCGGGGGTCGTCGCCGGTGCGGTAGAGCGTCTGCTTGATGGCGAGCACCCGCGGGTCGCGCGCGGCCTCCTCCAGAAAGTTCAGGACGTTCGTGAAGCCGTCGTAGGGGTGGTGCAGCAGCACGTCGCCCTGGCGTAGCGTGTCGAACACGCCATTTTCCTCGTCACCGTCGAGGTCGGGGACGGCGGGGGCATAGGGCGGGAAGCTGAGGTCCGGGCGGTCCACCGGCAGGCCCATCAGGTCGGCGGTGCCCAGCGGGCCTTCGAGCGTGAAGATGTCCTCGGGCGCGAGCCGCAGCCGCTCCTGTAAGAAGGTGATGATGCCCGGTGGCGTGTCCCCCATCACCTCCAGCCGCACCGCCGACCCGAAGCGCCGCCGCCGCAACCCGTCCTCGATGGTGGCGAGCAGGTCCTCGGCCTCCTCCTCCTCGAACTCGTAATCGGTGTTGCGGGTGACGCGGAAGGTGTGGGCGGCGAGCACGGTGCGGCCCTTGAACAGGTCGCCCAGGTGTGCGGCGATCACGTCCTCCAGCAGCAGCAGGCTGTCGCCCACGGTCACGATGCGCGGCAGCACGCCCACCGGCACCTTGACCCGCGCGAAGTCGGGTTCCTCGCCCTCGCCGCTGCCCAGCAGCACGGCCAGATTCAGGCTGAGGTTGCTGAGGTACGGAAAGGGATGGCTGGGGTCCACGACCAGCGGCGTCAGCACCGGCTGGATTTCCGAGAGGTAATGCTCGCGCAGGGTGGCCCGCGCCCGCTTGCCCAGGTCCGCCACCCGCACCAGCCGCACGCCCTGGGCCGTCAGGTCCTTGAGGGTCCGGCGGGCCGCCTTCTCGATCTCGCGCAGCATGATGTGGGTCCGTTGCCGCACCAGTTCCAGCGTCTCGCGCGGCAGCAGGCCGTCGGGACTGGGGGTGTTCACGCCCGCCGCGATCTGCCGGTGAACGCCCGCCACGCGCACCATGAAGAACTCGTCGAGGTTGCTGCCGCAGATGGCCGCGTACTTCAGACGTTCCAGGGGCGGATTGCGTTCGTCCCGCGCCTCGGCCAGCACCCGCTCGTTAAAGGCCAGCCAGGACAGCTCCCGGTTCAGGAAGGGGCTGTCCGGGTTGGCGACGGTGCTGAAGGTCCGCCCGCTCTGGCTGGGAACGGCAGCGCCGCGGGCAGACTTCTTGCGCCGCGTGCTCCGGGTGGGGGAGACGGACAGTTCGGAGGCGGGCGGGGGAGATGTCTCGGCAGGCACGGTCAGACCTCGCAGAAGGAAACGGCGGGCACGTCAGGTCCAGGTCAGGGCTGACCGTGACGGGCCTGCCACGAGCCTAGCAGACGGGACAGAAAGGAAGCCTGCCCGGCCGCACCCACGACCAGCAGGCCCCGGCGGCGGCTCCCGCCCCGCGGCGTCTCCCTTCAGCGGGCCGTCTCGGCGTGCTCCTGGGCTTCCTGGCTGTCGTCCGCCTGCTCCTCCACCTGCTCCTCTCCCTGGGCCAGCATCGCGTCACGGAAGACCCGCACCGCCTCCTGGACATAGGAGAGGTAGCGGGGCAGATGCGTGATGAACGCTTCTGGCGAGTCGTGCAGCGCCTCCACCCCGGCCCACACGTCCCCCTCGGCGGTGTGCAGCTTGACCAGCTTGGCCTCACGGTTCACCGCGTCACAGGCCACCAGCGCCCGCCCGAACTCCTCATCCGATTCCAGTTCCCAGAAATTCGGGAACAGCAGGTGAAAAAATTCCGTGTCCGCTCCCGAGGGCGGCAGGTAATACGTTCCCCCCTCGTACTGGAAGCGCAGGCCGAGTTCCCCCGCCTCCTCCACCGTGAAGCCCTGGGCCTCCAGCGCCGCCTTCAGCGGATTCCCGGTCTGCCTCTTGGCCCTGGCAGCCTTGGCACTCGCCTCCTGGGCCAGCTTGATGGGCGTTCCTTTTGCCACTGGGTTCACTCCCCCTTCAATGCCTCTGCGGGCTGGTGAGGCTCAGAGCTGCTCGCCGTGTCCGAGTACAGGTCTTCCGGCAACTCCTCGGCAAGGTAAGTCATGTAAAAGACGTTTATCATCTGGGCCGTTGCGACCCCACCGAATGCCTTGTCGTTCTCGTTGCTGCGGGTGTTGGCAAATCCATACTCACCCAGCACGAAGGTCCCGTCGGGCTGGAAGTAGGCGATGGTAGAGCGTCTAGGATCCCGGAAATTCATGGGAACACTCCTCGGATCCTGATCGTGCGGCTTGTGGATGTCCTGTGCCAGCCGTTCCTGAATGCGAACATAACGTTCGTCATCCTGGTAGGCATGTTTAAAGCCGGGGGTGGATGTACCGACCATGTAACCGTTGGGCCAACCAAAAGCCCGAACGGCATAGCGCACTGGACCAGATTGTAGGAAGATCATATTCCCTTCCCGGCCAATTTCCTCGCACTGTTTCTTTTTAACCATGTAAGCCACGAAGGCTTCCTGGGCATTGCGGTAGGTGCTGAAGCCGCCGAAGTGGTAGCCACCGTCCCACTGGTCCACCTGAACCGGCTCCACCTCCTGAGTCGGGAGGCCGAGGTAGGAGCGTGCTTCCATGACGCCCCTCTCTAGCATATTGAGGGCGATGTCAATGAGGGTATCGGCGCGGTACTGGTCAAAGAAGCCATCAGATTGAACGCCGATCATAAGCTCACCGGTAGCAGGATCGAAAAAGGCCCGAACACCCGGCACCTTGAAGCAAACATGGTCAATGCACCGATAAGCGAGGGCTTTCTCTGGGATGGTTTTGCAACTACTGATGCGGCATTCCCTTATCCTTACAAGGAGAGAAAGCTCCGAGAGATTCTTGATGCTGTCGGCTTCAATAATCAGATTATTATAAGCGAAGCAAAAGGTTATGTCGTTGCACCTTTTAAAGTTGCTTATGTTGCTATCCAGTTTGGACAATATTTCGATTGTTTCGATAGGTCCCTGGAGCATCTCCCCGACTTCCACACCCTGTCTCAGATGAGGCTCCTCGGCCCGCTTCTTTTTGAACAAGCCGAACATTACTCGTCCTCTTTCATGTTGAGGTCTTTTTCCAGCTTGTTCTGGAAGTCATCCAGTTGCGGCAGGGGGGGCAGGACGTCCTCAAAGGCTTTGTCGAAGATACCCAGGACCACCGAGCCGTCTTCCGCCGTCGCCTTCCTGGGCTTCTTCGGCTCGCCCTTGAACTCATCTGCCCAGGGTTCGACAGATTCGCCCAGACGCTTGGTCAACTCCTTCTGCGTCTGCTCTGTCACGGCTTCTGTGCCCAGCAGGGTCACGGAGGACATGGGCGTACTGCTCCGGAGGGCCTTGACGAACTTCTCGTATTTCTCGGTGCGTTCGTTGACGACCTTGCGGAAGGGGGCCGTCATCGCCATGCCCGTCTTTTCCAGCAGGCCTTTTTGCCCTGAATTCTTGCCGAAGTAATATTCGGCCGCCTTCTGAGCGCCCTCGGTGGCCTGAACCCGGAGGGCAGCCTGCTCCAGCACGGTGCTGTGATGCCTTGCCACAAACTTCTCGGCCTCGCGGGTGAGATGGTCTGCACTTTGAACCACTGCGTCTTCGGCGGCTTTCGCTGCGTCGGCGCGAATAACAGCCATTTCTGCTTCTGTGGTCGGTCTTCCTCCCCGTTGCTGCCGGGCGAGGCTGGCCGTCTCATAGTCCTGCTGCACCTTGTCGCGCAGCCGCCCGGTGGCGAGCTGCCGGGCTTTTTCCACTTCCTGATCGTAGAGTTCCCGGTTGCCTTTCTGGGCCAGGTTCCTGAAATCGGCCTGAACGCTGCCGTGGCGGCCCAGCAGGCGGCTGAGGTCCTTGTTCAGGTCCTGGCTGGCCTCGCCCCAGACTTTCTGGAGGTGGGTGCGGATGGCCGTGCCGCTGGCCCGGAACTGCGTGATCGCCTTGGCATAGTCGCCGCCTGGATTGTCCATGACGATCTTGTCGAGGCGCTTGACCGTCGTGTCCTTGAGGTTGCGGGCGTACTGGGCGATGCCGGACTGACCGAATTTGCCCCCGATGTTGCCCTTGAGGCTGTCGAGGGTGTCGGCGGCCCTGACCTTGCCCGCCACAAGGCGCTTGCTGACGCGGTTGCCCAGGTCGTCCACCCCGTCCCGAAGCTGCCGGGCGAGTTTGGTCGCGGGATTTTTCCTGGCCGCCAGCTTCAGGCGGGTCAGGGCGCGGCGGTCCAGCTTGCGGCCAGACTTGATCCCTTCCCTGGCGTACGCCGTCACCTTGCCCGAGGCGTTCCTGGCGAAGCGGCCCACCGCCCGGATCTGTTTCAGCAGCAACTGCTCAGCGCCGCGCCCAACCGGGGCCAGTTTTTTCCCGGCCTCCCCGGCGAGGTCCCGCGCGCCGTCCAGCAGCTTCCTGCCGTTTTTCAGGGTGGGGTCGAGCAGGTGTTCCTTGCCGAACCTGGCTATAGGTTTGCCGAGTTCTGCGAGCGGGTCGAGGACCTTCTGTTTCCCGAACTGCCCGGCGGTCTGGAGGGCCTTTTTGGCACCAGCCGGCACGAGGCGCTGGCCCACCGCGCCCGCCGCACCCTTGCCCAGCGAACCCAGCCCCTTGACCAGGGGGACAGCTCCTTTGCCGAGGGCGACCCCACTGCCCACCAGGGCCTTGCCCGCGAACTTTGCAAAGGGGCCGCCCAGGCCGCCCACAGCCGCATCCACGGCGATGCTCCTGGCCGTGACGTTCTGAAACGTCTTGCGGGCCTTGTAGGTGTAGGTCCTGTCCTTGCGCGCCTTGGCCCTGGCAGCGGCGTTGTAGACCGCGTTCTCGGCCACCTGCGCGCCGATGCCGCCCACGGCGCTCACCCCGGCCGCCAGGGCCAGTGCGGGAGCCGTGAGCGCGCCGCCGCTGGCGACCGTGGCGACCCCGACCCCGGCCAGAACCACGCCCTTCCAGAACTTCGCCTTGCCCTCCGGGGTGGCGTACCACTTCTTGAACTGGTTGAGCTTCTCATGGGCAAAATGGCCCACCCCCACGGTCTTTTTCCACAGCTCCGCGGGCATGCCCCTCGCCCCGTTGCCCAGGGCCTTGACCGGGTTTCGGGCAAAGGCCTGGGCACGAACCGCGATGTTGTGCCCCTGTTCCCGCAGGTGGTCGAGGCGCTGGCCGCCCTCCTTGCCGAGGGCCGCCAGTTCCTTCCGGAAAAAGCCCATGACTCCCCGGGCCGCCGGTGGAGTTTGCGTCTTGTCGTGCGTCTGAGCGGCCGGGGCCTGCTGCGGCCGCTGCTGCGGTGGCCGGACCCTCAGGGGCGTTTTTGTTCCACGGTGAGGCAGGTCATGGGCAGACGGGGGCGGGCGGTGCAGGGACGGTTCTTTGGCGGTCGGGTTCCTCTGGGGGGCTTCGAACATGGGCACCACCTGAAAGTGAAGACGGCGGGAAAGGGGAGCGGGAGGTCTCCAGGCTACCCTGTTTGGTGAGCCAGAACACGCGGGACCAGGGTTCCACTTGCCCGGAACCATAAGCGGTCAGCCAACAAAAAGCCCGACTGACCGCATGATTCCGGACCTCCTGCTTCCGGGTTCGCTCAAACGGATTCCGTCCAATTCCTGAACAGTCGGGAGGGCACCGCCTGTTCATCCATCTCCCGAAATCCGCCCTTGTTCCTTCTCCCTCTGGTCGGATTTCCAGGTGTTTTCAACACCCTTCAATCGGAATCCGTATCAGACCCGCTTCAGCAGCAGCGCCGCGTTCTGGCCGCCGAAAGCGAAGGAGTTGCTCAGGGCATACTCGACCTGCTGTTCCCGCGCGCCCTCCGGGATGTAGTCGAGGTCCAGCACCGGGTCGGGGTCGGTGAGGTTGATGGTGGGGGGCAGGATGCCGTCCCTGAGCGCCTGCGCCACCGCGATGGCCTCCACCGCGCCCGCCGCGCCCAGCAGGTGCCCGGTCATGGACTTGGTGGAGCTGACCGCCAGCTTGTGGGCATGTTCCCCGAACACGTGCTTGATGCCCTGCGTCTCGTGCAGGTCGTTGAAGTGGGTGCTGGTGCCGTGGGCGTTGATATAGCCCACCTGTTCCGGGTTCACGCCCGCCGTGGCGAGCGCCATCCGCATGGCGACCTGCGCGCCGCGGCCCTCGGGGGCGGGCAGGGTGATGTGGTGCGCGTCGGCGCTGGTGCCGTAGCCGACGAGTTCGGCGTAGATGGTGGCTCCGCGGGCCTTCGCCCGTTCCATCTCCTCCAGCACCACCACGCCCGCGCCCTCGCCCAGCACGAAGCCGTCGCGGCTGGCGGAAAAGGGGCGGCTGGCCTCGGCCGGCGCGTCGTTGCGGGTGCTCAGCGCCTTCATGTTGGAAAAGCCCCCGATGGCGATGGGCGTGATGGCCGCCTCGCTGCCGCCCGCCAGCATCACGTCCGCCAGGCCGAGCTGGATGTAGCGCGCCGCGTCCCCGATGGCCCCGCTGCCGGTCGCGCAGGCCGTGACCACCGTGCTGCTCGGGCCGGTCGCGCCGTAGCGCATGGCGACGTGGCCGGTGGACATGTTGGCGATCATCATCGGGATGAACATCGGGCTGATGCGCCCCGGTCCGCGTTCGGCCAGCAGCCGCGCCTGGTCCTCGAAGGTCTTGACGCCGCCGATGCCGCTGCCCAACACGGTGCCGGTGCGTTCGCCGCGCAGCTCCTCCTCGGTCAGGCCGCTGTCGCGCACAGCCAGTTCCGCCGCCGCCAGCGCGAGCTGCACGTAGCGGTCGAGCTTGCGGGCCTCGCGGGCATCCACGTACTCGCCCAGGTCGTCATTCACCTCACCCGCGATTTTGCTCGCCACGTCCGCCGTGTCGAAGCGGCTGATCGGCCCGATGCCGCTCCTGCCCGCCCGCTGCGCCTCCGCAAAGGCCTGCGCGCCCGTCCCGATGGGCGTCACCGGCCCCAGCCCCGTGATCGCCACACGTTTGATTCCTGTGGTTGTCATGCTGACCCCCTTCCCTCCCTGTGCCGCCCGCACTTCCCCTCTGGGAGGCAGCAAGCGACAGGCCCCACGTGACAGGCCGGACGGTGCAGGGTGTTGCCCCACGCCGCCCGGCCTGAACCTGTATGACCTCTGTGCGGCCTTACTGCTGCGCGCCGATGTAGTCGACGGCCGCCTGCACCGTGCGGATTTTCTCCGCGTCCTCGTCGCTGATGGTGATGCCGAAGCGGTCTTCCAGACCCATGATCAGCTCGACGGTTTCCAGGCTGTCGGCCCCCAGGTCCTCCACGAAACGGGCCTCCGGGGTCACCTTGTCCGCGTCCACGCCGAGCTTGTCGACGATCACGTCCTTCACGTCTTCAAAAGTTGCCATGTCGAATTCCTCCTTGATCCTGAAGTCTGCGCCAGTCTACACGCGCTTCCCGCATTTGCGGACAAGCTTGGACGGGGTTCAAGCCGGGCGGCAACAGAAAGCCCCCCGGTTTCCCAGGGGGTGCGTCCAGTCAGGTCCAGCCTGCGGGGGGCGAGAGGGCGACTTCAGAAGCCCAAAGCAGGTGCGCCATGGCAGTGATGGGGCGTGTTGCCGGACGCCTGAAGTTCAGCCGCTCAGTGCGGGTACAGCCCGCCGTCCACGCCGATGACCTGCCCGGTGATGTACCCGGCCGCGTCGGAGGCGAGGAAGGCGACCAGCGCGGCGACCTCCTCGGCCCGGCCGAAGCGGGCGAGGGGGATATTGCCCAGGTAGGCCTTCTGCACGTCTTCCGGCAGCCCCGCCGTCATGTCCGACTCGATAAAGCCGGGGGCCACCGCGTTCACGGTGATGCCGCGCCCGCCGTATTCCTTGGCGAGGGCCTTGGTCAGCCCGATCAGGCCCGCCTTGCTGGCGACGTAGTTGGCCTGGCCGGGGTTGCCCATCAGCCCGACCACGCTGGCGATGTTGACGATGCGGCCCGCGCGCACCCGCATCATGTGCTTGATGGCCGCGCGGCTGGCCGTGAAGGCGCTGCTCAGGTTGGTGTCCAGCACCGCGTTCCAGTCGTCGTCCTTCATGCGGATGGCGAGCGTGTCGCGCGTGATGCCCGCGTTGTTCACCAGCACGTCGAGGCGGCCCATCTCCTGGATGACCGTTTCGACCAGCGTTCCGGCGTTCGCGGGGGCCGTGAGGTCAGCCCCGAAGACCTGCGCGGGCACGCCCAGCGCGCGAATCTCCCCGGCCACCTTCTCGGCCTCGGCCTGGTTGCGGCCGTAGTGGACGGCCACGCCGTGGCCCGCCTGGGCGAGTGCGAGGGCCATCGCGCGGCCCAGGCCCCGGCTGGAGCCGGTCACGAGGGCGATGTTCTGGGGTTGGGATTGGGTCATGAGATGGCTCGTTTCAAATCAAAAGGACCGATGAGCATGTCGGCGCTGCGGTAAAAGCATTTCCAGACAGACTGGCCCGCTGTGCCCTGAAATTCGGGGCAAAAGAGTTCCTGATCCCCTTGCCCTTCGTTCAACCTGAGGCGGACGCCTTGCGGAATCGGGGAAGTCTGAGGCTGAATGAACTTGTGGTTGTAGGCTGCCATGACGTTGCCTTCCACGGTCAGCGCCTGGGTGCCCAGCTGGCCTGTCCCCATCACCGAGTAGAAAGACTCCTGTTTATAGGTAGCTGTCAGGTCCAGCGTGAGGGTCACGTTGGTCGAAAGTTGGCCGCTCCACCTTCCCCTCAGAATCTGCGGGTCATTCTGAAAGTCAATCGGCGTCGGTGGCCGCTCCGGGGAACGGCAGCCGCAGAGCGCGGGAAGCAGAAGCAGGGGAAGCAGGAGCCTTTTCACTCTATGACCATAGTAACGGCTCTTTGCCGCTTCCCCACCTCACTTCTACGCCGGCAGTCTGTCTCGTCTCCAGGGATTCACAACTCGAAGTCCCCGACCTGCTTTGCCGTGCCCACGTTCATGGTCCGTGCCTCCGGCAGAATCCGCTTCACCAGGCCGGTCAGCACCGTGCCGGGGCCGAACTCGATGAATAGGTCAGCCCCGGCGTCCGCGAGTGCCCGGATGGTTTCCACCCAGCGCACGCTCCCCGTGATCTGCCGCGCCAGCAGGTCCGGCAGGGCGGCGGGGTCGCTGTTCGCCCCGGCCGTCACGTTGGCGTAGACGGGAAAGGCGAAGGGGGCGAAGGGCGTGGCTTGCAGGTCAGGTGTCAGCGCGTCCTGGGCGGGCTGCATCAGCGCGCAGTGGAAGGGCGCACTGACCTTGAGGGGAATGGCCTTGAGTCCATGGGCCTTGAGGTCGGCGGCGGCGGCGTCCACGGCGGCCTTTTCGCCGGAGATGACCGTCTGGGTGGGCGCGTTGAAGTTGGCGGGCTGCACGATGCTCGGCGTCGCCTCGCAGACTTCCCGCACCACATCCGGGTCGCCCATCACCGCACTCATGGCCCCCACGCCGACCGGCACGGCCTCCTGCATCAGCTCGCCGCGCCGCCGCGTGAGCCGCAGCGCGTCCGCGAGGGCCAGGGTCCCGGCAGCGACCAGCGCGGAATATTCACCCAGCGAGTGCCCGGCGGCAAAGGCGGGGGTCAGGCCCGTCTGTGCCTGCCACGCGCGGTAGGCGGCGACCGACGCGGCCACGAGCGCGGGCTGCTGGTTCGCCGTGAGGGTCAGGGCGTCGAGCGGCCCCCCCTCGATCAGGGCGGGCAGGCCGGGGAGGGTGTCCTCGGCCACGACGTACACGCCCTGTGCCGCCGGGAAGGCCCGGATGATGTCCACGCCCATGCCAACGGCGTGCGACCCCTGGCCGGGGAACAGTGCCGCTATTTTGGGTGCGGCGATTCTGGGGGCACTCATGCCGTCGCCTCCTCGCGGGCAGTGCGCGCGCCCAGGCTGGGGGCACCGCCCCACCATTTCAACGTGCCCGCGGCCCAGCTCAGGCCGCCGCCGAAGGCCACCAGCAGCAGTTGCTGACCGTCCTGCACGCGCCCGTCGTCCAGGGCCTCCCGCAGGGCGAGGGGCACCGTGGCGCTGGAGGTATTGCCGTAGCGGCCCAGATTCACGACCGTCTTGCTCATGGGTACGCCGAAGCGGGCGTTGGCGGCCTCGATGATGCGGATGTTGGCCTGATGCGGAATCACCCAGTCCACGTCGGCGCTGGTCAGGCCGCTGTGGGCGAGCACCTGGGTGCCGCTGTCGCCCAGCACGCGCACGGCGAACTTGAAGACCTCTCGGCCGTTCATGCCCACCCGCCCCTCCATCGGGAAGCCGCCGGGCAGGCGGTCCGCCATGCAGGGGGCGTACAGGCTGGAGCCGCCCGCGCTGTCGGCCCCCAGCACGAAGTTCTGGAAGCCGTAGCCGGACGGCACTTCCCCCACGACCGCCGCGCCCGCACCGTCCCCGAACAGGATGGCGGTGTTGCGGTCGTCCTGGTCCACCAGCCGCGAGAGGACTTCCGCCCCGACGACCAGCACGCGCCGCGCCGTGCCCGCCAGAATCAGGCCCTGCGCCATGCTCAGCCCGTACACGAAGCCGCTGCACGCGGTGGAGAGATCAAAGGCCCCCGCCCCGACCAGGCCCACCTGCCCGGCGATCAGGGCGGCGGTGGAGGGAAACAGGGCGTCGGGGGTGGCGGTCGCGCAGATCACGGCGTCCACCTCCCGCAGCGCGTCCGGGTCGCGGACCAGCAGGTCCTGTACCGCCTTCACGCCCAGGTCGGAGGTGAACTCGCCGGGGGCGGCAAAGCGGCGCTCGCGGATGCCGGTGCGGCTCTCGATCCACTCGGCGCTGGTGTCCATCCGCGCCTCGAAGTCGGCGTTCGTGACGACCTGTTCGGGCACATACGTTCCCAGCGCCGTGATGCCGAGGCTGGGGCGGCCGGCAGGGGAGGGGCGGTCAGGGCCAGCCCCGGAAGCAGTGGTCATGGCGAAACGCTAGCATTCTTTGAACAGCTGTTCAATGAATCCGGGACAGGGTTCAAGCTGGGCCGGCAGGAGCGGCACGGGGAAAAGGCAGAGGGGGCATGTCCCAGTGGACGGCCCCCTCTGCCTCTCGCTTGTGCGCTCGGTTACTCGCTGCGCTGCGCTTCCGCGTCGGTCTGCTCCCCGGCCTGCTCGCCCGCCTGGGGCTGGCTGGCTTCCTGGGTCGTGGCCTGCTCCGTTCCAGCGGTCTGGTCGCTGGTGTCCGTGCTGGCCTCGTCGGTGCTGCCCTCGTTCGTGCTGGTCGCGTCGCCGCCCAGCGCCGCCAGGGCCTGCTGGAGGGCCTTCTCGCGGGTCAGGCTGACGAAGTAGGCGTTGATGCCGTTCGGCCCCAGTTGGCTCTGGAGCTGCTGCGGCGTCAGGCCGTTCGCCTGCGCCAGGGCGTTCATGGTGCTGCTGAACTCGGCGTCGCTGACCTGCACGCCCAGGTCCTCGGCCAGCCGCTCCAGGGCCAGGTCGCGCTTCACGCGGCTCTCGGCGTTCTTGCTCAGATCGGCCATGAACTCGTCGAGCTTGCCCTGCTCGCGCATGAAGCTCTCGTACTCGCCCCACTTGACGCCCTGGCGGCCCAGGTCTTCCTGGATCTCTTCGAGCATCGACTCGCGGCGGCGGTCCAGCAGCGCCTGGGGAATGTCGGCCTGCATCCCGTCCACCAGGTGGTTCACGAACTCCTCGCGGCGGGCGGCGTCGCCTTCCTGGCGGGCGCGGCGCTCCAGCTCGCCCCGCAGGTCGGTGCGCAGGCGGTCCAGGCTCTCGAAGTTCAGGCTCTTGGCGAACTCGTCGTTCAGCTCCTGAAGCTGCTTGGTCTGCACGCCCTGCACCCGCACACGAACGGTGTGCTCGGGGTGCTCGTGGTCGCCGTGCTGGTGGGCGGGCACGGTGATCTCGACCTCGTCGCCGACACTCTTGCCCAGCAGGGCGTCACGCACGTGGGCCTCGGCCACGTCGAGGTAGACGGGGTAGGAGCCACCCTCCTCGCCCAGTTCCTCGATGGTGACCTGATCGGTGGCCTCGATGGGGCGCTCGGCGGTCTGGAAGCTGGCGTTGCGCTCCTGGAGATCCGAGAGGGTGCGGTCCAGCACCTCGTCGGTGATGTCGGGCGCGGTGGCCGTGAGCTGCGCCGTGCGCCAGTCGCCCAGCGTGACCTCGGGGTACGTCTCGCCGCGCACCGTGAAGTTGAAGGCCTGGCCGCTGGCGAGCGTCTCCGGCTCGATCTGCGCGTCCACCAGGCTGAGCTTCAGCTCGCGGGCGGCCTGGGGGTAGTGTGCCTGGAGGAGGCGGTCACGCACCTCGTTCTCGACGTAGCCCTTGCCCACGCGGCTTTCCAGCACCTTGCGGGGAGCCTTGCCGGGGCGGAAGCCGGGCACGCGCACGTCGCGCGCGAGGCCGGCCCACACCTGGTCGTAGGCGCGGTTCACCTCGGCGGCGGGCACCGCGACCCGGAAACTTACCTTGTTGCCTTCTCTGCTGATCAGCTCTGCCATGACGTCTCCCATCCTGCCTGCGGCGGCCCGCCACCCCCCGGGGGCGCGGCGGGGCCGCAGCTCTGTGTGTGCCTGTGCCGCCTGCGTCTGCCTGGTTTCCCGGCAGGCGCGCGACATGCCGCCGCGCATCATAGTGCCTCACGCGCCCCGCGTGCGACCCCAGACGCCCCCAGACATGGAGCAGGGGACAGGTGTGCAGGGGACACGGCAGACGCGGCCCGCCGGAGATTCCAGGGGCCGCGCCGCTTGCTTGCCGCTTGTTGGTGCGAGGAAAGGGACTTGAACCCTCACTCCCTACGGGAACCAGATCCTAAGTCTGGTGCGTCTACCAGTTCCGCCATCCCCGCCCGTGCCTTGCTGCCGCAAGGGGTGCTGCTCACAGTGCTGCTCAAAAAAGATTCCCGGCTGCCGCGGGCCGCGACTGCCGGGGGATTGGGGTGGATTAGGGGATTTGAACCCCCGGCCTCCGCTTCCACAGAGCGGCGCTCTAACCAACTGAGCTAAACCCACCACGCTTGCCTTCGCAGGCCCACACATCTTAGGAGAGGCGGGGCGAGGTGTCAATCGGGGTGTGGGCTGTGGCCCGCCGAATGTGTGAAGGGACTGGCCCCCGCTGTCCTCCACCACCACCTACAACCCACACCCCACAACCCCTCCCCGTCGTAGCCTATCCTCACCTATGGATTTCAATCTGCCGGGGGACCTGCGAGATATTCAGGCGACTGTCCGCGACTTCATGCTGAACGTGGTGGAGGAGCGCGCGCACGAGATCGAGGAGACGAACAGCGTGCCGCCCGAGCTGCTGCGCGAGGCCGCCGAGCTGGGCCTCTTCGGCCTGAGCATTCCCGAGGAGTACGGCGGCGTCGGCCTGGGGATGCTGGGCCGCTGCGCCGTGTACGAGGCGATGGGGCAGGGGCACATGGGCTTCGGCGGCGTCATCAGCGCGCACGCCTCCATCGGTACGAGTGGGCTGGTGAAGCTGGGGAACGAGGAACAGAAACGCCGCTTCCTGCCGCGCATGGCGAGCGGCGAGTGCATCGCGGGCTTCGCCATCACCGAGCCGAGCAGCGGGTCCGACGCGGCCAACATCCGGACAAAGGCCGAGAAACGCGGCGACGTGTACGTGCTCAACGGCACCAAGCACTACATCTCCAACGCGCCCATCGCGGGCCTGCTCACCGTCATCGCCATCACCGACCCCGCCCAGGGCACGCGCGGCATGAGTGCCTTTCTGGTCGAACCCCAGAGCACGCCCGGCGTCTCTATCGGCAAGATCGACGAGAAGATGGGCCAGAAGGGTGCGCTTTCCGCCGAGGTGATCTTCCAGGACGCCGAGATTCCCGCCGCCAACCTGCTCGGCCCCGAGGGGCTGGGCTACCGTGAGGCGCTGGGCATCCTGACCAACGGGCGAGTGGGCATCGCCGCGCGCTCGACCGGGGCCATGCAGCGCCTGCTCGACCTCAGCGTGGACCACGCCAAAACCCGCGAGCAGTTCGGGCAGCCCATCGCGGCGTTCCAGGCCGTGCAGTTCATGCTGGCCGAGATGGAGATCGCGGTTCAGACCAGCCGGGTGCTGTGGCAGAAGGTCGCCTGGATGGTGGACCAGGGCCAGGACGTGCGCCGCATGGCCTCGGTCGCCAAGTACCACGCCACCGAGATGCTCTCGCAGGTGGCCGACAAGGCCGTGCAGGTGGCGGGCGGCATGGGCTACATGAAGGACTCGCCGGTCGAGCGCTACTACCGCGACCAGCGCCTGCTGCGCATCTACGAGGGCACCAGCGAGATTCAGAAGGTCATCATTGCAGGCAGCCTGCTACGGTAGGGGCCGCATTTTTGGAGGCGCGGCAGGGGGGGCATGGGGGTGGCCCGCAGGCCGGGAACTTCCGGACCCCCCGCCGCGTATTCCCTGTTCTCCCCCGGTATCTTCGGCCCGGTGTCTTCAGAAGGTGACACGCACCTGAACAGGGGAGGGCCGTTTGCTAGACTGACGCGCTACGGCCACGGCGTTCTCGCCGCTATTGTTTCCGAGCCGCCCCCGCGCCACAGGAGGACGCATGGCAGAACCTACCAAAGCACGCGCCCGCAGCAAGGCCCCCGCGCCCGGTACCCCCGGTGCCCCCCTGCCTGAGGACGCCCCCCAAGAGAGCAAGATCAAGACCCCAGCCCAGCCCCGCAGCCGCACCCAGCCGCGCAGCAAGGCCGCGGTTGCCGCCCCGGACACCGTGACCGAGTCCGCTGGGTCGCAGGCCGCCGACACCCCGGCCAAGCCCGCCCGCGCCGCCAAGCCCAAGGCCACCCGGACGGCCACGAGCGGGCCGGACGACGAGGCCCCCGCCAAGGCGGCCCCGAAAAAGGCCGCCCCCAGGAAGACGGCGGCCCAGGCTGCGCCCACCGGCGAGGACGCGGCTCCCGAGGCCCCCGCCAAGGCCGCGCCTGCCAAGAAGGCATCCGCCAAGGCCGCGGCCCCGGCCAAACCGGCCAAGGGCGCGCCGGCCCCCACCGACAAGCCGTATTACGCCCACCCCAGCATTCAGGAGATGCTGAAGGCGGGCCGCGCGGCGGGCGTGCTGTCCAGCGAGGAGATCGCCGCCGCGCTGTCGGTGGCGCTGGAGGCGGCGGGGCTGGACCCCGAGAGCGCCGAGGCCTTCGAGGACATGCAGCTCTATCTGGCCGGACAGAACATCGAGGTGCAGGACCTCGACGAGGACGACCAGGAAGACGACCTTGAGGAGGAGGCCGAGGCCGGGCCTGCCGGGGCTGCCGAGGGGGGCGACGAGGAGGAGAAGTACTTCGACGACATGCCGCGCGCCGTGTCCAACGACCCGGTGCGGCAGTACCTCCACGAGATCGGCCGCGTGCCGCTGCTGACCCTGGAAGAGGAGATCGCGCTCGCCCGCCGCATCGAGGAGGGCGAGGAGGCCCGCAAGACGCTGGAGGAGACGGGGGGCGACCTCGACGACCGGGGCCGCCGCCGCCTGATGCGTCAGATGGAGGACGGGGCCGCCGCGCGCCAGGGGCTGATCGAGGCCAACCTGCGCCTGGTGGTGTCTATCGCCAAGAAGTACACCGGGCGCGGCCTGGGCTTCCTCGACCTGATTCAGGAGGGCAACCAGGGCCTGATTCGCGCGGTCGAGAAGTTCGAGTACCGCCGCCGCTACAAGTTCAGCACCTACGCGACGTGGTGGATTCGTCAGGCCATCAACCGCGCGATTGCCGACCAGGCCCGCACCATCCGCATCCCGGTGCACATGGTCGAGACGATCAACAAGCTGACCCGCACCGCCCGCCAGCTTCAGCAGGAACTCAGCCGCGAGGCCACCTACGAGGAGATCGCGGAGGCGATGGGTCCCGGCTGGGACGCCAACAAGGTCGAGGAGGTGCAGAAGGTCAGCCAGGAGCCGGTGTCGCTCGAAACGCCTATCGGGGATGAAAAGGACTCCTTTTACGGCGACTTCATCCCCGACGAGAACCTCGACTCCCCGGTGGACAACGCCGCCAAGACCCTGCTCTCGGAAGAACTGGAAAAGGCCCTCTCCAAGCTCACCGAGCGCGAGGCCCTGGTCCTGAAGTTCCGCAAGGGGCTGGTGGACGGCCGCGAGCACACGCTGGAGGAGGTCGGCCAGCGCTTCAACGTGACCCGCGAGCGCATCCGCCAGATCGAGAACAAGGCCCTGCGCAAGCTCAAGTACCACGAGAGCCGCACCCGCAAGCTGCGCGACTTCCTGGACTGAGCTTTCCCTGCCCTCTCTGCCCCCGTCCCCGTGGCGGGGGTCTTCTTTTGCGACAGCGCAAATGCGCAACGCCGCGGATCTCACCGCGCTAGTCTGATGGCCGAAGCATGACCGTTCCTCCCGCTGCCTCTGCTGCGCGGCCCCGGCCCTGGTGGGCGGACCGCTCCTGGCTGCTGGTGCTGACGCCGCTGGTGGGCGTGGCCTGGCTGCCGTGGTGGTGCGTGCTGGGGCTGGTGCTGGCCCTGGCGGTGACGCACCGCGAGGGGAGCGAGGCGCGGTCGGTGCAGGTGCCCCTGCTGCTGCTGGGCGGCGGCCTGGGTCTGGCCGTGCTGCTTCCCGGCATGCGCGGGGCCGAGGGAGCGCTGCTCTTCTCGGTGCTGTTCGGGAAGGTGGTGGGGGGCATCCTGCTGGTGGTGCTGAGCCTCTCTGCCCTGGAGGGGGGTGCCCTGGTGCTGGGGGCCGCGTGGCTGAGCCTGCTGCTGCTGCTGGGCTGTGTGCTGCCGGGGGGCGCGTCCCCCGCCGGGCTGGCGGCCGGTCTGCTGGTGCTGCTGCTGGCGCTGGCGGGGGCACCCAGCACCGAGAGCCGCCCGTTCCTGCGGCTGGCCGGAAGTGGCCGCGCCCTGCTGGGCGTGGTGGGCACGGCGTTGCTGGCCGCCGCCCTGCTGGGCGTGCTGGCGCTGCCGCTGGCTTCGGCTCCCGCCGCAGGTCCGCCCCCGGCCGCTTCGGCAGCAGGGCGTGAGGCGCGCACGAGGCCGGCAGAGGCAGCGCCGCTGGACCTTCCGGAACGCTCGACCCTGCCCGGCCGTGCCCAGCCCCAGTCCCTCCCCACCAGTGTCCGGCGCGAGGCGCTGCCGGGGGCGGACCTGGCGCTGCTGGGGGGCCTGCTGCTGATTCTGGCCCTGACGTATCTGTACCTGCGGGGCCGGGCCGAGCGGTGGCGGGCGGGCGAACGTCCGCGGTGGTGGGAACTGCTGGCGCTGGCCGGCGTCCTGATGATGGCCGGGCTGTTCGTGGCCTACGTCTTCGCAGCTCCCGGCGGCGGAACGGCCAGCGGGCTGCCGGGCGGGGACCTGGGCGCTGCCGGGGCGGGCGGGGGGAAGCCGCAAGACCCGCGCGCCAGCCTCCTGCCCACCCGCGCGGACGCGATCCTGCGGGCGCTGAGCGTGCTGGCCTTTGTCATCCTGACCGCGTTGGCGGGTGCGGTGTTCTGGCTGGCCTGGCGAACGCGGGGGGACACGCCGCAGGCCGACGCCGCCGCTCCCACCCCCGACGCTGCCCCCGGCGAGGAGGGGGCGCTGCACCGCGTCCGGCAGGCCTACCGCGCGGCCCTCGCCTCGCTGTCGGGGGCGGGGCTGGGGCGCGGGGGGGCGGAAACGCCCGCCGAACACGCGGGCCGCGCGGCGCGTGAGCTGCCCGTGCTGGCCGGGCCGCTGGGCACGCTGGTCGCTGCCTACGCGCCGGTCCGCTACGGCGGGCGCGTGACCGACGAGGACGCCGACGCCGCCGAGCGGGCCGCGCGCGAGGTCGCACACCTGACGGCGGGCGTGCGGGTGAACACCGGCAGGACCGGGGAACCGGAAAGCCAGACATCGGAGCACCAGACACCAGAAAGCGAGACACCATGACGAACGCAGGAACCGTGGAACCGGGCAGCGTGCAGGCCTATGCCGCCCCCGTGCTGGACAATGTCGCCCGCGTGCTGGTCGGCAAGGAGAACGTGACCCGGCTGGCGCTGGCGGGCATCCTGGCGGGCGGGCACCTGCTGCTGGAGGACGCGCCGGGCACCGGCAAGACCATGCTGGCGCGGGCGCTGGCGGCCAGCCTGGGCCTAGGCTTCCGGCGGGTGCAGTTCACGCCCGACCTGCTCCCCAGCGACGTGACCGGCGTCAGCATGTACCGCCCGGCCACCGGCGAATTCGAGTTCGTGCCCGGCCCCATCTTCACCGGGCTGCTGCTGGCCGACGAGATCAACCGCGCCACGCCCAAGACGCAGTCGGCGCTGCTGGAGGCGATGGGCGAGGGGCAGGTCACCGAGTCGGGCGTCACGCACGTGCTGCCGCCGCCCTTCGTGGTGCTCGCCACCCAGAACCCCATCGAACACGAGGGCACCTACCGGCTGCCGGAAGCGCAGCTCGACCGCTTCCTGCTGAAGCTCGCGGTGGGGTATCCCACGCTGGAGGAGGAGGTGCGGATGCTGGGCCGCCTCCAGGGCGCGCACCCCATCGACACGCTGGGGCCGGTCGCCACGCCCGCCGACCTGCTGGCGGCGAGGGCGGCGGTCCGCTCGGTACGCGTGTCGGACGACCTGCGGCGCTACATGGCGGCCTTGACCGCCCGGACGCGCGCGCATGCCCAGGTCGCGCTGGGCGGGGGGCCACGCGCCAGCCTCGCGCTTCAGGGGGTAGCGCAGGCCCTCGCCGCGCTGTCGGGCCGGGCCTTCGTGCTGCCCGACGACGTGAAGGCCGCCGCACCGGGCGTCCTCGCGCACCGCCTGACCCTGCGCATCGAGGCCCGCCTCGCCGGGACCCGCCCGGAGGAGGTCGTCGCGGACGTGCTGCGGCACGAACCGGTGCCCGCCGAACCCGTTTCCGTGCCGTCCGGCCCGGCGCAGGTTGCAGGTGCGACGCTCTGAACCTGCCCGCGCTCCTGCTGACGCTGGCGGCGCTGCTGGCTGCCGGGCTGGCCGCCTTTCTGGTCGCGCGCCGCCCGCCCCGCGTGACCCTGACCCGTGAGTTCGCGCCGCAGGGCTTCGAGGGGCAGCAGCTCTCCTACCGCGTGCGGGTGGTGGTCGAGTCGCGCTGGCCCCTGCGCGTGCTGATCGAGGACCCCACGCCGCTGACGGTGGTCCCCGGCGAGCAGATCGCGGTGGGCGGCCTGACGGTCGGCCGCAGCGTCAGCGAGCGGGCCACTACCCTCACGCTCAACCGCCGGGGCGAGTACGCCTGGCCGGGCGGCACCCTGCGCTGGGCCGATCCCCTCGGGTTGTTCTGGCACGCGGCACCGCTCCCCGTGCCGGGTCAGCATGGCCCCACGCGGCTGGAGGTCTACCCCGGCACGCACGGCCTGGTGCTGCCCGACCTGCTGCGCCCGCTGCTGAGCGAGGGCACCCTCTCGCGCACGCTGGGCCTGGAAGACCCCATCAGCCTGCGTGGCGCGCGGCCCTACCTGCCGGGCGACCCGCCGGGCCGGGTCCACTGGCGGCTCTCGGCCCGCACCGGGAACCTGACGGTGCGCGAGCTGGAGCGCACCGCCGCCAGCAGCGTGACGGTCTTTCTGGACCTGAACGGCAGCGAGGTCTTCGTGGAGAGCGCCGTGCGCCTCGCCAGCAGCCTGATTCAGGAGGCGCTGGCGCTGGACCTGCCCGCCTCCGTCGCCACCAGCTCGGGGCCGACGCCTTCAGGCCGCACCCCTGAGGCGCTGAGAGCGGCCCTGCGGCGGCTGGCGCAGGTGCAGCCGGACCCCGCCCCGCCGGTCATTTCGCCCCCCCGCGCGGGGGGAAACCTGATTGTGCTGACTCAGCGGGCCGGGCCTGCGCTGGTCGAGCAGGCCATGTGCGCCCGCGCCACGGCCAGCCGGGTGGCGATTGTGGCGATTCCCGAGGGCTTCTACCTGGAACCCGGCGAGTCGCCCCGCCGCCAGTGGGTCGGCGCGCCCGACACCGTCCGCGACCTGGAACGCCGCGCCGGAATCCTGGCCGAGGCGGGCGTGCTGGTGTTCGTGCTGCGCGGCAACCAGAGCGTGCTGCGCCTGGGAGCCTGACATGGGGGCCTGACGCCGGGCCGCAGGCGCGGGCCAATCCTAAAGGGATGCTCACGCCGCGCGCCGCGCCGCCCCTGCTAGCGTAGGGGCATGACCAAGTCTGATGACGCCCAGAACGGCCTTCCCCAGAACGACGTCCCCAAGACCGAGGACGAGGTCACGAACGTGGACCTGCAATTCATGGGCCGCACCGACGAGCGCCGCGACGCCCTCAAGGACGCCCGCGCCGAGGCCCGCCTCGCGGACGAGTACCAGGAGCGCGGCCTGAACAAGCAGGACGTGGCCTCGGCGGGGAGCATGATCGCCAGCGACCCGGCCAGCAGCAACCCCGGCGACGAGACTTCGCTGAACACCAAGGACAGCGAGGTCTAAAACGCGCAGCGGCGGGGGGCCAGTGGGGGACGCCTCACTGGCCCCCTGCCCTTTATCTCCGCCCTTTATTTCCCCACGCAGAAATTGCGGAACACCGCGTCCACCACGTCCTCCTGCACGTCGCGCCCGGTCAGGTCGGCCAGCGCCCGCAGCGCCTCTTCCAGCTCGTACCCGGCCAGGTCGTCGGGGAGGGTGCGGGCGGCCCCAATGTGCGCCAGCGCCCGCCGCGCCGCGTCCGCCTGCCGTTCGGTGGTCAGCCATGCCTCGCCGCGGGCCGCGTCGCCCAGCAGCGCCGCCTGGATCGCCTCCCGCAGTTCGGGAAGGCCCTGCCCGGTCACGGCGCTCACGTCCAGCGCGGCCGGATCGGTCCAGGCGGCGGGGAGGTCGGCTTTTGTCCGCACACGCAGTACCCGCGCCTCTTCCGGCAGGGCGGCGGGCAGGGCCTCGCGCGGTAGGCTGCCGTCCTCCAGGGCCAGCACCAGGTCGGCAGCCCCGGCCAGACTCACCGCCTGCCGGACGCCCGCCGCCTCCACCTCGTCGCCCGTCTCGCGGATGCCCGCCGTGTCCACCAGGGTCACGGGCACGCCCGCCAGCGAGAGCTGCGCTTCGAGGTAGTCGCGCGTGGTGCCGGGAAGGGGCGTGACGATGGAGCGCTCAAAGCCCAGCAGCGCGTTCAGCAGGCTACTCTTGCCCGCGTTGGGGCGGCCGATCAGGGCCAGCCGCGCGCCGCGCGTGGCGACCTGTCCGGCGCGGGCGGTGCCCACCAGGGCACTCAACTCGGCCTCGGCGGCGGCCAGCGGAAGCTCGCGGTCCTCGTCGGGCACGCCTTCTTCGGGGTAGTCCAGCAGGGCCTGGAGGGCCGCCAGGGTGCGCGTCACATGGGCCGCCACCCGCTCCACCCGCTCGCCCAGCGCCCCGGAGAGGCCCAGCGCCGCCTGCCGCCGCGCCGTCTCGGTCCCCGCCCCCACCAGTTCCAGCACCGCCTCCGCCTGCGCCAGGTCCAGCCGCCCGGCCAGGTAGGCCCGCAGCGTGAACTCGCCGGGCCGGGCCGGACGCGCCCCCAGTTCCAGTACCCGCGACAGCACGCCCGCCAGCACCGCCGGGCTGCCGTGCGTCTGAAGTTCGGCCACGTCCTCGCCGGTGTAGCTGCGCGGCGCGCGGAACACCAGGCACAGGCCCTCGTCCAGCACCTCGCCGCCCTCCGCGACCAGTTGCCCGAACAGGAAGCGGCCCCCGGCCGTGGCGCTGGGCCTGCGCCGCCCCCGGAACACGCCGTCGGCCACCCGCAGCGCGTCGGGGCCACTCACGCGGACGATGCCCACGCCCGCGCTGCCCGGCGCGGTGGCGATGGCGGCGATGGTGTCTTCGAGGCCGGTGCGCGTCACGGCGAGCAGGGTAGCAGGGGAGGGCCGGCCGGGCGGAACTCTGAGTTATACGGATTCTGTCCAATTCCTGAACAGTCGGGAGGGCACCGTCTGTTCATCCATCTCCCGAAATCCGCCCTTGTTCCTTCTCCCTCTGGTCGGATTTCCGGGTGTTTTCAACACCCTTCAATCGGAATCCGTATTACAGGTGGGCCTACACTGCCCCCCGTGACCCTTCCCCCGGATGTGCAGGCCGTTCTCTTTGATTTTGATGGCACACTCACCGACTACGTGGCGGCGGATCTGGCAGCCCTCGCTGCCCTGCGGCTCCTGGCCTGCCCCCACGCCGACCCGGAAAGCTTCGTGAACCGTGCCGTGGACGAGATCATGGCCTTTCATGCGCGGGTGGAGGCGGGCCAGAGTGACCCCCTGCGGATGGACCACGAGCGCCTGACCCGCACGCTGGCGGCTTACGACGTGAGTTGCACGGCGGGCCACCTTGCACACTACGCGGCGGCCCTGCTCGTGGGCACCATGCCCTCACCCGGTGCGCTGGAACTGCTGACTGCCCTGCGCGCCCGTGGCCTGCGCCTGGGCCTGCTGACCAACGCCTACGACGGCCCTGCCCAGCGGCAGCGGGTGGCCGCCTGTTTTCCGGAAGGTCCCTTCGAGGCCGTCGTGGTCGCGGGCGAGGTGGGGGCGCTCAAGCCTGACCCGCGGCCCTTTCACGCCCTGCTGGGCGCGATGCAGGTCGAACCGGGGGAGGCCGTGTATATCGGTGACTCCCCCGGTCATGACGTGCAGGGCGCGCTCGCGGCAGGCCTGCGGGCGGTCCTGGTTCATCCCCACCCGCGCCTGCGGGAAAGGGCGCTGACGCTGGGAGCCGTTGCGGCCGTCCCGGACCTCGCCGCGCTGCTGCCCGCGTGAGCTACGCTCCCTTCTTCCACTTCCCCTTGCTGCGGTGGCCGGGCTTGTTCCCCGGCGTCGCCGTCCGGGTCCTGATTCGCTCGTCGTCGTAGCGGAGCATCACGGCGAGGCGGGCGCGGCTGATGATGTGGTGCGGGTGCTTGGGCACAAAAGCCGTCACCACGTCCAGAAAGCCGCCCGGCTGGTGCTCCACGACCACATGCAGGGGCAGCGCCACGCCGCAGGCCTCGAAGTAGCCGCACACCAGCCAGCGACGGTCTTCCGGGTACACGGCCCGCACGCGCCCGGCGACCAGCACCTGAATGATGTCGTGTTCCAGAAAGCCCTCGGCGCGGGCGTGCCCGATGGCGTGCGGACACAGGTGATAGCGGCCCTCGTACACGGCGTCGCGCAGCCGGGCGTGGGCGCGGGTCAGCGAGTGGTCGGTGGTGTCGATGCCCGCCAGGTCGGCCTCGCGCTGGGGCTTCAGGGGTTTGTGGGGCAGGTTCGCGGGCCGCGCGGGGGGTGGGGTGGGGGCGCGGCGGGCTTCCTTCTCGGCGCGCGCGAGCTGGGCGCGCAGGGCCAGCAGGTCGGTGCCGGTGCGCTCGGTGTCCGCCCGCGCGGGGGCACGGCGCGAGCCGGGGTTACGGTTGGTGGTGCTGGACGCAGCTACTTTCGTCACGGCGGGCCTCCCATCGGTCGGCCTTCCTGCCTGTTCTGACCTGCCGGGGCTGGCCTGGGCGGGAAGGGCGGGTCACGGCACCTTCCTCTCCAAAAAGAAAAGGCCCCTCAAACACGGCTTCGTGTTCGTGGGGGGGAAGGCGACGTACCCTGTTCAGGGCATGCGGGAACTATAGCACGCGGTGGGGGAGGCGCAGCGTGACGGGCCGAACAGACGGCGGGCCGCCCCGCTTTCTAGGCTGAACCTGTTCTCATTTCTTCAGTGGGTTGCCACTTCGTCCTCTCGCTGCCCCGGAGGTGCCCTTCATGATTCGCCCGATGCAAGCGACCGATGCGCCCGATGTCCTCGCCCTGCTGGCCTGGATGGACGATGCCCCCGAACGCGAGGTCTTCGCGCCCGATGCCCGCGACGTGGTGGAGCTGCGCGGCGAGTGCGAGGACCGTGTGTGTCTGGTCGCCACCGCCGACGACGGCGAGGTGCAGGGCTACTGCGCCCTCGCGCCCTTCCGCGATGGCCTGGCGCTGGAGGGACCGCTGGGCACGGGCGACCTGCACGTGCTGCTGGAACGGGCGGTGGAGCGCGCCGAGGGCCTGCCCATCTATGCCTTCAGCGCGCGGGACAACCTGGCGGTGCGGGCCGCGTTGGAGGCGGCGGAGTTCACGCCCATGCACGCCACCGACTTCTACGAGGCGCGGGTGGCCGACTTGGCCCGCCGCGCCCGCGTGCCGGACGGCTACCTGGTAGAAAGCAGCCTGACCCCCACGGCCTACCGCGCCCTGTACCGCGCCAGCGAGGATAGCTGGTCGGGCCGCCTGGAATGGACCGACGCCGACCTGGCGGGCCATTTCGGTCGGGAAGACGTGCGGCTGGTGGCCCTGCTGCGGGCGGGGCGGCCCGTGGGCTTCGCAGAGCTGGAACTGAATCCGGAGGTGTCCCGCGCCGACCTGACCTACCTCGCCGTGCATCCCGCCGAGCGGGGGCAGGGTCTGGGCCGCACCCTGCTGGCCCTGGCCGCCGCCGAGGCCGCCGCCCACCCCGAGATTCGTGACCTGCGCACCCGCGCCCACGACCATGCCCGCGCCGCCCGCGCGCTGTACGCCCACGCGGGCCTGACCCACTGCCGCTCGGTGGTCACGTACCTGCGCGACGACACGGAGGGGGAGGCGTAGGGGAAAGCGGTCAGCTCTCAGCGGTGAGCTATCAGCAAAAGAGGACGTGAGGGCGGCCTTCTCCCGCTCCGCCTGGGAGCTGAGTGATGCAGGTATCTCTCTCATAAAAGAAGCAACACCGATAAACACGGTGCTTCTCGCTCCTCCCCCCTTGCGGGGGAGGCTGGGAGGGGGGAATGCAAACGCCCTCCCGGCGCGGCCTGAGCGAAACAGCAATGACATTTTTTACAAAGATGAGAGACTTGTCTGCATCACTCAGCCCCTTGGAGGTGGCTCGTAGAGCCGCGCAGCGAAGGGCCGGTGTGAGCGGTGTCAGCCGCCAGGCCGCCCTCAAGGTCGGTCAGAAATCGGTCCTCCATTGGCCCCTGACGCCAGCCCTGTGCATCACCTCTGCGGCGTAGCTCTATGAGTCCCAACCTCCCCCCTCAAGGGAAGGAGCTTTTTTGTCTTCACGCTCTCTTCCACCGAATCGCCCCACCCCCGAGCTGACCACTGAAAGCTGCCCACCACAATCCCCCGCTTGCCCCGGCATTAGCCTGCCGGGCATGGGCAAACGTGACCCTTCCGGCCCCCGGCCTGCCTTCGTGACGCTGCGTGACCTGCCCGGCACGCGCGTCATGTTCTGGGTGGTGGGAGACTGCCCGTACTGCGGGGGGCAGCATCTGCATCCCGCCGGGAACCTCCGCACGGCGGACCCCAGCGAGCGGCTGGGTGAGCAGCCGGCGGCCTGCGACCCTGGCCGCACCTACGAACTGCTGCTCCCGCCCCGGCCAAAGAAGAAGACCGGCAAACAGGAGCGGCGCAGGGCGCGGCGTGAAGGCAAGCTGAGCGACCGGGACGACGAGAACTGGTAGCGTCGGAGGCACCTTGCCGCCCTACCGGATTCTCTACACCACCACCACGCCCATCGCAGCCCTGGCCTTTTTCGCGGCCCAGCTTCGCCACCTGCGCCGTCAGGGCCATGACGTTCATCTGGTGACGCCCCCCGAGCCGGCCGAACTGGTGGCCCGCGCCCTGGAGACGAGCGGGGCCACCTTCCATCCGCTGCCGATGGCGCGCGAGATCTCGCCCCGGCAGGACCCCGTCTCGCTGCTGGGGATGTACCGCATCCTGCGACGGGTGCGGCCCGACATCATCAACTTCTCGACGCCCAAAGCGGGGCTGCTGGGCGGCTTGGCGAGCGTGGCGGCGGGCGTGCCGCTGCGGGTGTATTTCATCCACGGGTTGCGCAGCGAGACGGCCGCGAGCGGCGCGCTGGCCCCGCTCCAGCCGCTGCTGCGCCTGATCGAGCGCCTCACCTGTGCCTGCGCCCACGAGGTGCTGTGCGTGAGTGCCTCCAACCGCGACGAGGCGGTGGCGCTGGGCCTGGTCCCGGCCCACAAGATCCGGGTGCTGGGGGCCGGGAGTCCGGCGGGCCTGGATGTGGAGCGGTACGCCGCCCCCGACCCGGTGGCCGTGGCCGCGGCCCGTCAGGAACTGGGCCTTGCGCCGGGCACGCCCGTGGTGGGCTTCGTGGGGCGGTTGGCCCCGCAAAAGGGCATCGAGGAGGTGCTGCTGGCCTGGGAGCAGGTGCGGCGGCGCGTGCCGGGGGCCGCCCTGCTGCTGGTGGGCACCCCCGACCCGGCCAATCCCCTCTCGCCGGGGGCCTTGCGGGCGTTGCGGGAGGCGCGCGGCATCGTGAACGTGACCTTCGAGGCCGACATGAGCCGCCTCTACCCGCTGATGACGGTCCTGACCCTGCCCAGCCGTCACGAGGGGCTGGGGATGGTGGTGCTGGAGGCGCTGGCGGCGGGCGTGCCCAGCGTCCTGACCGACGCGCCCGGCGTCCGTGACGCGGGGGTGCCCGGCCTGACCGCCCTGCAAGTGCCCACGGGCGACGTGGCGGCCCTGGCCGACGCCCTCACCACCCTGCTGACCGACGCGGACCTCGCCCGGCGGCTGGGCACCCAGGGTCAGGCATGGGTGCGCGAGAAGTTTGCCCAGGACAGGGTCTGGGCACTCTGGGACGAGTTCTATGCCCAGGCCTGGCAGCGGCGGCAGCAGGCGCGGCGGGGGCGCTCCGGCCGCCGGACCGCCGTGTGGGTGCTGGCCGGGGCGCTGGTGGCCCTGGGTCTGCTGGGGCGCAAAAGGCGCTGACGCCCCGCGCGAGCAGGTCCTCCTCGCGCAGGCCCTGGTCGCTCAGCCCTGCTCGCTCAGCCGGGCCTGCGCGACCAGTTCGCTCGCCAGCCCGTACTGGGGGTCGTAGGGCGCGCGCCACAGCAGCGCCCAGCCCAGCGACTCGGCCTGGCCGCGCCGCACCGCCCGCGCCGCCTCGCTGGGCGTGAGCCAGGCCGCGTAGCGCAGCGCCGGACCGGCAAAGACCCGCGCCTCATGCAGCTCAGCGATAAGCTGCCGCGCCGCCTCGTCGTAGGGCACGAAGACAGGCACCGATGTGCCTGGCCGGGGCACCAGCTCGGAGGCGAGCGTGGCGTAGTTCAGGGCCTGACGCTCGTGGGCCAGCCCGCTCTGGCGCAGGGCCTGGCCCCGCCGCTCGGCCACCTGGCGGTAGTAGTCGCGCTGTGTGGCCGGGTCGCCGAGGGGGCGACCGGCGGCCAGCAGCGCCCGCGTCAGCTCCACCTGCTCGCCCCACGCGACGGGCGTCGCCACGTCGAGGAGCGACACGACGTGCAGGGTGCCCTGGCAGAGGGAAAGTGCCTCGGCCAGGTGCGGCAGGGGGGCCAGCAGGTGCCACAGGTGGCCGAAGGTCCCCAGCAGCGGCGGCGGCAGGGTGGTGGCGACGACCAGGACCGGCTCGCCGCGCCTGCGCCGTTCCGAGAGCGCCTCCACCTGCGCCGCCAGATGCACCGGGCACAGGCTGCTCGACAGCAGCGTGCTGCCGGGAAGCAGCCCGGCCAGCCGCGCCGCGCTCGCCCGCGAGGGCAGCATCACCAGCCGGTCGCCCGGCTGCGCCGCGACGGCCCGGGCCAGGGCATGCAGGTCGCGGGGCTGCGGTGGGCAGACCACCTGGCAGGGCTGGCCGGGTGTCCCCGCGCTGGCGGAGGGCAGCGCGGACGTGGGGGGCGCGGGCAGCGGCTGAAAGGCGGCGGGCCAGTCCCGCCCCACGCCCGGCAGGCCCAGCACCGTCCAGCCGAAGACCCGGGAAGCGTCCGCGAGCAGGTCGGTGACGACGCCCAGCAGGTCGGGCACGAGGGTATGCAGCCCGTCCAGCAGCAGCGGCCCCGACAGCAGGCGCGCGAAGCGGGGCAGGTCCCAGGTCCATGCCGCCGAGAGCAGGCGCACCGCGTCTTCCAGCGTCAGCACGGTGATGGGGCTGTCCTCGTCCCCGACCGCCTCCGCGCCGTAGCGCTCGCGCAGGCTCCGCAGGGCTTCCTGCTGCGTGCTCCAGGAGGCGCAGGCGAGGGTCAGGTGGTCCTGGCCCTGCTCCTGGGCCGAGGCCAGCGCCCGCTCTATGCCCCAGCGCCAGCGTTCGGGGGCGGGCAGCGCGGGCAGCACCGACAGGCCCGCGGGCAATGGGGGCACGCCAGCGGGGGCGGGGGGCAGGGCCACGCGGGGGCCACCCGTTCCGGCCCCACGCAGCAGCCAGGCGGCCAGCCCCCGCACGAACATCTCCCGCTCGCCGGGGGCCAGGGCCAGGGCGGGCGGGGCGGGGGGCAGGTCGTTCCGGGCCGCCCGCAACAGTGCGGCGGGCAGCGGCTCGGCCAGCAACCGGGCCGCCTCGGCGCTGTCGAGCAGGCCCCCGCTGCGGGCCAGCAATGCCCGCGCCAGGTCCGCCTCGCCGAGCTGGGCGGCGAGGCGGGCTGCCGGGAGGGCCTCGCCTTCCGCCAGCGTCGCCAACCCGGCGGCCCGCTCCAGCAGTGGCCTCAACACCCCGGGCGCGCTCGGGTCTACCCGGCCATCCTCCGGCCCCAGCCAGGGCGCGGGGCGGCTGGGACGGCTCATGGCAGCACCCCGGTCCGCTCGGCCTGGAGGGGCGCGTAGGCGTAGCTGCCCTGGCCCGCCGGTTCCCGGAAACGGTTCAGCACGAAGCCCAGCAGGTGCACGCCCAGCAGACCCACTTCCTGCACGGCGCGCTCGACCTGGGCGCGGCTGACCTGGGCATCGGCCACCAGCAGCAGGCCGTCCATCCGGGCCGCCAGGGCCAGGCTGTCGGCCACCCGCAACACCGGCGGCGAGTCCACCAGCACCACGTCATAGTTTGCGCGCAGGTGCTCGATCAGGTTCATCACCTCGTCCACGTCCAGCCGCGAGTTGCCCGGCGCGGCGAGGTCCACCCGTTCGCCCACCCCGCTCCAGAGCTGGCTGCCGCCCGGTCCGGCGGGCCTGGGGGCCGGGGCAGGGCGGCCCGTGCCGCCGGAGAGCCAGAGCTGCTCCTGCCGCCGCCGGTATACGTCGGCGTCCACGACCAGCACCCGCAGCCCATTGAGGCCCAGGTTGCTGGCCAGCGCCGCCGTGACGGTGCTCTTGCCCTCGCCGGTCTGGGCGCTGGAAATCACGATCAGGGGCGTGCGGGCCGGGCGGACGAGGGTCGCCAGCAGGCCCACCCGCACGAAATCCATCTGCTCGCGGAAGGTGCCCTGCCCGACTTCCCGGATCAGGGCGCGCGGGTCGGTCAGGCGGGCGGGCAGGGGCGGCAGGGTCGCCATCACGGGCACCGAGAACTGGCGCAGGTCTTCCGGCCCACGAATCCGCCTGCGAAGCTGGTCGAGCGCGAAGGCGAGCAGCACCCCGAAAAAGAGCGTGGCCGCAAAGACCAGCGCCGCGTTGCGCAGGGGCCGCGGTTCCACCGGGTCCACCGGCAGCAGCGCCCCGGCCAGCGCCGAGAGCGTTCCGGTCACGGTCTGTTCCAGCACCTCGACCTGTTGCAGCTTCTGAAGCACGTCGCCCCGCAGGCTCTCCAGCGAGCGCACGTCGAGCGGCGTGGCCGCCTGGGCGATGCGGCGCGTCAGGTCGTCGCGCTGCTGAAGCAGGTTCTGACGGGCGAGAGAGACGCTGCCCAGCGCTCGCTGCCGGTCCCAGGCCAGCAGGGCCTGCGTGAAACTGTTCGCCCCGGCCTGGGCCACCGGCGGCGTCGCCGCCCGCACGCTGACCTCGTACACCCCCACGAAATCCTGGTTCACGTCGGAGGCCAGGCCCACCGCCTGATCGTCGTTCTGGCCGAGGTCTGCCCTGACCTGCTGCTCCAGCGCGCGCCGGGCCGCCGAGTCGGGCACCCGCTGGCCCAGCAGCGTCAGCGCCCGGTCCACCACCTCGGGGCTGCGCATCGCGCGCGCCACCACCGCGGGGGGCAGGGGCGGGGCAGTCACCAGCGTGGTGTTGATGACCGAATTGCCCCCGCCGTTGGGCAGCGCCGCGATGCTGGCCGTGGCCTGGTACACCGCCGGGCGGGTGCGCGAGTAGAGATAGACCAGCAGCGAGAGCGCCAGGGCCGTGAGCAGCACGGGCAGCGCCGCACGCCGCAGCACACCGAGCAGATAGGACAGGTCGAGGTCTTTGGGCCGTTCAGAGGTCATGGGATCCTTTGCAGAGCGGGCAGAAAGCGGAGCTGGAAGGGGAGCCGGGTGAACTTCCTGTCAGCCTAACGTACGGTGTGCCGCGCGTGAGAAGACCTGCGCCCTTCCAGGCTTTTTCTCTTGTTTAACCCGTGCCTGTTGATCCCGCATCTGGGAAGAGGCAGCGGTGAGGGAGAACAGTTCCCTCACCGCTGCCTCTTCCCGCCGCTCCGCGTGGCTTGCAACCCCGCGCGGGTCAGCGCACCTCGTACCAGTGGGCGGCCAGCGGCGTGACGGCCCCGGTCACGGTTCCGTTTTGCAGTTTCAGGCCGGTGGGCCGCCCGGCGAAAAGGGGCACCAGTTGGGTGGCCTGGCCGTCCAGCGTCACCTTGACGGTCTGGCGGCTGGTTTCGCTGAGGCTGACCACCTGGAGGTAACGGCGGCCCTGGTAGGTCCAGAGGGTCGCGCGGGCCTCCGGGGTGTTGACATTCAGGCTCCGGCGCTGGCCGTCCATCAGGAACGGGGCCAGCAGCTTGACTTCCCCGGCCACCCGCTTGAGTTCGGCCCGCAGCGCCGCGCCACCGGGGGCAGCCAGATCGTTGGTGGGATCGAGGTAGGTGTAGTACAGGATGCCCTTGACGCCCGCCCCGAGGGCCTGGTTGGTCATGCTGTAGAGTTCGCGCGCGTTCGGCAGGCGGCCATCCTTCCAGCGGAAGCTTTGCAGGTTGGCGATGGGCAGCGTGCCCTTGCGGCTGGCCTCCGTGACCAGGCGCTGCATGACCGGGTACACCACCCCCACGCTGTCCCCGCCGTCCACCGGATAGGACTGGTTGCCGACCGCGTCGGCCCGCCCGAAGTAGTCGGTGTGGCTGTTGGCGAAGGAAATCGCCATGCTGGTGTAGGTCAGGTGCCGGGAGTCCAGCGCCTTGGTGGCCTGGTTCCGCCGCTCCAGCTCCTGCGGCGTCACGAGGTTGTTGCAGTCGTCGGCGATCATCCAGCCCAGCACCGCCGGATGGTTCTTCAGGGTGTTGATCGACACGTCGTTGAAGTCCTCGACCAGCAGCTTCATGCCCCGGCTCTGGGCGGTGTTGAGCAGCTTGGTGTAGCCGGGCAGGTCGTCCTGCGGGTCGAACATGGTCGCGTTCATCAGGTTGAAGCCCATGTCCGCGATGGCCTGGAGGTCGCGCAGGCGGCGCTCGGCATTCCCGGCCCACGAGACGTGGTAGAAGCCCATCGGGAACATGGGCTGCCCACCCACCAGCAGCGTGCCGTCGGCGCGGACGGTGGCGGCGGTGTCGGTCGCCGCCGCCCCGGCCGTCAGGGCTTGCAGGCGCTGCGTAGCGTCGAGAGTTTCGCCCTCGCTCGCCTGCCGCTCCTCGCCGCTGTCACCGGGGGTGACCGTCCCCCCCGGCGCAGTTCCGGGCAGGGAAGCCTGGGGGGCGGAGGGCTGCCCGCAGGCAGCCAGCAGCAGCGTCAGGGCACAGGCCAGCGTTCCGATTTTTTTCATGGCGTCCTTCTTTCGGTAGCCCGGCGGACTCTTCGGCCTGGGTGCGGCGCGGGAGTTCCGTGGCTTTGCGTCACCTCCTCGCGGAGGTTTTGCCTTTGTCGAGATGGGCGGAGAGTGGTGGATGGAAAATGGGTGTGCGGAAGGTCCTTGCCTTCAGAGCGGCAAGTTCCAGAACCGGGAGGCCAGAGAGGAAGAGGGGAAGATGGGCTTAGCTCTGTGAAGACAGGTTAAGCATCTGTTCTTACATTAACCATACATAAACACTGCTGGCTGCCAAGATTCTCACAGGCCGGGTGAGGAGAGACACAGAGACAGGGTATGAGCCACCCAGAGCTTTCCCGGGGTAAGGTTCAAAAGTTGAGCGTGCCTCTCATGCCCGCGGTCGTGAGGCTCTTTTTGCCTCTCTGCAAGCAGCTCTGGGTGTCGTCTCGTGGGGGCTGGGACAGCTCCGCAGGGGAGAGGGGACACGCAGGCCTCCCCGGAGACCTCTGCTTCTGAAAGACCCTTTTGAAACAGGCTCTCAGCGGGAGCCGAAGCCGGTCAGGATGGTCCAGATCGTCTTGCCGACGATCAGCAGGTCGAGGGAGAGCGAGAGGTGCTTGACGTAGTACAGGTCGTAGCGCAGCTTCTCGGTGGTCTGGCCCAGGTTGTCGGTGTAGCCCTGGTTGACCTGTGCCCAGCCGGTGATGCCGGGGCGGACCCAGTGGCGGCAGGCGTACAGCGGGATGCTTTCCTCGAAGTCGGCGGCAAAGGCCCACTGTTCGGGGCGCGGCCCGATGATGCTCATCTCGCCGCGCAGCACGTTCCAGAACTGGGGCAGTTCGTCGAGGCGGAACTTGCGCAACAAGGCCCCGACGGGCGTCACGCGCATGTCGCCCTGCCGCGCGAAGGCTGGCCCCGACCGCTCGGAGTCGGTGGTCATGGTACGGAACTTGGCAATCTGGAAGGGCTGCCCGTTCCGGCCCACCCGCTCCTGCCAGAACAGCACCGGGCGGCCACTGTTGAAGTACACGACCAGCGCCACGGCGGCCAGCAGCGGCAGCAGCAGCGGCAGCAGCAGCAGCGTGACCACGATGTCCAGCGCGTGCTTGAAGGGTTCGTAGCCCGATCGGAAGGTGTTGTCCGTCAGGCCCTCCCGGTCAATCGCGTGCAGCGCCACCCGGCCGGTGAGTTCCTCGTCGGCCAGCACCTTGGGCCAGAAGGGGACCTGGGTGACGTAGGCATGTTCCAGCAGCCGCTGGTAGTCGGTGGAGGTGCCGCGCTCCGGCTCGACCAGCAGCAGGTCGACGTGTTCCAGCATGCCGGGGTCGCGCGGACTCACCGGCACGAACTGCACGCGCGGATGGTGGAGGGTGGCGGCGGGCAGCAGGGGCGGCTGGCCCGTGGCCGACAGCGTGAGTTCCGACACGCCCAGCCGCAGCGGGGGTGAGACACGCCATATCCAGCCCAGGGCGAGCAGCGTCAGCCCGAACCACAGGCCATGCAGGGCCAGCAGCCAGGGCAGCGCCGCCCCCTCACCCACCGCCAGAAACAGCGCGCCGGCGACCAGCAGTGTCCGCAGCGGCACCACCACGACCGGACGGCCCGGCGAGAGCCGGGTGCCTGCGCCGCCACGCCTGCTCAGCAGCCAGCCCAGGACCCCCGCCAGCAGCCACAGCCTCAGCAGCAGGTTCCGGGTGGGCAGCTCCAGCCCCAGCAGCCCCAGCCCCACCCAGAGCAGTGTCCCCATCAGCAGCAGACCCAGCGCGTCGACCAGCCACGTGAGCTGCCGGACCTGTGGGGGCCGGATCAGGTGAGCGGGAACGGTGTCGGGGTTAAAGCGCGTTTCCTGCATGGGCTAACGCTGCCTCCTGGCTCCTCGGAACGGCCGCTGGCGGGGCTGGGGCCAGTGACTCCGGGGGCGGGGAGGCGGGCTGGTAGGCGGGGCGGCCGGTTCTGCGGCTACGTTCAACCGGCCACCGCTTCTGTTTCCGTTGCCGGGGGGTGGAGCCTGGCCTCCCGCTGCGCCTCCCAGGCCAAGGCGCTGGCGATGGCCTCGCGGGAGGTGTGCCGGGGGAGCCAGTTCAGCCAGGCACGGGCGCGGGAAATCTCGGCGCAGGCCCCGGCACTGTCGCCGGGGCGGCGGGGGCTGTCCTGCACGTCGAGGGTGGTCCCGGCGACCTCTTGAAAGGCCTCCAGCAGTTCGCGCACGGTGGTGCCGCTGCCGGTCCCCACGTTGATGGGCAGGAACACCTGGGCCTCACCCAGGTCCGCCTCTGCCTGAGCAAAGGCCTCGTCGAAGTGTTCGGCCGCCGCCACGTGGGCCAGCGCCAGGTCCCAGATATGGATGTAGTCGCGCAGGCCGGTGCCGTCGCGGGTGGGGTAGTCGGTGCCCATGACGGAGAAGACGGGCTGCCGGCCCTGCCAGGTGGCGACCAGACGGCCCAGCACATGTGAGGGGTCGGGCAGGTAGGGGCCAGTCCGCAGTTCCGGGTCGGCCCCGATGGGATTGAAGTACCGCAGGGCAATGGCACGCAGCGGCGCGGAACTGCCCGCGCTGGCCGCGCACAGGTCGCGCAGGACTTCTTCCATCATCCACTTGCTGCGGGCATAGGGACTCAGGGGGCGCAGCGGGCTGGCCTCCGTGACCTGAAGGCCGGCGGGTCCGTCACTCGGGGGGCTGTCGTAGATGCTGGCGCTCGAACTGAAGATGACGCGCCGCTGCCCCAGCGCCAGCAGGGTCTCGAACAGGGTCAGGCTCTTCACCACGTTCTCGCGGTAGTACAGCGCGGGCTGCGCCAACGACTCCGACACCACGATCCGCGCCGCGAAGTGCAGCGTGGCCGTGATGTCGGGGTGCTCCTCGAAGATGCGCCGCACCAGCGCCGTGTCGGCGATATCCCCCTGGTAGAAGATCCGGCCCGCGACAAAGGCGGCAGGACCGGTGACCAGCGAATCCAGCACCACCGGGACGTGCCCGGCCTGCTCCAGCGCCGTGCAGACGGTACTGCCGATATAGCCGGCCCCGCCGGTCACCAGGAGTTTCATCTCCTGAGTATAGGAAAAAGGCGGGCGGCCCAGGACAGGACCCCACCCATTGGCTCTGCCCACCGTTAAGGCCGCTCGTCAGGGCCGGGGTGGAGCGTTCACCCGGGACAGGTTCTGGCCTATTCGAGCCGGTAGACCACCACTTCCAGCGGGGCCAGACGGCCCGTCACGGTCTGCCCGTTCAGGCGCAGCGTCCGGGCACGGCCCACCAGGGAGCGCAGGCGGTGCGGGGCGCTCGGGAGGGACAGCTTCACGTCCCGCCACTCGCTGCGGCTGTTGTTCAGGGCCAGCAGGGTGTCTCCGTCCGGCCCGCGAAACTGCACGACCAGGGGCCGCGTTCCGTTGCCGCCTTCCAGTTCGGTCCGCGCCCCGTTTAGCAGGGCGGGGGAGAGCAGCGCCACCTCGCGGGCCAGCTGCCGCGCGGCGTCCCACAGCCGGGGTTCGCGGTTCAGGTCCACCTCGCGGGCGCGGTAGGCGTAGTACACGACGCCCTTCACGCCGGCCATCAGGGCCTGGTAGGTCATGTTTCTCAGCTCGGCGCTGCTGGGGGGGGGCTGCCCGGGCTTCCAGGCGAACGTCTGGAGGTTCGCCAGCGGCACGGTGCCGGTGGACAGGGACGTCTGCACGGCGCTGCGCATCACGCGGTAGGTTACGGCGATATCGTCGAGGCCGATGGGGTAGCTCTGGTTGCCCACCATGTCCGACAGGCCGAAATACTGCTGTTCGGGGCGGTCATACCCTACCGAGAGGCTGATGTAGGTGAGCTTGTCGGGGGCCAGCGCCTTGATCGTCTGGTGCCGCCTTCGGACCTCGGCGGGCGTGACCAGGGCGTTGCTGTCGTCGGCCAGCTGGAAGCCCAGCACCGCGGGGTAATGGTCGACCTCCTGTACCGTGGCCGGCCCCAGACCGTAGGTCAGCACGTACACTCCGCTGCGCTGCGCCGTGTCCAGAAAGGCCTCGTAGTCCGCCACGTCCTGATCGTTGATGGGTTCCGTGACCAGCAGGTTGAACCCCGCCGTCCCGATCCGGCGCACGTCCTCCTGGCGCTGCTGCATGGCCCCGCCCCTTGCCCAGGACACGTGGTAGAAGCCGAAGGGGAAGAAGGGTACCCCGTTGACCAGCACCGTCCCGTCGGCCCGGTGGCGGACCACCGACGCCCTGCCGCTCAGCAGGCCATGCTCGGGCAGCAGCAACCGCGCGCCCGGATGACGCGGCAGGCACCCCGTCAGGCCGAGGGCGCAGAGCGCGGCGGCCAGCAGCATCCGGCTGTTCATGAACCGCACCCTAAGGCCCCGGCATGAGAGGTCGCCCCACCGCGTCTCAGGTTCGCCGGCAGCCCGGCCCCGGCTCAGCGCAGCAGCAGGTGCAGCCGCCGGCGCTCGGCATCGGAAACGAGGTAGTACCAGACCCGGCCCACCATGCGGCCCACGCCCTGCACCCGCACCACCTGCTGCCGGTCGAGCAGGTAGGGCTGGCTGGTGCGCAGCCGCACCACCTCGGAGGGCGAGAAGTTGGTGCGGAGGTTGCCCTCGACCTGGTGCAGCACGCCGGTCAGCTCACTGCTGGACAGGTCGCCCAGCGCCGTCATCAGGCTGCGGATGACCTCCTGCTGCCGGTCGTTGCGGCCCAGGTCGCCCCGGGGGTCCTGCTTGCGCATCCGGGCGTAGGCCAGCGCCTGCGTGCCGTTCAGGTGCATGGTGCCGGGCTGGAACGTCTCGCCGTCGAGCGAGAAGCTGAAGGTGGGGTGGACGGTCACCCCTCCCACCGCGTCGATGGCGTCCCGGAAGCCCCCCAGGCTCACGGCGACCACCTTGTCCATCGGGATGCCCAGGAACCGCTCGACCGCCACGGTCTGGAGGCTGGCCCCGCCGTAGCCGTAGGCCGCGTTGATCTTGACCGGACCGTGTTCCGGCAGGTTCACGCGCGTATCCCGCGGCAGGCTCAGCAGCGATAGCCGCCGCGCCGCCGGGTCGAAGGTCAGGACCAGCAGCACGTCGGCGCGGCCCCCCTTCAGCGTCTCCTGGTCGGTGCCGATCAGCAGCACATGTATCTTCTGTCCGGTGCCCAGCCGCTCGGTAAAGGTGAGGGGCCGGGCCGGAGCCGGGGTCGTGGCCGGGGGGACCTTGGCCGGCGGGGGGGTTGGGGAGGGTGCCGGGTCGGGAGCCGCGGGCTGGGCTGGCGCTGGCTCCGGCGTGTCCCCTGCCGGGGGGGTGGCTGGGGCAGGGGTGGGGGTCTGGACGGCTGGGGCTGGCCGGGCAGGTGGTTGCGCTGTCGGCTGTGCCGGGGGTTGCGCCGCAGGCTTGTAGCGCCCCAGCGACACGGGATGGTCCGGGGGCGGCAGCGCCCTGAACACCGGGTCGTCGAGAACCCCGGCCGGGGGCGGCAGGCCGTCGCCCTCCATCTCCTGGTACACCTCGACGCCGACCGCCTGAATCTCCTGGTGGGTGCGGAACAGGGAGAGGCCGATCAGCAGCGCCGCCAGCCCCAGGACGCCCGCCCCGATCCACCACCACCGCCTCATCCCGGCACTATAGAGCGGTGTGGGGGGTCCGGCCGCTATGCTGCCGGCAGAGTTTTCGCCGCGCCCGCCTCCCCCTCCCCAGCCGTCCCCTACCCAGGAGCCACGCCATGCCTTCCCGTTCCCCCCAGTCCGCCCTGTCTTCCGCGTCCGCTCCGGCGCGGTTGGGTCTGCGGGCGGGTATCGTCTGGACCTTCGGGGGGCAACTGACCTACGCGGCGGCGCAGTGGGGCATGGTCGCCTTGCTGGCGCGGCTGGGGAGCGCGGCGGACGTGGGCGCGTATTCGCTGGGTCTGGCGCTGACCGCGCCCCTCTTTCTGCTGGTGGGCCTGCAACTGCGCAGCGTGCAGGCGACCGACGTGCGGGCCGAGTACGCCTTCGCGCAGTATTTCAGCCTGCGGGTGCTGGGCCTGGGGCTGGGTCTGGCCCTGACGGTGGTGCTGGCCGCGCTGTACCCCCAGGCCCGCCTGGTGCTGGCCGGGCTGGGCCTCGCCCGGGTGCTGGAGGGCCTCATCGACGTGGCCTACGGCCTGATGCAGCAGCGCGAACGTCTGGACTGGGTGGCCCGCTCCACCATGGCGCGAGGTGTGCTGGGGCTGGGTCTGCTGGGCGCGGCCTTTGCCCTCAGCGGCAGCGTGGCGCTGGGAACCGCCGGGATCGCGCTGGCGAACCTGCTGGTGTTCGTGCTGTACGACCTGCCGCGCACCCGCGTGCTGGACCGGGGCCGCTGGTGGACCCCCCGCATTCCGCCCGGTCTGCTGCGGGTCGCCCTGCCGCTGGGTGTGGTGATGGGCCTGGTGTCGCTGGGCGCGACCCTGCCGCGCCTCTTTGTCGAGCGGGAGCTGGGGACCGGGGCGCTGGGCGTCTACTCCGCGCTGGCCTATGTCAGTGTGGCGGGCAGCGTCATCGTGACGGCCCTCGGCACGGCCGTGACGGCCCGGCTGTCGCAGCAGTACGCGGCAGGCCAGCGCGCGGGCTTCGTGCGCCTGACACTGGCGCTGACGGGCGCGGCGGCGCTGGTGGGGGGCGGCCTCACCCTGCTGGCCCTGGTGGGCGGCGCGACCCTGCTGCGGCTGCTGTACGGCCCCGAGTACGCCTCCGAGAGGGTGCCCTTCGTCTGGCTGATGGTGAGCGGGGCGCTGGGGTATCTGGCCTCCTGCGCGGGCTTTGCCGTGACGGCCGCGCGGCGGTTCACCGAGCAGCTGCCGCTCTTCGTGGGCGTGACGGCGGTGCTGGCCCTGGCCTGCGTCTGGCTGGTGCCCGCGCACGGGCTGATCGGCGCAGCTCTCGCCTCGTTGATCGGGGCCGGGGTGCAACTGCTGGGAAGCTGGGGCATCGTGTGGTGGGCGCTGCGGCGGCCCACGCCCCCCGCTTCCCCCGCCCCGCCCCCACAAGGAGAACCATGACGCACCCGAAACCGCTGCGGGTCCTGCACCTGACCGGCACCCTGGACCGGGGGGGCATCGAGACCTGGCTGGTGAACCTGCTCGCGCAGGTGGACCGCCGCGAGGTGGCGATGGACGTGATGACGGTCACGGCCCAGCCGGGGCCGGGCAGCTACGACGAGCAGGTGCGGGCGCTGGGCGCGCGGGTGATCCACGGCCCCTCCACCCGCAACCCCCTCACCTTCGCCCTGGGCTTTCTGCGCCTGCTGCGGCGCTCCGGCCCCTACGACGTGGTGCACAGCCACATTCACCATTTCGGGGGGCTGGCCCTGCTGCTGGCGCGGCTGGCCGGGGTGCCCGTGCGGGTGGCGACCAGCCACTCGGACACCGGCCGGCTGGACCGCCAGGCCAGGAACGGCCGCTACGCCTACCTCACCCTGATGCGGGCCGCGCTGGACCTGGGTGTGACCCACCGCCTGGCCGTGAGCCGGGAGGCCGCACGGGCGCTGTTCGGCCCCGCCTGGCAGGAACGCGGGACCCAGCTGGTGCGGCTGGGCATCGACCTGCGGCCCCTCCGGGAGCCGGTGAAGGTGGGGGCCGTCCGCGCCGAACTGGGGCTGCCACCGGGCGAGCCGGTCATCGGGCATGTGGGCCAGCTTCGCCCGGAGAAGAACCATGCCTTCCTGCTGGAGGTCTTCGCTGCGTACCTGCGGCGGCACGGCCCCGCGCACCTGCTGCTGGTCGGTGACGGCGAGGAGCGCCCGGCCATCGAGGCGCGGGTGGCCGCGCTGGGCCTGGATGGCCGAGTTCACCTGCCGGGGTCGCGCCCCGACGTGCCCCGGCTCTTGCAGGCGATGGACGTGTTCGTCTTTCCCTCGACCTTCGAGGGCCTGAGCCTGTCGCTGCTGGAGGCGCAGGCGGCGGGGTTGCCCTGCGTGGTGTCGGCGCACCTGACGCCGGAGGGGCACCTGGCGGGGGCCACCTATCTCCCGGTGCCCCTGACGAGTGGTCCGGACGTTTGGGCCGATGCGGTCGCGCAGGCGCTCGCGGCGGGCCGCCGCCGCCCCACCACCCTGGACTTCGATATCGCCACCAACGCGCGGGCGCTGGTGGACCTGTACCGTGAGGCCGTGGCGGCCCACCCGGCGGGGGGGAACGGCTCTTGAGTCTTTCCCGGGCGGCAGAGGCAGAGGTGCCGGCCGCCGCCCGCACCGCCCCTCTGCTGGAGCGGGCCGTGCTGGGCCTGCTGGCGGCATACCTCCTCGCGCAGTGCTTCAGCCTGCCGGTACTGGCGGCCGGGCCGTCGTGGGCGCTGTGGCCGACGCTGCCCGACCTGCTGGTGTGGGCGGCGCTGGGCTGCGCGCTGCTCTACCACCGGCCGCCCGGCGCGGCGTGGCGACCGGTCGGGTGGGGCCTCGCGCTGCTGGTGGCCCTGGCGTTCTGCTCGTTCGGGCTGCTGTTCGTGATGCGCGACGCCCGGCTGGCGAGCGCGGTCCCCTTCGGTCTGTTCCAGCTCTATAAGCTGGTGCAGGCGTTGGCCGTGTTCGGGATGGTGTCGCGGCTGCCGCTGCGGCCCACCGTGCTGGCCCGCTGGGGCCGGGCCGCCCTGCCCGCCTTCGTGGTGATGGTGGTCAGCATCGCCTGGACCTACTTCTCCCCGGCGCTCCCCAGGGCGCTGGGGCAGGTGCTGCCGCATGGTGCGGGGGTTTCCGGTCCCTGGGAGTCGTACTACCTGCACAACGAGCCGGGGCTGGGCATGGTGGGGTACAACCACGGCTACGTGGCCCTCCAGGTCACGCTGCTGAGCGCCGCCGTGCTGATGTTGCGCCCCCGCAGCAGCAATGTCTGGGTGCTGGGCGCGGCGCTGGCCGCCTGCTTTCTGTCGGGGTCGCGGGCGGGGCTGGCGGGGTGCCTGCTGTTCGCGCTGCTGGAGTGGCGGCGGTTGCCGGTGCGTGCGGGTCTGCTGCTGGCCCTGCTGGGGGTGGCGGGGCTGGCGGCGGCCCCCTGGCTGGACCAGCAGCTCGGCGGGCTGGCGGCCCGGCAGTCCACCCTGCTGGAGGCAGGCAACAGCGGCAACCTCGCCGGGCGCTCCGAGATCTGGCACAGCTACTTCCAGGCCTTTGCCGAGGACCCCTACCGCCTGCTGGTGGGCAGCGGCTTCGGCTCCGCGATCAACAACAACTCCAACGCCCACTCCACGCCCATCCAGGTGCTGTACGAGACGGGCGTGGCGGGCGTGGTGGCGCTGGGCCTCTTGTTCTGGGCGCTGTTCGGCCAGTTGCGGGCGCGGCGGACCCTGCGCGCCGGGGTGGCCCTCAACCTGCTGGTGGGGCTGGCGCTGACAGCGCTGACCCAGGAGACCTTCTATCCCAACTCGGCCTTCAGCGGGTCGCTGCCGCTGCTGGCCTTCGTGCTGGCGCTGGCGCTGACGCCGGAGCGCGGGAGTGCGGGAAGCTCAGAGCAGTGAGCCATGAGCTATGAAAAAGAGGACGGACGCCGAAAGCAAAAGCTGGCGGGTGCAGGTTCAGAGCTTATGGCTCAGAGCCTCCGCCGCGCCGGAGCACAGGTTGACTGGCCCGGTTGACTACCCCGGCGCACGGCCCGCAGGAACGCCTGCCGCTGGCGGCCCAGCACCTCGTCCGCGTACTCGTGGGCCAGGGCCACATTCCGGGCGCTCTCGGCACTCAGGCGCGTGGGGTCCAGGGCCAGCCGCCGCCAGACTTCCACCAGACTTTCCACGTCGCCGGGCCGGGTGAGCAGGTCGGGGGGCAGCAGCTCGGGAATGCCGCCCACGTCCGACCCCAGGGCGGGCAGGCCCTGCGCCATCGCCTCCAGCAGCGCGCGGGGGAGGCCCTCGGTGCGCGACGGCATCAGGAACAGGTCCGCCGCCGCCAGATCCCGGCGCACCCCCTCGGCCGTGCTGCGCTGCCCCACGAAGGTGCAGGCCTCCCACACCCCCAGCTCACGGGCCAGGGTTTCCAGCTCGGGCCGCAGCGCGCCTTCACCGACCAGGGTGAAGTGCAGGTCCAGGCCCTGGGCGCGCAGCCGGGCCAGCGCCCGCAGCACCACGTCCACCGCCTTGTGGGGATAGTCCAGGGACCCCACCAGCACCGCCCGCCGCGCGGGGCCACGGTAGGTTCGCGGCGCGGCGAAGGCCAGCGGCGGAAGCTGCACATCGGAGACGCCGAAGCTGGGCGTGCCGGGCCGGGGCGGGTAGCGGCGTTGCAGGGCCGCGCGGGTCACGTACTGCACGGCCACCGCCTGCCGGCACTGCACCTGCGTCAGGGTGGTGAGCAGCCAGCGGAGCGCCCGCCGCAGCGGATGCTGCACGCCCTCCCCGGCAAAGCCCAGGTAGGGGTCGTTGATCACCTCTGCGGCAAAGGGCCGCCCCTGCACCTGCCGCAGCCCCGCCGTCAGGTGCGACAGCACGCTCGACAGCCGCACGATGACCGCCTCACCCGGCTCCAGCCCGCGCCGCAGCGTGGCGACCACCCGCGGCAGGCGGCGCAGCAGGCCGCCCGGACCCTGGTAGAAGGGCACGTGCAGGACGCGGACCCCCGGCCCGTCCACCCGGCGATACCCCGTGGGAACCTCGCTGACAGGCCGCGAGCGCCCCACGACCTGCACCTCCTCGAACACATCGAGATAGCGCCGCCACAGGCTGTAGGTGGCGTGGCCGTCGTCGTAGGTCGCCCCGTCGGGGGTGTGAATGAACTGCTGATCCAGAACAATGCTCACGCGCATGGAAGCTCCTCGGGGCGGCAGGGCCGGGACGCAGCATAGGGCGTCCGGGTTCGGGGGGAGAGGCGGCGCAGGTGTGGGCCTGCACGGTCCGCCTCCGCCCGGCCGGTCAGTGCTGGTGTTCGCCCCCACCCCCCATGTCCATCCCGTCCATTTCCGCGTGCCCCATTCCCGGCTGAGCGGGCTGGGCGGCGGCGGGTGGCGGCAGCGGTTTCGCCCCGCGTGCGGCGAGCATCTGCATCATCAGGCGAATCTCGCCGCTCTGGGTGGCGGCGATCTGCCGGGCCAGCGTGCGGACCTCGGGGCGGATGCCTGGCCCCAGGACGGGCTGCACCATCGCAATCGCGCCCTGGTGGTGGCGAATCATCAGTTGCAGGAACAGGCGTTCGGCGTCCCCCACGGGGAGGGTGTCCAGCCGGTGCAGTTCGGCGGGGGCCGCCATACCCATCATGCGGGCGTGCTCCCCGGTCATGCCCGGCCCACCCCAGGGCAGGCCCCAGAGGGTGAGCCAGCCGCGCATCTGCCCGATCTGTTCCTGCTGCGAGAGCAGGATGTCCAGCGCCACCGAGCGCAGGGTGCGGTCGTGGCTGTCCCGGTCGCGGATACGGGTCGCCATGTCCACCGCCTGGGCGTGGTGCTGGCTCATCTCGCGCACGAAGCGCACCTCGGGGCTGCTTTCCTGCGGCAGGGCGTAGCGCGGGCTGAGCGCCAGGGCCACGGCGATGATGGCGGCGGCCAGCAGCGCGACGGCCGCGAGCAGGGTAGAGCGGCGGGACATACCCGGAGTATAGGAAGCCGTCATGAGGCCGCTAGACTGCCGGCGTGACCGGTGACGTGGACACCTCGCGCCTGCTGGGCCTGGACGCCCTGCACCGCGCTCTGGCCGACACCTGGCAGGACCTGCGGGCCGTGGTGGTCGAGTATGGCCCCAACGCCCTGCTGGCCCTGGGCCTGACGCTGCTGTACGCGCTGCTGTTCTGGGGCGTGTCGCGGGCAGCGTTCGCGCTGCTGGGCCGCTTCTTTCACCCAGACGCGCACCCCATCGCGCGCCGCGTGCTGCGAACCGCCCTGCGCCTGACCTTCGTGCTGCTGGTGCTGCTGTCAATCACGGCGCTGTTTCCGGGGCTGGAGCGGTGGAGCGGCCCCGTGTTCCGGGTATACCTGCTGCTGCTGCTGCTGTACGTGGGGTGGGGTGTCATTCAGCGCTTCCTGCATATGCAGGCCGACCACTGGGGGCTGGACACCAGCCTGCGGGTGCTGGTGGGCAACGTCATCCGGGCCGTGTGGGTGCTGCTGGGCGTGTACCTCGTCGCCGCGCAGTTCGGCGTGAACCTGGTGCCCATCCTGGGCGGGCTGGGGGTGGTGGGCATCGCCTTCGGGTTCGCGGCCCAGGACCTCCTCGCCAACCTGATCAGCGGGGTGACGCTGCTGCTCGACCGGCCCTTCCGGCTGGGCGACTGGATTCGCACCGAGGCGCACGAGGGCCGGGTCGTCCGCCTCACCCTGCGCACCACCCGCATCCACACCCGCGACAACGAACACGTGAGCATCCCCAACCGGGAGGTCGCGGGGGCCGTCGTCGAGAACCTCAGCAAGGGGGGCACCCTGCGCCTGCACCTGAACGTGCCCCTGGCCTACCACGAACACGTGGAGCGTGCCCGGAGGCTGCTGCTGGGCGTCCTGCCCGACTTCCCCGAGGTGCTGGCGGACCCCGCCCCGCAGGTGCTGGTCGAGGAGCTGGAAGAAAGCCGGGTGCGCCTGCTGCTGCGCTTCTGGGTCGATGCCGAACACGTCGCCACTTCCCCCGTCATCCGCATGCGGGTGCTGGAGGCCGCCAAGGAAGCCTTGCAGGCGGCGGGGCTGGAAGTCCCCTTTCCCCGGATGCGGGTGCAGCTCGACCCCCCACTCCCCGGCCCCCCCGAGAAGCGTGCGGACCCCTGAGCGCCCGCCGCAGAGGTGGCGGGGTGTGGGAGCGGGCGCAGCGACCGGGGCCGCTCTCGCCGTCCTGGCCGCGTATCTGGGAGAGGTGCGGGGGACGGTGCCGCTACTGCTGGCGCTGCCCCTGGCCGGCGGGCTGGCCGGAGCCTTCCCCCTGACGCGGTGGGTGTTGCAAATCGGTTCCGGTGTGCTGGCGGTGCTGCTGGCCCTCTGTCTGCTGACGCCCGTGCTGCGCGCGCCCCTCGCGGCGCTCACGCTCGCGCAGCCGCCCGTGCGTGCCGACGCCATCGTGGTGCTGGGCGGCGGGGTGCACTGCGGTGCGCGGGCGCTGGAAGCCAGCAGCCTCGCCCGCCTGCTGCGGGGGCTGGAGCTGTGGCGGGCCGGGTATGCCCCCGTCCTCACCGTCTCCGAGCAGTCCGGCCTGATCGGCCCGGCGAACTGCGTGAAGATGAGCGAGCTGGAACGCGCCCACATCGCGGCCCTGTACCCGCGGGGTGGCCCGCAGGTCCTGACCCTGCGCCACGTCACCACCACCCGCGACGAGGCCGCCCGCGTCCGCGACCTGGCCCGCGAGCGCGGCTGGCGGCGGGTGCTGCTCGTCACCTCGCCCAGCCACTCGCTGCGCGCCGCCCGCCTCTTTGCTGCCCAGGGCGTGAACGTGGTCAGCGTGCCCGCCCCCGAAACGCGCTTCGACGAGGCGCTGCTGCTGCCCTCCGACCGCCTGGCCGTCCTGCGGGTGCTGCTGTATGAGGGGCTGAGCCGGGTGAAGGCGGGGGTGGGGGGAACGCCGGAGAGGTAAGTAGGATGCAGGACGCGGTACGCGGGAAAATCCTGCCCCGCGCACTGCGGACCGCGCACCGCTTCCCCTACACTGCCCCCTGATGAGCAGTTCTGACACGGCAATCACGGTCATCGGCGCGGGCCTCGCGGGGTCGGAGGCGGCGCTGGCGGCGGCCACACTCGGGGTGCGGGTGCGCCTGCTGGAGATGCGCCCGGTGAAGATGACCCCCGCCCACCGCACCGGCAATTTTGCCGAGCTGGTGTGCTCCACCTCGCTGGGCGGCGAGGGCGAGATGCAGGCCAAGGGCCTGTTGCAGGCCGAACTCCGCAGCGTGGGCGGGGCCATCGTGGGGGCCGCCGACGGCAGCCGCGTCCCGGCGGGCAACGCCCTGGCCGTGGACCGCGACGAGTTCAGCGCCCGCGTGACCCGCGCGGTCCGCGAGCACCCGCTGATCGAGGTCGTGGAGGGCGAGGTGGAGGCCGTGCCGGAGGGCATCGTGGTGATCGCCACCGGCCCCCTCACCGCCGACGCGCTGGCCGCCGATGTGGCCCGGCTGACTGGCAGCGAGCGCCTCAGCTTCTACGACGCCGCCGCGCCCGTCATCGCCGCCGAGAGCATCAACCTGGACGTGGCGTGGCGGGCCGGGCGCTACGACCAGAGCGCGGACTACATCAACTGCCCCTTCAACAAGGAGGAGTACCTGCGCTTTTTCGAGGCGCTGGAACAGGCCCGCAGCCACACCCCCCACGACTGGGAAAAGCTGGAGTTCTTCGAGGGCTGCATGCCCATCGAGGAAATCGCCCGCCGCGGCGTGGACACCCCCCGCTTCGGCCCGATGTCCCCCAAGGGCCTGGACGACCCGCGCACTGGTCGCTGGCCCTACGCCGTCGCGCAACTGCGCCAGGAGGACCGCGAGGGCCGCATGTGGTCGCTGGTCGGCTTCCAGACCGGCCTGAAGTGGGGCGACCAGAAGGCGGTCGTGAACCTCATTCCGGGTCTGGAAAACGCCGAGATCGTCCGCTACGGCGTGATGCATCGCAACACGTACCTCAACGCGCCCGAGGTGCTGGACTCGACCCTGCAACTGCGCGCCGACCCGACCAAGTTCGTCGCGGGCGTGCTGGCGGGGACCGAGGGCTACCTCGAATCGGCGGCGACCGGCTGGCTGGCCGGAACGAACGCCGCGCGCCTGGCGCTGGGCCTCGCGCCCCTCACCCCGCCCACCGAGTCCATGCTGGGCGGGCTGGTGCGCTACCTCGCCTCGGCCAACCCGAAGGGCTTCCAGCCCATGAACGTGAACTGGGCGCTGGTGCCCGAACTGCCCGCCGAGCTGAACCCCAAGACCGGCAAGCCCCGCAAGCTGGGCAAGCGCGAGAAACGCCCGGTGATGTTCCGCCGGGGCCTGAACGCCTTCCTGGGCTGGGCCGGGCAGGAGGCAGGCCTGACCGTGACACCCCCCGCCGTGCCGCAGCACGAGGCGGACGCCCTCCCCGCCCTGCGCTAGGGCGGGGCGCAGAAAGGTTGCCGCCTTTTGGCAACCTATCCGAGCGAAGCGAGAAGCGCAAAAAGGGCGGCGCGCAGTGGAGTGGACGCCCAGGACGCGCGGCAACGCAACGGAGCGCCGCCCTAGGGGGGCCGCCAGAGAGGGGAGACGGCTTCACTCCTCCATCACCCTTCTCACGTTACCCTGGCCATAGTCCAGCCCCTTTTTCCCCTATGGTGGGGCGGTGACAGAGCGCGGGGGGCAAACAGGTGAGATGGGCGGCGTGTTGATCTACGGACTGGGGCGCAGCGGGCGTGGCGTGGCCCGCTTTCTGGCGCGCGAGGGCGTGCGGGCCGAGTGGCACGACGCGCGTCCGTCGCCAGAGGACGAGGCCCTGATGCAGGAGCTGGGGTTCGCGCGGGGGGACGTGGGCGGGAGTTACCGGACGGTGGTCGCCGCGCCCGGCGTGCCCATCGACCACCCCGACCTGCGGGCGCTGGCGGCGCGGGGGGCGGAACTTATCGGGGAGGTCGCGCTGGCCGCCCGCTCGCGCCCCCACCTGCCGCTCGTGGGCGTGACGGGGACGGCGGGCAAGGGCGGCACGACGGTCCTGATCGCCCACCTGCTGCGCGCGGCGGGCCTGAATGCCCGCGAGGGCGGGAACATCGACCCGCCCCTCCTCGACGTGGTGGACGCGGCCGAGGTCGCGGTGGTGGAGCTGTCGAGCTTCCAGCTTGAGCGCGTCCCCGGCCTGCGCCTCCCGGTCGCGGTGGTCACCAACCTGGGCGTGGACCACCTCGACCGGCACCGCACGGTGGAGGCGTACCACGCGGCCAAGCTGAACATCACGGCGGGGCAGGCGGCGGGGGACGTGCTGGTGCTGCCGGCCGGGCTGAACGTGCCCACGCGCGCCGAGGTCCGCGCCTTCCAGCCGGACCGCATCGCCCTGGCGGATGGCCGCGAGGTGCTGCCCGCCACCGATCTCCCCGAAGGCCTGCACCCCGCCAACGCCGCCGCCGCCGTCCTCGCCGCCGAGGCCCTGCTGACGCGGCTGGGTCGCCCGGTCGAGGTGGGGGTGCTGGCCGCCGCGCTCCGCACCGCCCGCCCCGTCGCCGGACGCTTCGAGACGGTGGCGCGGGTGGGGGAGGTCCGGTTTATCGAGGACAGCATCGCCACCCGCACCATCGCGGTCGAGGCGGCCCTGACGCGCGCCCCGGCCCCCATCGCCTGGCTCGTCGGCGGGCGGGACAAGGGTGCGGACCTCGCCCCGCTGCGGGAGGCGGCGCGCGGCCGGGTGGCCCGCGTGATCGCCTTCGGGGAGGACGGCGAGGGGCTGGCGCGCGAGCTGGGCCTGCCCTTCACGTCCGTCACGGGCGAAGGCGGCGAGGCGGTGATGCAGGCTGCCGCCCGCGCGGGTCTGGAGGCGCTGGGGGGGCCGCAGGGGGCGGGCACGGTGCTGCTCGCGCCCATCGGCACCAGCTTTGACCTGTTCGCGGACTACAAGGCACGCGGCGCGAGCTTTGCGCGGGCGGCGCGGGCGCTGGCAGAGGACGCGCGGGCCGCCGGGGAGGTGGGCGCATGAGCATTCAACTCGTTCTGGCGCAGGTGCTGCTGCTCACGCTGGGGCTGCTGGGCGTGGCGACCGCCGACCCCGGCAAGATCCTCGACCACGGGGGCAAGGTGGTGCTGGCGCTGATCGTCACCTTTGCGGCGGCGCGGCTGCGGCCCCGCGCCTTTTTGCAGAGTGCCCCGTACCTGTGGGTCCTCACGCTGCTGCTGCTGCTGCTGACCCTCTTTATCGGGCACGGCACCGAGACGAGTGAGGGCACCAAGCGCTGGCTGGATTTCGGCCCGGTGAAGTTCCAGCCGTCCGAACTCGCCAAGCTGGGGCTGGTGCTGCAACTCGCGTCCTTTTTCTCGCGCCGGGGCGTGCAGCACAAGCTGATCAGCGCCACCCTGATGATCGTCGTGACCACCGGGCTGGTCATTCTGGAGCCGGACCTGGGGTCCAGCGTCCTGATCTTCGGGCTGGGCATCATCCTGATGTACGCCGCCGGGGTCCGCATCACCAACATCACCGGGTTCGTGTTTGCCCTGGCGCTGCTCGGGATTCCCTTCCTGGGCCGCTACCTGGAACGGCACAGCTACATCCTCGAACGCTTCTTCGGGCATGTGAACCGGGGCGAGACGATGGAGGTGGGCCTCGACCAGATCGGCATGGCCCACCGCGACCTGAGCTTCGGCGGGCTGTGGGGCCTCGGCCCGGATGGCCCCCGCTGGTCCTATTTCGCCGCCCACACCGACATGATCGTGGCGTCGGTGGGCTTCTCGCAGGGGCTGCTGGGCGTCGCCATGCTGCTGTTCGCCTACTGGCTGGTCGTGTCCACCGCCCTGCAAGTCTCGCAGCTCGCCACCCGCGTGCGCCCGATGACCCCTGAGATCCACGGCGCGACCATCCTGGCGACCGGCGCAATGTTCATGGTGGTGGGCCAGGCCTTCGTGAACCTGGCCGTCGCGGCGGGCATCTTCCCCGTCACGGGCGTGCCGCTCCCGCTCGTCAGCTACGGCTTTTCCTCCATGCTCACCATGAGCCTCGCCCTGGGCGTCATCCACAGCGCCATGCGCGAGGTGCGCCGCCACCTGCCCGCGGCCGAAGCTTCGCCGGACATCGTGCCCGTCGCGGCGGATTGACGCAGATGGATTAACGCAGAAGGCAGAAGGCTCCGGGAAGCTCCCGCCATCTGCCTTCTGCCTTGAGCCTTCCGCCTAGCTGCTGTGCAGCACGTTCATGATGTCCCCGTCCTGCATGACGTACTCCTTGCCCTCGGTGCGGACCCAGCCCTTGCTCTTGGCCCCGGCCCAGCCGCCCGCCTCCACCATCTTGTCCCACTCGATGACCTCGGCGCGGATGAAGCCGCGTTCCAGGTCGGAGTGGATCTCCCCGGCGGCCTCGGGGGCCTTTTCGCCGCGGCGGATGGTCCAGGCGCGCACCTCCTTCTCGCCGGAGGTGATGAAGGTGATCAGGCCCAGCGTCTCGTAGCCGACCTTGACGAGCTGGTCCAGGCCGCTTTCCTGCACGCCCAGGTCATGCAGGAACTCGCGGGCCTCGTCTTCCGGCATCTCGGCGAGTTCGCCCTCGATCTGGGCGCTGATCTTCACGACCCGCGCCCCCTCGCGGGCGGCGTACTCGCGGACCTGCCCGACGTAGTCGTTGTCTTCGGTCAGGTCGTTCTCGCCCACGTTCGCCACGTAGATCACGGGCTTGGTGGTGATCAGGCCGAAATCCTTGGGAATGGCCGCGTCGTAGCTGCCGGCGCGGGCGGGTTTGCCCTCGCCCAGCACGGCGAGAATCTGCTCCGCGAGTTCGGCCTGCTCGCGGGCGTCCTTGTCGCCGCCCTTGGCCTTTTTCTGGAGGTTCGCCAGCCGCTTTTCGAGGCCCGCGAGGTCGGCCAGGATCAGCTCGGTGTTGATCGTCTCGATGTCGTCCACCGGGTCCACCCGGCCCGCGACATGCACCACGTTCTCGTCCTCGAAGCAGCGGACGACGTGGGCGATGGCGTCCACCTCGCGGATGTTGGCGAGAAACTGGTTCCCCAGGCCCTCGCCCTGGCTGGCCCCCTTGACCAGTCCGGCGATGTCCACGAACTCCACGAAGGTGGGGATGATCGGCGGCACGCGCTCGCCTCGGGTGAACACCTTGCTCAGCGCGCTGAGGCGCTCGTCGGGCACGGTCACGCGGCCCACGTTCGGCTCGATGGTGGCGAAGGGGTAGTTGGCGGCCAGCGCCCCCGCCCGCGTGATGGCATTGAAGAGGGTGGACTTCCCCACATTGGGAAGGCCGACGATTCCGATTGAAAGTCCCATGCTTGCACTCCTTGGACCCGCGTGAGCGCGGTAACTCTCTGAGTTTAGAGCATTTGTCCGGATGACGCCGCCCTGGGGAAAAGCACCTCCGATGCCACCCCTGCCCCCAGCCGCTCTCCCTGGTTCACTCGCTGTCCTGGGCAGAACGGACTCGCCCAGGCAAGGCGGCCCGCTTCGCCCGGTCAAAAAACAAGGTCTCTGTTTGACCTCTGCGCCAGGGCTGGGGCTGCCGGGGGTGTTCCGTTCAGGAAGCGTGGGGAGCAAACAGGCCGAACACCTCGTCCGGGACGGGCGGCAGACACTCGAAGCCGGGGCGGGCGAAGAAATAGCCCTGCATATGCGTGATGCCCAGTTCCCACAGGCAGCGGGCCTCGTCCGCCGTCTCGATGCCCTCGGCGATCACCAGGCAGCCCACGTCCTGGGCAAAACGCGCCAGGCTCCGCACGAGGCTCTGACGCCAGGTGTCCTGATCCAGCCCCCGAACCAGCACCATGTCCAGCTTGATCACGTCGGGCCGGACCGCCAGCAGCAGGCCCGCGTTGGCATGGCCCGAACCGTAGTCGTCCAGCGCGGTCGTGAAGCCGTACTGTCGGTAGCTGTCGATGATGCGGCGCACGTGCGCCTCGTCCAGCACGTGCTCGTGCTCGGTGATCTCGAACATCAGGCGGTCGAGGGGAAACCCCACCTCCTGGGCTGCGCGCAGGGTGGCCCGCAGGCAGTTGGCCGGCTCGTACACCGCGTTCGGCAGGAAGTTGATGGACAGCCGCGTTTGCAGGCCCAGCGTCGGCAGGCCCAGCCGGGCCGCCGACCGGATGGCCGTCACGCGGCAGGCCTGGTCGAAGGGATAGATATCCCCCTCCCCGAGCTGCTCGAAGACCCAGCCCGCGGGCTGTCCCTCGGGGCCACGCACCAGCGCCTCGTAGGCGTAGACCTCGCGCGCCCGCACGTCCACGATCGGCTGAAAGGCCATCGCGATCGGCAGGGGTGTCTGGCGTGGAGTCTGGCAGGCGCGGCAGACTCCGGGCGGGGGAGCAGTCATAGGGTGCAGGGTAGAGCCGCCCTTCTTACAGCTCAGGCACATGTGCGGGCCGGGGGTGCTAGCCTCGCCCGAGTGACCCGTCCCGCTCCCCTCGCCGCCCTCACCCGCCTGCCGCTGCCGGGGCGGTACGCGCTGCTGGTTTCCGGCCTCTTTCTGTATGGCCTGAGCCTGCGCCTGATGCTCGACGCGCGGGTGGGGCTGGCCCCCTGGGAAGCCTTTCACCTGGGCGTGACCCGGCATCTGCCCCTCAGCATCGGTCTGGTCAGCATCCTGACCGGCGTGCTGATCGTGGCCTTCACGGCGCTGCGCCTGCGCGAGCGTATCGGGCCGGGCACCGTTATCAACGTGCTGCTGATCGGCCTCTTTCTCGACCTGCTGGGACCGCTGGTGCCGGACCCGGCGGGCCTGCCCGCGCGCTGGGTGCAGTTTGTGCTGGGGGTGGCGCTGCTGGGCTTTGCCACCGGCACCTACGTGGCGGCGGGGCTGGGGGCAGGGCCGCGCGACGGGTTGGTGCTGGGCCTCAGCCGGCAGACGGGCTGGGAGGTGGCGCGTGTCCGCACCGGCATCGAACTGGCGGTGCTGGGGCTGGGGTGGCTGCTGGGCGGCCTGGTGGGGTGGGGCACGCTGGTCTTCGCGCTGGGCAGCGGCCCCGCGATGAGCCTGGGTCTGGGGCTGTACGGGCTGGGGCGCGGCGGCAAACGGGAAGCCAGCCAGAGGAAGCTTGGCCCTGTCCCGTCCCGGCGGGCGCGCTAGCCTGCCCGCATGACGGCTCCCATCACGCTCACCGGGGGCGGCAGCCTGTATGAGCGCATCGGCCCGCAGGCGCTGGCCGCGCTCGTGGGGCATTTCTACGCCCGCGTCGCCGCCGACCCCGACCTCGCGCCCATCTTTCCCGCCGACCTCACGCTGACCGCCGAAAAGCAGCTCGCCTTCCTGACCGGGTTTCTGGGCGGGCCGCCCCTGTACCACCAGCGCTTCGGGCACCCGCGCCTGCGCGCCCGGCACCTGCCCTTTCCCATCACGCCCACGCGCGCCCGCGCCTGGCTGGCGTGCATGAACGCCGCGCTGCGCGAGACGCCCGAGATCGCGGAGGCCGACGCGCGCGAACTGTACGCGGCGCTCTCGCGGGTCGCGGCCCACATGGTGAACACGCCGGAAGAGGGGCCGGGGGAGGAGGGGCCTGAATCTGGACAGGTTTTTTCAAATTGACTAGCAGTGTGGGCCGCGCCGATGGAAGCACTTTCCTACACTGACCGCATGACCCAACGCAGCATCGACGACCTCCGCGCCGAGGTCGATGACATCAACCGCGACCTTCTCAGCCTGCTCTCGCGCCGGGGCGAGGTGGTCGCGCAGATCGGCCGCGCCAAGAGCCAGGAGGGCCGCCCCCAGCACTACGACCCCGCCCGCGAGGAACAGCAGCTCCGCGTTCTGGAGGGCCTGAACCCCGGTCCCTTCACGAACGCCGCCGTCAAGGCCATCTTCAAGGAAATCTTCCGGGCCAGCCTGGACCTGGAGGAGAGCAACGACAAGAAGCAGCTGCTGGTGTCGCGCAAGGTGCAGCCCACCGACACCGTGCTGGACATTGACGGCGTGCGTATCGGCGGGGACGCGCCGCCCGTCGTCATCGCCGGGCCGTGCTCCATCGAGTCCGAAGAACAGATGGAGGAAACCGCCCGCTTCCTGGCCTCGCGCGGCGTGAAGATTCTGCGCGGCGGCGCGTACAAACCCCGCACCAGCCCCTACGGCTTCCAGGGGATGGGCGTGGACGGCCTGATCATCGGCGGCCGCGCGGCCCGCGAGAACGGGATGCTGTTCGTCACTGAGGTGATGGACACCCGCGACGTGGAGGTGGTGGCCGAACACGCCGACATCCTCCAGGTGGGCGCGCGCAACATGCACAACTTCGCTCTGCTGCGCGAGGTGGGCCGCTCGCGCCGCCCGGTGCTGCTCAAGCGCGGCCTGAGCGCCACCATCGAGGAATGGCTCTACGCCGCCGAGTACATCCTCTCGGAGGGCAACCCGGAAGTGATTCTCTGCGAACGCGGCATCCGCACCTTCGAGAAGTGGACCCGTAACACCCTCGACCTCTCGGCGGTGGCCCTCGCCAAGCAGGAAACGCACCTGCCCGTCATCGTGGACGTGACCCACGCCGCCGGACGCCGTGACCTGCTGATTCCGCTGGCTAAGGCCGCGCTCGCGGTCGGCGCGGACGGTATCCACGTGGAAGTCCACCCCAGCCCCGCCACGGCGCTCAGCGACAACGAGCAGCAGCTCGACTTCGCCGGGTACGACCGCTTCACGGACGCGCTCGCGCCGCTGCTGAAGGTGCCCGCGACGGTGTAGCCGCCAGCGGCCAGCTTCCAGCAGCCAGCACAGAAAAGCCCCCGCCTGATGCCGGGGCTTTTTGCTGACTGCTGGCAACTGAAAGCTGGCCGCCTCCTATGGCGACAGGTCCGGTTCTGCCTCCTGGCTGGGCCGTTCGGCCTCGTCGGGGGTGCCTGCGCCTTCCAGCGGAAAGGTATGCACCTCCTGCACCTCGCCGCGTTCCTCACGGGTGAGGCTCAGGACATTGACGGTAAAGCGGTCCATGGGCGGCCGGGTGGCCTGCACCTGCAGCCAGAGCAGGTCCTCGGCCCAGGGCAACACGCCCAGCGCCAGCGTGAGGTGCGGTGTGTAGCCCGCGCCGTCGTGGGGGGCGCGGCTCGATGGCCCGACGCTCAGGGCGCGGGCGTGCAGGTCCAGCAGGTGGGGGCCGGGTTCGCATTCCAGAAAGAAGACGTGGGGCAGCCGTTTCCAGCCCCTGACCCGCACCTCGAACGGTTCCTCGCCGCGCAGCACGTCCCGGAAGGCGGCGACCAGCTCGGTGCTGCTCAGCTCCGTCTGAAAGGGGGCACGCAGGTTCAGGTGAGGTGCCCCGAAGCCCCGCACGTTCAGGCGCTCCTGCGTGCGCCGCAGCCAGGTGTCGAGCGCCTCGGGGGGCCAGGCGACCAGGCTGTAGAGCGGCCCCGGTGCCCGGCGCGCGTCACCAGCGCCGGACATCAGGAACCGATCCGGTAGCGGCAACTGCCCTGCCCACAGGCGATGCGTGTCTCGCGCGTCACCGGCAGGCCCAGCACCTGCACGAACAGCCCCAGCTCGCTTCTGCACAGCTCGGGGTACTGCCGCGCCACTGTGAGGTTCGGGCAGTTGCGCTCCACGATGAACCAGGTGCCGTCCTCGTCCTGCTCGGTCACGGCGTCGTAGCCCATGCCCGTCAGCCACGCCGCAAAGGCCCGCACACGCTCCTCGGGCGCGAGGTTGTCCGGCAGTTCGGCCGCCAACTGCCCGGCCAGTTCCGCGCTGCGGGCGTCGAGCACCTGAAGCGCGGCCCCCTCCCCGAAGAGGGTCTGCACATGCCGCAGCACGTCCAGGCACAGCAGCGAGTACGTCTTGGGAAAGGCCGCCTCGCCCCGGTCGGTGAGCAGAAAGACGTGCTGGGGCCGCCCGCGCCCGCCGGGCCGCTCGGTGCGGGCCTCGATCAGGCCCTGGTCCTGAAGGTCGAGCAGGTGCCGCCGCGCGCCCGGCACACTGACCCCCAGGTGTCCGGCCAGGTCCTGCACCGTCTGCGGGCCGTGGCGCTTGAGCAGCTCCAGCAGCCGGTGCTTGGTGCGCTCGGGGGCGGGCAGCGGCGGCGCGGCGTGCGGCGTGGGAAGGGGAGGCCCGGCGGTCACTTCAGACCACCGGCAACTGTTCGGGCAGATGGGCCATCGCCTGCACGCTCACCCGCCCGGCAAGGTTGCGCGCGACCTGCGTCAGCGCCTGCGCGGCGGCCGACTGCGGATGCGCCATCACGGCGGGCAGGCCCGCGTCGGCGTCCTGGCGCACCTCCACCTCCAGCGGCACCTCGCCCAGCAGCGGGAGGTTGCCCAGCTTGCGCGACCCACCCCGCCCGAAGATGTCGTAGGTGAGGCCGGTGTCGGGGGCCACGAAGTAACTCATGTTCTCCACCACGCCCAGCACCGGCACGCTGGCCTTGCGGAACATGTCGAGCGCCCGCGCCGCGTCGATCAGCGCCACGTCCTGCGGGGTCGTGACCAGCACCGCCCCCGTCACGTGAATCGTCTGCGTGAGGGAAAGCTGCACGTCCCCGGTGCCGGGCGGCAGGTCCACGATCAGGTAATCGAGTTCGCCCCACGCGGCGTCCTTGAGAAACTGCTGGATGGCCGAGTGCAGCATCGGCCCGCGCCACACCAGCGCCTGCCCCGCCGGGGAGAGGTTCGCCATGCTCAGGAAGCGCACGCCGTGGGCCTCGATGGGCTGCATCTTGCGCTCGGCGTTGGCGGTCACGCGCGCCGCCCCCTGGCCCAGCATGTGCGCCACGCTGGGGCCGTACACGTCGGCGTCCAGCAGGCCGACCCGCGCCCCGTCGCGCGCCAGGGAGGCGGCGAGGTTCACCGCCACGCTGCTCTTGCCCACGCCGCCCTTGCCGCTGCCCACCAGCAGCACGTGCTTCACGCCGGGCAGCGCCGGTTGCGCGGGCGGGCGCACCATCGCCCCGAAGGTCACGACCACGTCCCGGATGCCCGGCACGCCCAGCACCGCCGCGCGCACGTCGCCCTCGATCTGGCCCTTCAGCGGGCAGGCGGGTGTGGTGAGGTTCACCTTCACGTGCGCCACGTTCCCCTCGACCTCGGCGCGCTCGATCATGCCCAGCGACACCAGGTCGCGGTGCAGCTCCGGATCGTTCACGGTCTTCAGGGCATTCAGAACGGCGTCACGCATATCCCGCCATTAGTAGCGCGGCGGGGGGGGAGGGGGCAAGCTGCGGGGTCACAGTGGGGCGGGAGGTCTGACGGCCCAGCTGTGACCGCCCAGCTGGCCCGGCCACCCGGCGGTTGAGGCGGGACGGTGAAACAGTCAGGTTTAACCCTCCATAGAAGCTTACCAGCCCTTCCCGCCCCGCCCCCCTGCGTGATACACTCCCGGAGTTTGCCTCCCCAGGGGGCGAGTTTCGCGCAAAAAGGCGCGGCAGGCCCCGCCTGAACCTGACCGGGGAAGCGGGGCCGCGCCGGGGCCGCGAGAAGGAGCAGAAGAACATGAAGCGTACCTACCAGCCGAACGTCCGCAAGCGGGCCAAGACCCACGGCTTCCGCGCCCGCATGAAGACCAAAGCGGGCCGCAACATCCTCGCGCGCCGCCGCGCGAAGGGCCGTCACCAGCTCACCGTCAGCGACGAGTAAATCCAAAGTTGTCCGGGCGTGTTTCGGTAGAGACGCTTCCGGCCGAGCGGAGCGAGTGAGCTGTGGAATGCGGTTGCAGGAATGAAGCTTTAGACCGGAAAAACGCCGGTCTGAAGTGGAATGAATGCGGCCGCGTCTGAGCCTCGCCGTCAGGAGCGGGCCATCTCCAATCCCGATGCCAGCAGCGCCACGCAGGAGCGGTCCCGCCGCCCGGTGGCGCTCGCGTCGTTGAAAACGGAGCGCGAGTTCCGGCGGGTGCGGCAGCAGGGCGTGATGCTGCGCGACCCGCTGCTCACGCTGCGGGTTACCGATTATCGCCCGCGGCACGGTGAGGCGTGGCGGCCCCGCGCCATCATCGGCATCGTGGTACCCAAAAAGACCCTGCGCCGCGCGGTGGACCGCAACCGTGCCCGCCGCCGCGTGCGCGAGGCGCTGCGCACCCTGCCGGGCGGCCTGCCCCCCTGCCGGGCCATCCTGATGCCGAATCCCGGCGTGCTGAGCGTGCCCTTTCCCGAGTTGCAGGCTGTGCTGACGCGGGTGCTGGCGCAGGTGCCGGGCCGCGTGAAGCGGGGCAAGGGCGGCGGCAAAGGCGGGAACCCCCGCGCCCCGTCCCCCGTACCTGCTGCCGTGCCGCCTGCCGACCATGCCCCCGACTCCGCCACCACCTCCGGGAAAACGCCGTGAGCGCCGCCGCACGCGGCCTGGTGCGATTGGTCCGGGGCTACCAGCGGCACCTCTCGCCGCTCAAGCCCGCGCCCACCTGCCGCTTCACGCCCACCTGCTCGCAGTACGCGGCAGAGGCCATCGAGCGGCACGGTGCCCTGCGGGGGGGCTGGCTGGCCGCCTGGCGCGTCCTGCGCTGCAATCCCCTGGTGCCGGGCGGGGTTGACCCCGTGCCGGACCACTTTCCACCCCAGCACCGCCCGAAGAGCACCAGAAAGACACCCTGATGAAGACCAGAACCCTGCTTCCCCTCACGGCCCTCGGGGCGCTGCTCCTCACGGGGTGCGGCACCTCCGGCCCCCTCCCCACCTTCGGCAAGGCGATCACGCCCGAGTGGATCACCGCCGATTTCGACGGTCAGCCCGGCGACGAGTACATCGCCACCAGCAATCTCCAGGACGTGGTGTTCAACGCGCGCGGCGAGGTGATCGGCTGGTACGTCAAGAGCTACGCGGGCACGCCGTTCATCAAGAAGCGCCCCGACGGCACCTATGACTTCAGCGCCCTGAAGACCTCCAAGACCATCGTGAACATGGTGGGGGACCGCAAGGCGTTGGCGCTGAGCGCGGCGGGCACCCTCGACCCCGCCCAGCCCGCGCGGGCCGCCGCACCGCAGCTTTCCCAGAACCTCGTGCAGAACCGGCAGGAGGCGGTGTTCCGTTACACCCAGAACGGCGTGGCCGTCACCAAGACTGTCACCCTGCACCCGCGCAACTTCAAGGTGGACGTGCAGACCACCCTTCAGGGTGGCCCGCAGAACTACACCATGCTGTTTCCCGGCCTGGGCAAGGCGGACAACCCCAGCGTGAAGGCCGTGCCGGTGGGCGGGCAACTGGCCGCCGTGCAGGGCAGCGGGACGCTGAGCGTGCCCAACATCCAGTACGCCGCGCTTCAGGAAAAGCCCAGCCAGGTCGCCCACGCGCTGATCGTGCGGCCCCAGGGGGGAACGGCCGCCAGCGCCACCCTGACCGGCGGTGCCCAGGGCCTGATTGCGGTGCAACTGAGCGGCCCCAGCAACCTGGAAGTGTACGGCGGCAAGAACGAACTCGTTCACCTGTACCAGAGCGGCTATACCAGCCTGCCGGGCCTCTTTCAGCCCAACTTCTTCGGCCAGATCAGCCTGCTGATCGTGAAGCTGATGGAGACGCTGTACAAGTTCGTCGGCAACTGGGGCCTGGTCATCGTGCTGCTGACCATCCTCCTGAGGCTGATCATGTGGCCGCTGATGCAGGCGCAGGGCCGCACCACCGCCCGCATGCAGGTAATGCAGCCCAAGATCAAGGAGATTCAGGACCGCTACAAGGAACGCAAGGACATGGACTCGCAGCGGGCGATGCAGGCCGAGATGCAGCAGCTCTACCGCGACCACAACTTCAACCCGGCGGGCTGTTTCTCCACCTTCCTGCCCTTCCCGGTCCTGATCGCGCTGTGGTCCACCATCCGCAACTTCGAGTTCGACAGCGGCTTCCTGTGGCTGCCCGACCTCGCCATTCCGGACCCCTTCTACATCCTGGCGGTCATCTACCTGATCGTGAACATCGGGCAGCTCTACGTGATGACGCGCAAGAACCCCGACATGTTCCGCCAGCAGGCGTTTATCTACCTGATCTTCTTGTACTTCGCCCTGACCTTCCCGGCGGGCGTGACGATCTACATCATCCTGTCCACCCTGATCGGCATCGGCCAGCAGATTCTGATTAACAAGCAGGTTGAAAAGGAAACGGCCAGCATCGGCCAGACCGTGCAAAAGGCCCCGCCCCGCCCCGCCGGCAAGGCCGTCAAGACCATCGAAGCGCCCAAGAAGTAAGCGAACGGAAAGAGCCGCCCTGCCGGGAAGGTGGGGCGGTTTTTTTGGGTTGTGGGCTGTGGGTTGTGGGACAGACCTGGCCTACAATCCCTCCAGCCTCCCCCAGTCCCGCAGCGTCCGTAGGGCCTCCAGCGTCAGCACGCTGCGCCATTCGGCTTCCGCCTGGGGCCAGGCTTCCGGGAACTGGCCGGACCAGGACCAGGTCGGTCCCCACGCGCCGTCCTCCGCCTGCGAGGTGAGGAGGTGGGTGAGGGCGGCGGCAAGCGGTTCTTCCAGTGCGTGGGCCAGGGGGGAGGCCGGGGTGGGGGCGACAGCCAGGGCGCTCAGGCCGTAGCCCGCGAACTCCTCGGGCAGGCGGGCTACCCGGTCCGGCAGCACGTCGCGCAGGTATTCCAGCGCGGGTTCGCGGTACTCTTCGGGCACCTCGGGCTGCTGGGCAAAGACCGCCGCCGTGTGGTGCCCGTTCACGTCCCCCGCGTCCAGGCCCGCCAGCACCGCGTCCCGCACCTCTACCGTGAGCTGGGAGAGCAGGCCCTCGGGCAGCAGCTCCGGCCAGCGCCACAGCCGGGCCACCAGCTCCGCGCGGGGATTGACCTGGAAGCCCCCGAACGCCTGCGCGAGCTGCTCCGGCTCCTGCTGGTTCCACCAGGGCGCGTGCGGGGAGGTTTCGGCCTCCGGCGGCAGGAAGGGCCAGACCACGCCGCCCTCCTGGGGATGCAGGTGGAGGCGCAGCCATTCCACCGCGCCTTGCAGCAGCGGCTCGGAGGCGGGCACGTTCAGCTCGTGCAGTACCCGCAGGGCCGTCAGGGTCGCCAGCACGCTGCTCTCCGGTGCCCGCACGTCCGGCTCCAGCGCCTGCCCGAAGCCGCCGTCCTCGTTGCGGTAGGCACGCAGGGCGGCCAGCACCGCCTCCGCCTCCCCACTATCGAACTCCTGGCGGAAGCGGGCGGCCTCCAGGGGTCGGCCCCGTTCCAGCAAAAAGGCACGGGCCTGGGCGAACGCTTGCGGGGACAGGCGGGCGGCGGGGAGAGTCATGGAGGAAGTGTTGAGGGATGAGTGATGAGAAATGAGAAGCAATCTCGCCGCATCACTCATCCCTCATTGCTCATCCCTCCAGCCTGCCCAGCGCGGCCCGCGCCGCCGCATAGCCGGGCCGCAGCCGCAGCGCCTCGCGGTAGGCGGCCCTTGCCTCCACCGTGCGTCCCAGGCCCGCCAGGGCGCGGCCCCGCCAGTAGTGCGCTTCCTCGTGGGCGGGCGCGTCGCGCAGAACCGCGTTCGTGAGGCGCAGCACATCCGCATACCGCCCGGTGCGCGTGTAGGCCTCCAGCGGCCCGAAGGAATACCACAGCGTCCGCCAGGGCAGGCCACCCACCACCCGCACCGGGCGGGTCGGGTCGAGCGTGGGGTCGGGCCTGGCCGCGAAGGCCTGCTCGAAGGCCCGTGCCGCGCCCCGCGCGTCCCCGACCGCGAGTTTTGCCTGCCCGACATTCAGCCAGCCCACCGCGTCGTCCCGCCTGTCCGCCTCCACCAGCGCGGCGCGCAGGGCCTCCTGCCGCTCGGCCCCCCGGTCAGCCCGGAACCCCAGCAACTCACGCACCTCCGCTGCCCGGTTCGGTGGCGAGACGACCAGAAAGGTGCGCCCGAAGGACCGCCACAGCTCGTCGAAGCGGGCATAGGGCAGGCCCAGGCGGCCGAGGTAGGAGTCCAGGGCGCTGAACTGCTGGCCCGCGTCGTCGTAGCCGGTCAGCAGGCGGTAGTGGCCCATGCCGCCGTCTTCGGTCACGAACCACGTTTCCACGACCACCGGATAGCCCGCCGCGAGCAGCCGCTTGAGCAGCGCGCGGTCCCCGTTGCGTGCCAGGTGAACGTCCATCCCCTGCGCCCGCGCAAAGGCCGCCAGTTCCTCAGGCGACACGTTCACGTCGCCCCGGTTGGGTTTGAGCCGGGGCGCGATGTCGTACTGGTTCAGCGTGCCTCCCCAGCGGCTCAGCGCCATGCCGACCGTCACCGGGCCGCAGTTGTTCAGCCGCTGGTACTCGTGCCGGATGCTGGGAACGTGGGCGGAGGCGGGCAGCGGCCCTGGCTCCGCCGCCGGCTGGGCGGGCGTGACGAGGACGGGCCGCGGGACCGGCTCGGTCCTGGCCCCCAGCCGCGGCTCCTGGGGTGCGGGCGGGGCGGCCTCGGGTGGCGCTTCAGCCGGTGCGGGAGAGAGCGCGGGCACGGTCGCCGCGACGGCCCCTGGCGCACGAACCGAGCGCTCCTGCGTCCGCGACAGCGTGAATGCCGCCGCACCCGCGAGCAGGCCAGCGGTCAGCAGCAGGACGGGGAGGCGCATCAGGCCCCCATTGTCCCCACGGCTCATGATCGGCGGCTGAGGCTTGAACGTGTGCCGGAGCGCAGTTGAACAGGGATGAGGTGAACCGCCTGCGTCCTCCTCATCCCTCATGGCTCATCCCTCAATCCTTCAGTACGCCATCACCTGCCGGATCGCCTTCGCCACCCGCACCGGGTTGGGGCGGTACACGTCCTCGATGGAGGTGAAGGGCGGGTAGGGCGCGTCGAAGCCGGTCACACGCACGATGGGGGCTTGCAGGTGCTCGATGGCCTCCTCCGCGATGATGGCGCTGATCTCGCTGTGAAAGCCGCCGGTGCGCGGGGCCTCGGTGACGACCACCACGCGGCCCGTTTTGGCGACGCTTTCCAGAATGGTGTCCGTGTCCAGCGGCACCAGGGTCCGCAGGTCGATCACCTCCACGCCGATGCCGTGCGCGCGGGCGGCCTCGGCAGCTCTCGTGGCGACTTCCACCATGCCGCCGTAGCAGATCACGGTGACGTCGTCCCCCTGCGTGACCACGCGCGCCTGGCCCAGCGGCACCGTGTAGTGGCCCTCCGGCACCTCCTCCTTGACGCTGCGGTAGAGCTTGATGGACTCGAAGAAGAAGACGGGGTCGGGGTCCTCGATAGCGGCCAGCAGCAGGCCCTTGGCATCTCTTGGCGTGCTGGGAATCACGACCTTGACGCCGGGGGTGTGCGCCAGGATGGCTTCCGGGCTGTCGGCGTGCTGCTCGGGCGTGTGGACGCCGCCGCCGTAGGGTGCGCGCACCACCATCGGCAGGTGGTAGCGGCTGCGGGTGCGGTGGCGGTAGCGGCCCAGGTGCGAGAGAATCTGGTCCAGCGCCGGGTACAAGAACCCCGCGAACTGAATCTCCGCGACCGGCTTGAGGCCCGCCAGCCCCATGCCGATGCCCATGCCCACGATGCCCGCCTCCGCCAGCGGCGTGTCGAACACCCGCTCGGTCCCGAAGCGGGCTTGCAGGCCGTCGGTCGCGCGGAACACGCCGCCCATCACCCCCACGTCCTCCCCGAAGATGTGGACGGCGGGGTCAGTCTCCAGCGCGAGGGCCAGGGCGTCGTTGATGGCGGCGACCATCGTCATGGTCTTGGTGCGGGTGGGGGGGGCAGCGGTCATGCGGGAACCTCTTGGGGGGTTGTGGGTTGTGGGCGGTGGGCTGTGGGGCGTTGTGAGCTTCCTACAACCCACAACCTACGTCCTACAACCTTCACGCCTCCTCCTCCGCCAGAAGCTGCGCGCGCTGGCGGCGAAGCTGGGGCGTGGGTTCGGCGAAGACGTGATCCACGATCTCGGCGGGGGTCGGCTCGGGGTAGGCGTCGGCCTCCTTCAGCGCGGCCTCGAACTCGGCCTCGATGTCGCGGGTGATGGCGGCGTCGTCCTCCTCGGTCAGGTGCCCCTGCGCGAGCAGATGCGTTCGCAGGCGCAGCACCGGGTCCTTGGCGTCCCAGCCCGCCGTGTCGGCCTCGGTGCGGTAGCGGCTGGGGTCGTCGGCGACGGTGTGGGGCTTGATGCGGTAGGTGACGGTCTCGATCAGGGTGGGGCCTTCGCCGCGGCGGGCACGCTCCACCGCCTCCCGCGTGACGTGGTAGGTCGCCAGCACGTCGTTGCCGTCCACCCGCACGCCGGGAATGCCGTAGCCCTCGGCGCGGCGCGAGAGGTTGGTCGCGCGGGTCTGGGTGCGGGTGGGCACGCTGATGGCCCAGCCGTTGTTCTGGAGGACGAAGACGCACGGTGCGTCCAGTGCCCCCGCGAAGTTCAGCGCCTCGTGAAAGTCGCCCTCGGAGCTGCCGCCGTCCCCGATGTAGGCCATCGCCACGTTCTGCGTACCCTGGCGCTTCTCGGCCAGCGCCGCGCCGACCGCCTGCGGATACTGGGTGGCGATGGGGATGTAAAAGGGCAGCACCTTGAGGTTCTGCGGCATCGCCCAGCCGTGCGGGCTGGTGCGCCAGTACGCGATGGTCTGCGGGATGGGCAGGCCGTAGGTGAGGGCCGCGCCGGTGTCGCGGTAGGTCGGAAAGAGCCAGTCGTCATGGGTCAGCGCGGCGGCGGTGCCGACCTGGCTGGCCTCCATCCCACCGTAGGGCGGAAACACGCCCATGCGGCCCGTGCGGTACAGCACCCAGGCCCGCTCGTCGAAGTGGCGGGCGCGGCGCATCAGGCGGTAGAGCCGCAGGCGGGTGGGCACGTCGGGCAGCAGGTCCGGCTGGGGCACTGTGCCCTCCGGCGTCACGAGCTGGAACATGTCGCCCTGCGCCTGCGCGTAGGCGGCGGCCCCGGCGGCGGTGGGGTCGGTGGCGGCGGGGTCGGCGGGTGTAGGTTCGGGGGCAGAGCTTCTGGACTTGGGCTTGGGCATGGGAAAAAGCCTCCGCGGGAGCAGGGGAGAGGAGAAAGGGGGGGGCGTGCCGGCCGGGCCGGTGTCAGGGCGCGCGGCGCTGGTTGAGCAGCCGTGCCGGGCGGCTCCCATCAGGGGGCACCGGGGCAGGGGGCAGGCGCGGAGGCATCGGCATAGGACAGGCAGGGGGCAGCCCGGCCACCTGACAGGGCCGCCCGGAAGGGGAATAGGCCCAGCGTAGCAGATGGCCGCCTAACGCACGTTTGCCTGGCCCTGCCCGCTGAACCCGGTCAAGACTGCCGTGTTTCCCGCTTCCCGGCTGTGTACACTGACGCATGAGACGCGCGCTGCTCCCGCTGGCTGCCCTCCTGACCCTGCCCGGTCCGGCTCTCGCCACCCATCAGCAGGGCAATCTGCGCGCCCTGACGTCTGCCGACCTCTGCCCGCCCACGTCCTACATCTATCTGGACGACAAGGAACAGGAGGAGCTGGAGGTGCGGGTGGACGAGCAACTGGTGCGCTACGCCACCCTGTACGGCATTCCCTTCGGGGACCCCAAGACCTGCACGGTGGCCCAGATCTTCAGCGTGGACGCCTTCAAGACCCGCGACGGCCGCATCCTGTACTCGCTGGACCTCGGCCTCGAACTGCTCAAGGACGCCCAGGTCACGCTCGGCAGCCGCAATCTGACCGCCAGTCACCTGCAACTCTGGTCCACCTCGGCCTACGGCGGCGTGGCGAATGCCGACGAACTCGCCAACATGGCGACCGAGAGCGCCCGCACCTACTACGAGGAACTCGCGCTGGCCTGGAAGGCCACCCACGGGAAATAGGGCGGCGCTCAGAAAGGTTGTCGGACCTTTCTGAGCCGAACGGAGTGAGAAACCGTGATGAGGGCGGCGCGAAGTGGAGTGGCCGCCTAAGATACGCGGCAACGGAACGGAGCGCCGCCCTAGGGCGACCTACTTCTATTGCCTTCCAAAGCAACGCGCCGCCCCAGCAGTCCGGGGCGGCGCGTTGCTTTGGAACCTCAGCGGCGGGTGATCTTCACCTCGAAGCGGCTTCCCTTCTGCTTGACTTCCAGGCTGGCGCGGCGGTCACCGCGGCGGAACTCGCCCTGGATGTGGTTGCCGTTCTGACGGCGGCTGACCTGCGTGAAGCCCTCGGCGCGCAGGCGGGCGGCGTACTCGGCGTACACGTTTTCCAGGGTGCTGCGGCGCTCGAAGCTGGTCTGCCACTGCGGGTCGGTGAAGAGGGGGGCGGGCCGGGGCGGCACGGGCTGGATCGGAGCAGGTTGAACGGGGGCGGGCTGCACGGTCCCGGCGCGGGCCACCACGTTGTAATAGGCCGTGTCGCTGATCCAGCTGCTCTGTTCGACCGGGTTCACCACGATGCTCAGCGCCTGTGCCAGCCGTTCCTGGCCCTGCACGTTCACGGTGGCGAAGGAGTTCTGCTGCGTCTTGAAGCTGGCGATCTGGTCGAGGTTCAGGGGCGTGCGGCTCGCCAGGGCCAGCACCTTGTTCAAGCCGTAGGGCGCGGCCACGTCGAAGGTGAAGGGGTCGCCGGGCGAGGGAAAGACCTTGGTGGTGTTCGCCTTCAGGAAGTTCGCGCCGCCCTGGTACTTGTTGGGCAGGATCAGGTCCACCCGGCCCTGCGGGTCCACGTTGAACAGGTACACGTAGGCGTCCTGGTTCACGCTGGCATACAGGCGGATACGCTCGCCGGGGGCGTAGCTGGGCACCTGCTGCCCGCTGCCCCGGTCCGTCCAGACCTTGACGGTCAGGCTGCTCTGCACCGGGTTGACGATGATGCTCTGCGCGCTGATAACGGGCGCAGCGCCCGCCGCCGAGGCCAGCAGGGCGGTCAGGGTGCTCAGGGACAGCGTCCTCGGAGAAAGGAGGTTCTTCATGCCCGCACTGTGCGCCGGGCGCATGATCTCTGCCTGACGCGAGGGTCTGCTCGTGCCAGGGGATTCTTACCTGCCCCTCACGGGGCGCTGCTGCCGGGGCCGTCAGCTCTTGAGGGGCCGCGCTTTCCCGCACTAGAGTGAGGCGTGCCCCCGCAACCTCGTGCGCTGCTGCCCTGGCTGGTTCTGTTCTCCGGGTTGGCGCTGGGCGTCTCTGGCCCGGCGCTGGGTGAGCAGATCGGTCGGGGACCGGCGGGCCAGAATCTGCCGACCCCGCCCGTCCAGAGCAGCCCCGCCAGGCTCACGCCCTTTCCGTACCTGCGCCCCGGCCGCCCCCTGCCCCCAACCCGGGCCGGTGAACAGGTACTGCTGACCCTGGAGGGCCAGGGCCGCACGCTGGGGCTGACGCGGGCGCAACTGCTGGCGCTGCCCGCCGTGCGCTACGCGACCGAGCATGCCCAGCTCCACCGCACCTTCGTCTACGAGGGTGTGCCGCTGCGCGACCTGGCGGAGCTGGGGGGCTTTGCCGGGCAGGACCTGCGCCTGTATGCCAGCAACGGCTTCGTGACCACCATCCGCGCCCGTGACTATCTGGCCGCGCCCATCATGCTGGCCTACAGGGCGAACGGCCGCCCGATTCCGGTGCTGGAAAAAGGCCCGCTGACGGTGGTGCTGCCGCCCGACCCGCAGCGGTTCCCGCCCCACCTGTACGGGGCCGCCTGGGTGTGGTTCGTCGAGCGTATTACCCCGGTGCCGTGAGCCTCCCGCAGCCGCCCGCCCACCGCATTCCCCTTGCCGCCCAGGTGCGCGAGGTGGTGCTGGCGGCGCTGCCCGCCCTGCTGACCGCCGCCCTGCTGCTGCTGGCGACGCAGCCGACCTACCGCACCCTGATCGACCGGGGGAGCGGCTGGACGCCCTATGCCTACCAGGGCCTCGCGCAGGACGTGCAGGCCTACCAGATTGCCCGGCTGGACCCTGCCCTGAGCGCGCCGGAGCGGCAGATGCGCTATGAGGTGGCCCTCTCCAGCGCGGCCAATCCGGCCCAGTTCACGCTGCTGGACACGGTGGAAAGCCACGGCGAGGCGCGGCTGGCCCGCGTGGAGGCCCTGCTGCGTCAGAACACCCCTGGCAGCGTCGCCGCCGCCGCCCGCGAGGCCGTGCGCCTCAACGCCCAGGCGGGGGATTTCGCGGGCGAGACGCGGGTGCAGTATGTCCAGGCCCTGGGGGCGATGCGCCGCGCGCTGCTGGTCACGGCGCTGATGACCGGCCTCCTCAGCATGTTGCTGACCCTGCGGGCGCTGCTGCTGTGGCGCGCCGAACGCACCCGCCGCGCCCGCCGCGAGGCCCGGCAGCAGGAAGCCCTCAGCCTCGCCAGCCACGAACTGCGCCGTCCTCTCCAGACGCTGCTGCTGGCCAGCGACCTGCTGCGGCACGCGGGCACCCCGGAGGAGCGGCAGCACCTGCTGGGCCTGCTTGAAGACAGTGCGGGCCAGCTCGCCAGCCGCGCCGACCTGACCCGCTTGCAGGGCCTCTACCTCGACGTGACCCTGCGCGTGACGCGCCCTGACCTGCGGGTGCCCGTGCAGCGTGCCGCCGGGGGCCGCGTGACGGCGCAGGTGCCGCCTCAGCCCGTCTGCTGGCCGGTGGACGCCGACCGCCTGCGTCAGATCATCGAGAATCTGGTCGAGAACGCCGTGAAGTACTCTGACGGCCCAGTCGAACTCACCCTGGCCCTGGTGGACGGACGGCCCCAGATCACGGTGCGCGACCACGGCCCCGGCATCCGGGCCGAGTTGCGCGAGCGCCTGTTTCTGCCCTACCAGCGCGGCTCCGGCACGCTGGCGCGTGGGCAGGGCCTGGGCCTCGCACTGGTGCGCCGCTACGCCCGCGCCCACGGCGGCGACGTGACCCTGGAGGACGCACCGGGGGGCGGCACCCTGGCCCGGCTGACCCTGGGCGAGCCGCTCCTGCCCGAGCCGGGTCGCCTGCCGCCAGAGTGGGGGCCGCTGGAAAAGGTGCCGTCCTGAGAGCGACTCCGGTGGAATCGTTCACGCCGTGATTCCATCCAAGCAGCGCAAGAAGGAGCAAAACGGGTTCCGGGCGTGGAGTGAACAATCCGGTGCTCTTCCGGATTGTTCACGCAACAGACGGAATCCGTTGAGGGGAACCTCTACTCGGCGGGCGTGGCGAACACCTGAGTCCAGTAGCGCCCGTAGGAACTGCCGGCGCGGTTGACGTACGACACGCCGATCTGGGTGAAGTCGCCCATGATGTTGCGGCAGTGGCCGGGGCTGCGCAGCCAGGCCTGCACGACTTCCTCGGGCGTTTCCTGGCCCGCCGCGATGTTCTCGCCGCTGGCCCGCACGCTCAGGCCGGTGGCCTCGACCCGCTGCGCTGGGGTGCTGCCGTCCAGGCGACTCTGGTGGTCGAAGTAGTCCCCCAGCGCCATCCCCGCCGACTGGGCCAGCGCGGCCACCTCCAGCGCGGGGTTGCGCTTCAGGGGCGGGAGGGCCGGGCCGCCCGCGCGCAGGGTCTGGCAGTTCCAGCCGCGTGCCCGTGCCTGGTTGGTCAGGCGCAGTACCTCCGTCTCGAAGGGCACGCTGGCCGCCAGCGGGGCCATGCGGAACTTCACGCTGTCTTCCAGCACGCCGCTCTCGCCGGGCAGCCGCACCGCCGCGCGGTACTCCCCCGCCGTGACGGGGATGGGGCCAGGGCCGACCGGCCGACCCTCCAGGCTGAAACTGGGGTTGCCGGGTCGGTAGGCCACACTCCCCGCCGCCGACAGCCGCACCTCGCCGCGCCCCAGCAGCACGACCAGCGCGGCATGTTCGGGGCCGCCGCTCAGCACCTTCACCTGGCCGGTCGCGGTCGAGCGTCGCTGGCCGCGCGTGTCCAGCAGCCGGGCCTGCACCGTGTAGCTCCCGGCGCGGTAATAGGTGTGGTTCACCTGGTGGCCCTGACCTGCGCTGCCATCTCCGAAGTCCCACTCGATGTGGTACTCGGCGGGAGCCTGCGCGGTAAAGGCCACGTTGAGCGGGGCGCGGCGTTCCTCGTTCATCGAGAAGCCCACCCGGAACTCGACGGGCTGCGCGGCGCAGGCCCCTATCAGCACGGCCCAGGACACTCCCGACAGCAGCAGCGTCAGCGGTCTGCCCCGTTTCCAGTTTCTCGGCACCGCGTCAGGGTAGCGGCTCGCGCGGGGGTGCGCCGTGAGGGAAGCCACGAGGGGTGGACAGGGTCCGTCTTTCTCGTGGGGCTGTTGGGTTTGGGGCAGGGCATCTTGTAGCGAGCTTCCCCCCGCCCCCCCAGCCCCCCTACCCCCCACCGGGGGGCAGGGGGGAGCGGCGCTGCGCTAGGCAAGGGAGGTTCCTTGCGTTTTTAGGGGAGCCAGGCTTCGCCCCGGTTTCCCCCTCCACGCCATGCCCAGCCCACCGGGCGGCCTCGGGCCTGGCGGCCCGAACGGCTCGTCTTCCAGGCTTGCCCATTTGAAGGGTGGAACTTGGGCATCAGCTCCAAAGTTTGGAAAAACAGGGGAGTCGGGCGCTTTTGCTTTTGGGGGTGAACGGGCGGGATGGTGTGGGGCCGCCTTTTCTCCCTTCCCCAACCTTCTGCGCCGGGGTTTCGTGGCGGTCTTGAGGGCCGTGCAGTCCGCTCAGTGCACGTCTGCCACATCGGCGAGCAGTTCGGCCAGTTGCTCCTTGGCTCGGAAGACGCGGCTCTTGGCGGTGCCGACGGCCACCCCCTGGATGCGGGCGATCTCGTCGTAGGGGAGGTCTTCCACGAAGCGCAGCACGACGGCCTCGCGGTATTCCTCCGGCAGTTTCATCAGGGCGCGCTGCACGCGGTCCTGGGCGTCGGCGCTCTCGGCGGCCTGCACGGGCGAGCGGGCGGCGCTGGTGACCTCGAAGCCCACGTCCTCGCGGGCCTCTTCCAGGCTGAAGCGCGCCAATTGCTTGCGGCGGTGAGACTCGATCTGGGTGTTGCGCGCGACCTGATACAGCCAGGGCAGCACCCGTTCGCCCTCGCGGAAGGTCCGGATGCTGCGCCACGCCCGGTAAAAGACCTCCTGAGTGAGGTCCAGCGCGTCCTCGGCGTTGCCCTCCAGCCGGTAGAGGTAGGCGTACATGCGGGCCTCGTAGGCGCTGACAAAGGCGTGCCAGGCGGCCTCCTCCCCGTCCCGCAGGCGGGTGAGCAGCTCGGGCGTGAGAATGTCCGGCTCGGAAGTCACGTCCCGCCCACCATACCGCCTGGCCGCCCCCCCGCGCGTCAGCCTTTTGGCCGTGAGGAAGGCGGAGGGCAAACGCACAGTCGGTGACTCTCCTCAGAGTGCCTTTCACCCGCAGGGTGTGACGAACCCACGGAAAAGCTCTTTGCCCTCCTCGCCCGACCGGGCCTCTTGAACCCGGCAGGTGACTGTGCGGTTGCCCCCGGGAGGAGGGGTGTTCGGCCTCACGGGGCGCGCTAGCATGGGGTTCCGTTGTCCCCCGACCCCGTCTCGACCGCCTCCATCACCGCAGCGCTGCGCCCCCTGCTGCCCGACCTGAGCGTGGGGGCATTGCTGGGCTTTGCTACCGGCCTCGCGCTGAAGAAGGTGGGGCGGCTGGCGCTGGTGGCGCTGGGCCTGCTGTTCCTGAGCGTGCAGCTTCTGGCCTACTTCGGCCTGTTGACCGTGAACTGGCCGCGCGTGCAGGCCCTCGCGGCCCCGTGGTTGCAGCAGGGAGGCGAGCTGGGCGGCATGTGGCTGACGCGGGTGCTGACCGCCAACCTGCCCTTTGCGGGGGCCTTCACGGCGGGGCTGCTGCTGGGGCTGCGGGCGCGGGGTTAACCTGCCGCCTGCCCGGCCTGCGGCAGCACGACCGTGAAGCGTGCCCCGCCTAGCGGCGAGGCGTCGGCGCAGGCATGGCCGCCATGGGCGCTGGCGAGGGCGCGGACGATGGCGAGGCCCAGGCCGCTGCCGCCCGTGTCGCGGGTGCGGCTCTCGTCTAGGCGGGTGAAGCGGGTAAACACCGCGTCGCGCAGGCTCTCGGGAATGCCGGGGCCGTCGTCGTCCACGTGCAGGTGGGCACCGTCGGGGCCGCTTTCCACCTGCACCGTCACGCGGACGCGGGCGTGGCGCAGGGCGTTCTCGACCAGATTTGCGGTGAGCTGCCGCACCCGGTCGCGGTCGGCGGTCAGGCACGCCGGGGCCGCCGTCAGGGTGAGGTGGACGCCGCGGGCCGTCGCCCGGTCGGTCAGGTCGCGGACCACCTGCGCCGCCACCTCGGCCAGGTCCACAGCCTCCGTGTACAGGCCCAGCCGCCCCGCGTCGGCCAGCGTGAGGGTCCGCAGGTCGCCCACCAGGCGCGTGAGCAGCTGCGTCTGCGCGCTCAGCAGCGCGATCTGGCCCGCGTCGAGGGGGTACACGCCGTCTTCCAGCGCGTCCAGCCGGGCCTGCATGATGGCGATGGGCGTGCGCAGCTCGTGCGCGATGTCGGCCACCGCCTGCTGGCGCTCGCGCTCCAGGGCTTCCAGGCTGCCCGCCATCTCGTTGAAGCTGCGGGCCAGCTCGGCCACCTCGCGGTCGCCGGGCAGCACCGGGGCGCGGGCGGAGAGGTCGCCTCCCGCCAGCCGCGCCGCCGCCCGCGAGACGGCGGTGACGGGCCGCGCCACCCGCCGCGCCAGCAGCAGGCCCAGCGAGGCCGCCACCGCCGCCGCGACCAGGCCGCCCCACACCAGGCTGGTCTGCACGTCGCGCACGAAGCTGCGGGTGCGCGGGTTCAGCACGGCGGGCAGGCCACCGCCGCGGGGCCGCGGGGACGTGCCCGAGGTGTTGCCCTGTCCCGAAGGCGTCCCGGAGGCGGGCATCTGCCCCGGCGGGTGCGGAAAGGGCGGCGGCTGCTCGCCCCGGCGCTCGGCCTCCTGGCGGGCGCGCAGGTAGGCCTGCACCTCGGGGGGAAGCTGCGCGACTTCCCGCCGCACGGCGAGGTTGGAAAACAGGAACATGCCCCCGACCGCCAGCCCGACGACCAGCAGCATCGAGAGCAGCAGCGTGACCGCCAGGCTGGGGCCGCGCCGGGAAGGCCGGGTCAAGCCGGGGCCTCCAGCCGGTAGCCCACGCCGCGTACCGTGTGCAGCAACTCCCCCGCCCCGGCTGCGTCGAGCTTGCGCCGCACGCTGGCGAGGTGGGCGTCCACCACCCGCTCCAGGGCGTCACTGTCGGGCAGGGCCGCCGCCAGCAGTTCCTCGCGCGTGCAGGCCCGCCCCGGCACCTGCGCCAGGTGCGCCAGCAGCCGGAACTCGGCCGGGGTGAGGTTGAGCGGCTGGCCGTCCACGCGGGCGCGGGCGGCGCGGCGGTCCACCTCCAGCGGGCCGACCCGCAGGGGCCGTTCCTGGTCCTCGAGGGCGGCGTTCACCCGCCGCAGCACCGCCTTGACGCGGGCCATCACCTCGCGCGGGCGAAAGGGCTTGACCACGTAGTCGTCCGCGCCGAGTTCCAGGCCCACGATCTGGTCGGTTTCCTCCGCCCGCGCCGTGACCAGGATGACGGGTGTGGGACCCGCCGCGCGGATGGTCTTGAGCACGTCCAGGCCGCTCTTGCCGGGCAGCATCACGTCCAGCAGGATCAGGTCGGGGTGGGCGGCGCGGTAGGTGGTCAGCGCCGTGAGGCCGTCGGCGGCCCGCTCGGTGCGGTAGCCCTCCTGCCGCGCGTAGGCTTCCAGCACCTCCGCGAGCTGCGGTTCGTCCTCGACGATCAGGATCAGGGCACTCATGCCCGTATGGTAGGGGCCAGCGGCGAAGGTTCTGCGAAGGCCCTCACGGCGTTCCCCACACGCTTTTCTGGCCGCTGCCGCGCCCCGGTGCCCGGCGGCCCGCGCCCCGGCCGTCTTCGACAAATCTTCAAAAAAGGTTCGCAGGGCGTTCGCGGGCGCGGGGCAGTGTGGGGCGCATGACCTGGCCTCCCCCCCCGGCCCCCGCGCCCTGGCTGCTGACGCTCGCGCTCCTGCTGGGGGCGGGGGGAGGACAGGCCCAGACGGCCCCCACCCCGTCCGCTCCAGCTCAGGCGGCCCCCTCCCAAAGCCTTCCGGCCGCGGGGGCCACCCTGACCCTGGAGGCGGCCCTGGCACAGCTCGCGCAGGCTCCGGGCGTCACGCAGGCGCAGCTGGCCGTGCAGGTGGCGCAGCAGAATCTGAACGCGGCCCGCAGCGCCCTGGGCCTCAGCGTCAGCGTGACGGGCAACGCCAGTTACACGGGACCGTCCACCACCACGGGGACCGACGGCACGACCACGGCGGTGGCGGGGAGCCTGGGGGGCAGCGCGGGCGTGCAGGCCAACCTGGGCCTGCTCCCCTGGTCGGATGCCCAGAGCGGGTTGCAGGCCGCCCAGCGCAACCTGACCCTGGCCCAGGCCCGCCTGGCCGCCGCCCAGGGCAGCGGGCGGCTGAACGTGTATCAGCAGTACCTCGCCGCCGCCCTGGCCCAGCAGAACGTGACTCTCAGCGGGCAGACCCTGGCCCTGCGCCAGCGGCAACTGGAGATCGCGCGGGTGCAGCAGAGCCAGGCGAACGCCACCCAGGAAAGCGTGCTGTCGGCCCAGGCGAACGTGCAGCTCGCCCAGGCCGCCGTGCAGGCCGCCCAGTCCGACCTGGAATCCGCCCGCCTCAACCTCGCGGCGGCACTGGGGCGGGACCTGACGGGCGTGACCTTCAGCAGTGTGCCCCCCAGCGCCTTTGCCCTGCCGGACCTGGCCCCGCTGGTGGCCCGCGCCCGCACCGGAACGGTGGACGTGGTGCAGGCCCAGAACGCCCTGGCGGACGCCCAGGACACCCTGGCCGAGCAGGAGCGCAATGCCCGTCTGCCCGACCTCACCGCCAGCCTGCGCTACGGCCCGGCGGGCAGCGGCGGCCTGAGCGCTAGCCTGAACGTGCGGGAAGGCACGGCGGGTGTGGGGTACTCGCTCCCGCTGGGCACGTCGAGCGGCAGTGGCAGCAGCAACCGCGTGGTCGCCAGCGTCAGCGGCAGCTATGTGGTGTACTCGCCCGCCCAGCGCGCCCAGCTCTCGGCGGCGCAGGCGGGCGTGACCCAGGCGCAACTCACGCTGAACGTGGCGCAGCAGACGGCGGAACTGGCCGTGCGGACGGGGTACAGTGCCGCACAGTCGGCCCTGAATGCCCTGCCCCCCGCCGCCACCCAGGTGCAGGTTGCGCAGGCCGCCCTCAGCGCGGCGCAGGCCCGCCTGGGGGCCGGGACCGGGACGGCAGAGGACGTGACGGCCGCGCAGCTCGCCCTCGCCCAGGCCGAACTGAACCTCGTGCAGGCCCGCGTGAAGGTCCAGACCGCCCTCATTCAACTTCAGAACGCCGCCGGAGGCACCCCGTGAACCGTACGCCCACCCTCACCCTCGCCCTGGGTCTGACCCTGCTCGCCCCCAACGCCCTCGCCCAGTCGGCCGTGTCTGTCACCCAGGCGGTCCAGGCCGCCCTCAGCAATGGCACCGACGTGCGGACGGCCCAGGCCAACCTGGACAAGGCGACCGCTGCCAACAAGGCCGCTCAGGCCGACCCCAGCACCCTGGCCGCCGCGAAGCTGGCCGCGCAGAACGGGCAGACGCTCGCCACGCTGAGTCTGCGCTCAGCGCGGCTCTCCACCCTCCAGAGCGCCGTGAATGCCTACACCGCCCTGCTGGAGGCCCAGGAGAACGTGGAACTCCAGACCCTCCAGACCCAGGTGGACCAGAAGGCCGTGCAGGTCGCGCAGGTCAAGCTCAGCGTGAGCAACGCGACCCCGCTGGACGTGCAGAAGGCCCAGAACACCCTGGCGGGCAGCACCCAGGCCCTCGCGGACGCCCGCGCCCAGGTGAACCTCGCCTCCGCGAAGCTCTCCAGCCTGACCGGCCTCCCCGCCGGGGTCCGCGCGGCGGGGCTGGGCAACCTGCCCACCCTCAAAAGCAGCCTCACCCAGCTCCGCACGGGCCTGGAGGACAACCTCACCAGCGTGGTGGGCGCGAAGAACGACGTGGCCGCCGCCCAGCTCAACGTGAGGCTGGCCGACAACGACTTCACCCCGGCCCGCACCCTAAGTGACGCCCGCACCGCCCTCGCCAACGCGCAGCGCACGCTGGACGCCGCTCAGAAGAACGCCGGGAATGCTCTGTCTACCGCGTACCAGACGGCCCAGAATGCCGCCGAGCAGCTCAAGGTCGCCCAGAGCCGGGAGGCCGCCGCCCTCAGGAGTTACAACCAGGACGCGGCGCGGCTGAGGAGCGGCACCATCAGCGCCGTGGACCTGCAACAGACGCAACTGGCGCTCAAGGAAGCGCAGTTCGCCCGGCTTCAGGCGCAGGACAATGTGCTGGAGACGCTGGCGGCGCTGTCGGTGGCGGCGGGGCAGAATCTGACGGGGATTGGGGGGGCGTTGTAGGGAGAGTGGGGAAGAGTGGAAAGGGGCCGGGCAACTTGTAGCGAGTTTCCCCCCGCCCCCCCAGCCCCCCTACCCCCCACCGGGGGGACGTCTCCGCCGCGCGGGGCGGCCCGCGCGTTGACGCCAGGCTTGTTGACGTGTCTCTTCTCTTGGTGGAGGGGGGAGCGGCGCTGCGCTAGGCAAGGGGGTTCCTTGCGTTGGAAGGCTTGCCAGGCTTCGCCCCGGTTTCCCGCTGGTCGCCATGCTCTGCCCACCGGGCGGCCTCGGGCCTGGCGGCCCGAACGGCTCGTCTTCCAGGCCTGCCCACTTGAAGAGTGGGACCTGGGCGTCGGCTCCAAAGTTTGAAAAGACGGGGCGGCGGGAGCCTCGGCGGGTTATCGGTGGCGCTGAACGTGGGTGGCGGGGCCTGCCCGGTTGGCTGACTCAGCCCGGAGCCGGGGCCTTCCCAGGCTGGTTGCTGGAAGCTGGCCGCTCACAGATACGCCAGCGCCCACTCCGTCTCCCCGTGGTTCAGCCCCGCCCTCAGCAGCGCGAGGCCGTCCGGGGCGGTGTCACGGTGGTGGGGGAGGGGGCCAATCTGGGCAGCGAACTTCTCCAATGGCCGCTTTTCTGGCGGATGGATGACCCGCGTGACCACGCCGCCGCGCACCTCGTATACCGCGCCGTAGACGTTGCCGCGCCGGGCGTCCAGCGAGACGGCCACCTCACCCTCCGGTACCTGTCCGTCCTCACCGCGCACCAGGGCTTCGAGTGTTGGCACGCCGCGCACGGGGGCACCCCAGGCCCGGCCCAGCCCCAGCGCGTAGCTCGCGCCCACGCGCACCCCGGTGTAGGACCCCGGCCCGGTGCCGATCACGAGCTGGTCGGCGCGGAAGGGCAGGCCCGCCTGCCGGAACAGCCCCGCGGCAGCGTCAGCCAGGCGCTCGGCGTGGGCGCGTCCGACCTCCTCGGAAAACGCCAGTTCGCCGTCCGCCCAGGTCAGGGCCAGGGTCAGGAAGGGGGTGGCAGTGTCCAGGGCGAGGGTCACGGGGGCTGGCATGGCGGGCATTGTAGGGTGCTGGCCCCGGGCTGTTGTCACCGTTACAGGAACGTGGTGCGGGCAGGATTCGGCACGTCACGGCCCGGTGGTATGGTGAACACACCATGACGAACACCGCCAACATTGCCAAGGGGCTGGAAGGCGTTCTCTTCACCGAGACCAAGCTGACCTTCATCAACGGAGCGGAAGGCATCCTGACGCACCTGGGCATTCCGATTCAGGAGTGGGCCGAGAAGAGCAGCTTCGAGGAACTGTCTCTCGCCCTGCTCGACGGCGAGCTGCCCACGGCCGAGGAACTCGCCCGCTTCGACGCCGACCTCAAGGCCAACCGCGCCGTGCCCCAGCAGCTGCTTGACGTGATTGCGGCGATGCCCCGTGGCATCCACCCCATGCAGGCGCTGCGCACCGCCGCCTCCTACCTGGGCCTGCTCGACCCCCAGGCCGAGGACACCAGCGAGGAAGGCCGCCGGGCCATCTCCATCCGCCTGATCGCGCAGTTCGCCACCATCATCGCGGCGATCAACCGCGCGCAGGAAGGCCAGGACATCATCGCGCCGCGCATGGACCTCACGCACGCCGGGAACTTCCTGTACATGCTGACCGGCAAGGAACCCACCGGCGAACAGGCCCGCCTCTTCGACATCGCGCTCGTGCTGCACGCCGACCACGGCATGAACGCCAGCACCTTTACCGCGATTGCCACCGCCAGCACCCTCAGCGACATGTACTCGTGCATGACCAGCGCCATCGGTGCGCTCAAGGGGCCGCTGCACGGTGGCGCGAACGAGGCCGTGATGGACATGCTCGACGAGGTCGGCACCCCCGAGCAGGCCGAGGCCTACATCACCAAGAAGCTCGACAACAAGGAAAAGATCATGGGCGTCGGGCACCGCGTCTATAAGTACTTCGACCCCCGCTCGCGCGTGCTGCGCGACTACGCCGAACACGTCGCCAACAAGGAAGGCAAGAGCAACTACTACCAGATTCTCGAAACCATCGAGAAGATCGTGGTGGACCGCATGGGGGCCAAGGGCATCTACCCCAACGTGGACTTCTACAGCGGCACCGTCTACAGCGACCTGGGCATCAAGAAGGAATACTTCACGCCCATCTTTGCCCTGGCCCGCGTCAGCGGCTGGTGCGCTTCCGTCATCGAGTACACCCGCGACAACCGCCTGCTGCGCCCCGACGCGCTGTACACCGGCAAGACGGATCAGCACTACGTGCCCCTGAAGGACCGGGCGTAAGGCTTGCCGAAGGCAGAGGGCTGAAAGCAGAAGGCCGGGGTGTGGTGCCCCGGTCTTTCTTTGGCCTTCTGCCTTCCGCTTTTTGCCTTCTGCACCCCGCAGGCGTCAGGCGCTCAGGCCCTTGCTGCCGTGCAGCGTCCGTTCGACCGCTTCCGTCACCTCGGCCTCGAAGCGGCGCAGGTGTTCGCGCAGGCGATCGAGTTCGCCCGCGCCTAGGTCGCGCAGCCACAGCACCGCGCGGCCCAGCACGGCGAAGGTCAGGGGGCTGTCCTCGTCTTCGTCCTCGTCGGTCACGGGGTCGAGGTTCAGGGCACCGTAGTCGAGGCCCTGGTTCAGCAGGTTCATGCCCATCAGGATGTCGGGCAGGGCATCTTCCTCGACGTACAGGTCGAGGTCGAGGTGCAACCGGACAATCACGCCGCCTGCGGGGTCGGCGTCGGCAAACAGGGCCACGCGGCTCTCACCGTTGCGGACAAGCGCGCCGTCCTCGACCGGCTCCACGGTCATGCCGCTCGCCTGGAGGGCACTTACGATGCGCTGCAATTCCGTCATGGGGGCGAGTATAGAGCGCGGGCCGCGAAAAGACCGGAGGTGGGCCGCCATTTGGCCTGGCCCGTCGCCGGCTTCCGCACACGGCTTTTGCGGCCCGGTCACACGGCGGGGAGTGCGCCGGGACGTCCTCTTCGGCGGGTGTTCCGCCTTCCGCTGGTCAGGAAATGTCCGGCAGGAGCGTCGGAGCCTTCCCGAGGTCAGTCGTGGTACACCCACGTCTCGTTCTGCCAGGTGCGTGCGAGTTGCCCCAGCAGGTGCAGGTGTTCGGCGTGCGCGAGCGTCTCGGCCAGGGCAAAGCGCCGCCCGGCGGTGTTCAGGTCGCGCGGGAACATGGCGAGCGAGAGGTCGTAGGCGGTGCGGGGCTGCCTCGCCGCCTCCGCCCGGATAAAGTCCAGCCGCTCGTGGTGGTGGTCGCGCAGTTGCCGGGCGCGGGCCTGCACGCCTTCCATGACGGGGCCGTGGTGCCCGACCACCGCGCGGGCGGGGTTCAGCGCCTCCAGCTTGCCGAGGGTCTGGAGGTAGTCGCCCAGTGGGTCGGGGCGGGTGTAGGCGTACAGCCCCACGTTCGGGCTGATGCGCGGCAGGATGGCGTCCCCGGCGATCAGCAGGCTCTCTTCCTCGTTCCAGAGGCCCAGGTGCCCGTCGGCGTGGCCGGGCAGCCACAGCACCTCCCACTGCGCTCCCGCCAGCGGAAGCATCTGCCCCTCGCGCAGCGGCTGCACCCGGTTGGCGGGCTGAACACGGGCGCGGGTGCGGCGGCTCTCCGCCTCCAGCGTTTCCAGCAGCTCGCGCGGCAGGCCGTGGTCCTGCATGTGCTTGGTGTGGCCCGGCAGCCACTCTTCCCAGAGGTGCCAGTAGCGCTCGCCGCGCCCGATCTCCACGTCCAGCATCTGCACCGTCGCGCCGCTGCGTTCCTCCACCACGCCCGCCAGCCCGTAGTGATCCGGGTGGTGGTGCGTGATGATGACCCGCTCCACGTCCGGCCAGTGCAGCCCCAGCGCCGCGAGGCCGTTCTCGATGGCGGCCCGCGCCTCGGGCGTGTCGAGCGCCGTGTCGATCAGCGTGAGCGGCCCCCCGGTGTCGATCAGGACCGTCACGGTCTTCATGGGGTAGGGAATGGGCACCTGGAGGGCGTGCAGCGTGCCAGACACGCGGGTGAGCGGCAGGTCAGGTGCGGTCATGTCCGGAGGCTACCACCGTCCCGCGGGCGCGGCAGGTGACGTCAGCGCAACAGCGTGAGTGACTCGGCCCGCACCGCGCCCCCCTCAAGGTGCAGCCACGCGCAGGCCACCGGCAGCCGGAAGCGGCGCGGGCCGGCCGCACCCGGATTCAGAAAGAGGACGCCGCCCTGTTCCTCTGCCCGCGGCGCGTGCGTGTGCCCGCTGACGACCACCTGCACCCCCGCCGCCTGGGGCGAGAGGTCCAGCTCCTGCCGGTCGTGCAGGAGGTACACCCACACGCCCCCCAGCTCCAGCAACAGCGTTTCCGGCAACTCCGCGAGGGGCGGTGTGCGGTCCACGTTGCCGCGCACGGCGTGGACGGGACCGGGGGTCACCTCCCGCAGCGCCGCCAGCACCTCCGGTTTTCCCACGTCCCCCGCGTGCAGCACGGCGTCGGCCTCCCGCGCCAGCGGCAGCACCTCGGGGCGCAGCAGGCCGTGGGTGTCGGAGAGGACCAGGACGCGCATGGGAGGAGTGTAGGCCAAACGGAAAACGCGCCCCCACCGGGGAGGCGCGCTCATGCTGAAGGCGCTGTGCTCAGAGGCGCTTCATGATGGCCTGGAGGCTGGCGCTGTCGGCCCAGCTCATGCCCTTTTCCACGTACATGCGGGCCATCTGCTTGTCACCGCGCTGGAGGGCGATGTAGGCCAGCTTGGCGGCGCTGAGGGACGCCCACTGCTTCTCCTGGTCGCTCAGGGTGCCCAGGCGGTTCCAGGCGTTGTAGGCGTTGATCCACCACTGGGTCTTGGTGTAGAGCTGCGCCAGGTAGGCCTGGTAGTCCCGGTTGCCCGCGTCCATGTTGGCGGCGTAGTAGGCCGAGTCCACCGCGGCCTTCCAGAGCGTGCGGTCGTAGAAGGGCACGGGGTAGGCCACGTCGGCCTGCACCGCGAACTCCTGGGCGCGGGTGAAGTTGTCGGTCGCGCTCATGGTCGCGGGGTTCATCATGTTCATGTCCTGCATGTCGGTGCCGGTCATGTTGGTGCCCGTCGTCGTACTGGTCGTCGTGGTGCTGGTGCTGCTGGTGTCGGTCGTGGTCGTGCTGGTGTCGGTGGGAGGCGTGGTGGGCGTGGTGGTGTCCTGCGCGGCGGCGAGGCCAGCGAGCGCGAACGCGGTCAGCATGAGAATCTTTTTCATAACGAAACGCATCTTAGGACGCTACCCTGACAGCCGTCCATTTGCCCCCACACCCTGTAAAGAGACTGTAAAGGAGCCTACCTTCACATGAGGAAAACCCTCGCGTTCTCATTTGTTTTGCTGACCTCGCCTCTCATCCAGGCCCAAGCACAACCCGCCCCCTCGGTGGGCTGGTCGAAGGACCTCAAGGTGCTGTCCAGCGTGGCCGTGACCGAAGGCGGCGACCTGATCTTTGTCGGGTCCGACGCCCGCATCCACCGCACCGACGCCAGCGGCACGGAGAGATGGAACTACGCGACCGGCGACATCGGCCGCGCCCATCCCATCGTCACGCCCCAGGGCACCGTGATTGCCGCCTCCTACGACGACACGGTGTACGCGCTGGACCCGGCGGGCAAGCTGCTGTGGAAGACCAAGCTCGACGGCGACATTTTCGCCAGCCCAGCCCTGCGGCCCGACGGCAGCGTGATCGTGGCGACGGCGGCGGGCAGCGTGTTCGCCCTGAGTCCCCAGGGGCAGGTGCTGTGGACCTTCAAGGTGGGTGCGCCCGTCTTCAGCAGCCCGGCCGTCGCCAGTGACGGCACCATCTACTTCGGCGCGCAGGACAGCCAGCTGCACGCGCTGACGCCGGGCGGGCAGCCGAAGTGGACCTTCCGGGCCGGGTCGCTGGTGTTCAGCAGCCCCGCGCTGGACACCCAGGGGAACGTCTATTTCGGCTCCAGCGACCGCCGCATCTACTCGGTCTCGCCGGGCGGCCAGCTCCGCTGGGTGCGGCCCACCGGGATGTTCGTCAACGCCAGCCCCATCGTGACCGACGGCGACCTGGTGGTGGTCGGCAGCTACGACGGCAACGTGTACGCCATCAACACGACCGGTGAGGACGAGTGGACGTACCGGGCAGGCGCGCCCATCGCGGCGGCCGCCGCCGAACTCAGCGACGGCAGCGTGGTCGTGCCGGACCTCGGAGGGACCGTCCATGCCATCGGCCAGGCGGGGCAGGCTCTCTGGACCCTCAAGACCGGCAAGAAGATCGACACGAATGTCGCCGTGAGCGACCAGGGCACCCTGTACTTCACCACCGAGGGGGGCAGCCTGAATGCCCTCCAGAAGCAGGCTCCTCTGGCGGTCGGCCCCTGGACCAGCTTCCGCAGCGTGCCGGCCGGGTGGGGGCGCGTCCTGAACGCGCAGGAGGCCCAGGCCCGCACCGCCGCCACGCGCGCCGCCGCCTCCGCCGTGCTGGCGCAGCGGCCCGCGCCCCGGCCTACTGCACCTGCACCAGCGGCCCCGGCTCCGGCGGCTCCAGCTCCTGCCGCGCCCGTCACGCCGCCTGCCCCGGCCCGCACGCCCGAGCAGTACGCGCAGGCCGCAGCCCAGGCCGCCCGGACCCTGGACGGCCAGATCTACCTTCCCCTCACGGAGGTGGCGGGCGCACTGGGCACCCCGGTGGGGCTGCTGACCCCCCGGACCGCGGCTCTCGTCCTGCCGGCGCAGGCGGGCCAGCAGGCCGTGGCCGTGCGCTACGTGAACCGCTCGGCGTTCGTGCCGCTGGCCGCCCTGGCAAAATTGCCCGGCGTCACCGTGGCGGCCCGCCCCGACCCCGCCGCCGTCGTCCTGACCCTGGGGGGGCGCTCGCTCACCTTCCCGGTCAATCTCCCGGCCCTCACGCCGCTGGTCCCGCGGCCCGAGTTCCCGGCCCTGGTCAACCGGGGCGGCGGCCAGTAATACCAACTTCAGGTGAGTCGTAGACGAACCCGAGTGGAGCGAGAAGAAGAAAAGACCGGCTTGCGGCGATGGAAGAACATCCGGTGGTTTGTCCGGATGTTCTGGAATCAGAGCAAGTTGGGATAGCACGGGGCGTGTGGGAGGAGGGCTACCTCCCCCACACGCCAAAAAAAGCACCCGCCAGAGTGGCGGGTTTTTTTGGTGGAGTCGAGGGGGATCGAACCCCTGACCTCGTCATTGCGAACGACGCGCTCTCCCAGCTGAGCTACGACCCCACGTGTTGAGGACTGGCCCGAAAGGGCGAGGGAGAATCTAGCACGCGCCTGTGGGTGGTGCAAGGGGGCGGTGGCCCTGGCCGCGTGGCCGGCCGCCCCGGACAGCCTTCAGCGCCGTCCCATCTGGCGCGGGTAGACTCGGGTGCATGAGCGCTCCCGTGTCGCCTGCCCACCCGCCCGCCCCCGAGGCGGCCTCCACCCCACAGACCGACCGTTTCGCCTACAAGTTCGGTCAGGAAGGAATCACCTTCGACGACGTGCTGCTCCAGCCCCGCCACTCCACGGTGCTGCCGCACGAGGTCAACGTTGAGGCGCAACTCACCCGCCGTGTGCGGCTGAATATCCCCTTCGTGTCGGCGGCGATGGACACCGTGACCGAGACGGCGATGGCGGTGGCGATGGCGCGCGAGGGCGGCATCGGCGTCCTGCACAAGAACATGTCCATCGACGCGCAGGCCGAGATGGTCCGCAAGGTCAAGCGCAGCGAGAGCGGCATGATCGTGGACCCCATCACCCTCCCGCCGAGCGCGACGGTGGGCGACGCCGACCGCCTGATGGGCGAGTACAAGATCAGCGGCGTGCCGATCACCGACCCCGCCGGCAAACTGCTGGGCATCATCACCAACCGCGACATGCGCTTCGTGGACGACCTCGCCACGCCGGTCGCGGACGTGATGACGCGCGAGGACCTGGTGACGGTGCCGGTGGGTACCACGCTGGAGGCCGCGCAGGAGATGTTCAAGCGCCACCGCATCGAGAAACTGCTCGTGACCGACGAGGCCGGGTTCCTGCGGGGCCTGATCACCATCAAGGACCTCACCAAGCGCGTGAAGTATCCCCGCGCTGCCAAGGACAGCCTGGGCCGCCTGCGGGTGGCCGCTGCCATCGGCGTCAGTGCCGACCTGATGGACCGGGCCGGGGCACTGGTCGCGGCGGGCGCGGACGTGCTGGTGCTCGACAGCGCGCACGGCCACAGCCAGGGCATTCTGAACGCGCTGACGCGGGTCAAGGAAACCTTCGACGTGGACGTGATCGCCGGGAACATCGCCACCCGTGCCGGGGCGCGCGACCTGATCGCGGCGGGGGCGGACGCGGTGAAGGTCGGGATAGGGCCGGGTTCGATCTGCACCACCCGCGTCGTCACCGGGGTCGGCGTGCCGCAGATCACCGCCATCTTCGAGGCGGCGGAGGCCGCGCTGGAGGCCGGAATTCCCATCATCGCGGACGGCGGCATCAAGCAGACCGGTGACGTGCCCAAGGCGATTGCCGCCGGGGCCAGCGCCGTGATGATGGGCAGCATGCTGGCCGGAACCGACGAGGCCCCCGGCGAGCTGGTGCTGCGCGACGGCCGCCGCTACAAGAGCTACCGGGGCATGGGGTCCCTGGGCGCGATGGATCAGGGGTCCAGCGACCGCTACTTCCAGTCGGGCAGCCGCAAGTTCGTGCCCGAGGGCATCGAGGGCATCATCGCCTACAAGGGCACGGCGGGCGAGGTCATCTACCAGTTCGTCGGCGGCCTGCGCAGCTCCATGGGCTACTGCGGCGCACCCGACCTGCCCACCCTGCGGGGCACCGCCCAGTTTGTCCGCATCACCGGCGCGAGCCTGGTCGAAAGCCACCCGCACGGCGTGACGATCACCAAGGAAGCGCCGAACTACGGCGGGAGGTAGGCGGGAAGCGGTGCGCGGGACGCGGGAAAAGATGTTTCACTGCATCCCGCGCACCGCGTACTGCGTCCCAACTCCTACTGCCCGCACCCCACCACGCTTTACGCTGTTCCCGTGAAGCGCCTTTTGACCGCCCCCCGCGAACCCGTGAATGCCCTGACGCACTGGGGCGGGGCGCTGGCGGCCCTGATCGTGCTGGGGCCGCTGCTGTGGTGGGCGGACACACGCGGGCTGCACCTGTGGCCCTTCTTGGTGTTCGGGCTGAGCATGGTGGCGCTGTATGCCGCCAGCGCCAGCTACCATTCCTTCCGGCCGGGCGAGCGCGGGTTGCTGTGGCTGCGCAAGCTCGACCACGCGGGCATCTTCCTGCTGATTGCGGGCAGCTACACCCCCATCGCGTACTACGGGCTGGACGGCCTGTGGCGCGACGTGGTGCTGTGGGTGATCTGGGGCATCGCCGCAGCGGGTATTGCCCTGAAGGTGCTCACCATGCGCCTGCCGCGCTGGGTCAGCACGCTGCTGTACCTGGGCATGGGCTGGCTGGCCCTCGCCTTTCTGCCGCAGCTCGCGCGCAACCTGCCGCCCGCCGCGATCTTCTGGCTGGCGGTGGGGGGCGTGCTGTACTCCATCGGCGCGGTGATCTACGGCACCAAGCGCTGGAATCCCCGCCCCGGCTTCGGCTTCCATGAAATCTGGCACCTGTTTGTTCTGGGCGGGACCGGCGCACATGTGGCGATGATGTTTCACCTGCGCTGAGGGAAAAGGTTTGTTGATGCCCGCTTTTCTCGTCCTGAAAGATTGACCTGAGAGCAGAGGGACCATAAGCTGTGCTGGCCTGCGGGCGGGTTACATGACAAGCGGGAAGCGGAGAGAACGTCCTCAGAAAGAGGAAACCCCAGTGCTCGTAACACTGGGGCCACTGAAAGGTGGTGATTCTCTACGCGACACAAGAAGCGTACCACGCAACGGAAACGCCAGCAACTGCTGACGCCGAAACGTGTGGCGGCCTGGGCTGGGGCAGTTTCGGCTGTCCTGCTCGCCGTCAAGCTCTTGCCAAACGATCATCAAACTGATCTTCCTCCCTTGATCTGAACCTCTCGTGCGCCCCCGCCGCGTCCCCAGCTCTCCCAAGGGCAAACCCCCGACCTCGTGCCGGGGGTTCTTGCTGCGGCGTTGCTGCCTACACGCCCAACGCTATACGCCCACGGTCCGCTCGACCCAGTTCTGAACGCTGGCGATGATGTTGCCGATGGGGCCGCGCGCCAGGTAGATAAAGGCCATCACGATCAGGAAGCTGAAGGGCTGGGCCTCGAACTGGGCCAGGCTGCGGCCCAGGGACGGCACCAGCGCCCCCAAGATGCGGCTGCCGTCGAGCAGCGGGATGGGAATCAGGTTGAAGACGGCCAGGACCACGTTGATGCCCAGCACGATGCCCAGGATGCTGATCGCCAGCCCGTTCCCGGCAAAGACCCGCATCAGCAGGGCCGTGATCAGGGCCAGCAGCAGGTTGCTGATCGGCCCGGCGGCGGCCACCCAGAAGGTGCCCCAGCGTCCCAGGTTGTTCGGGTTGATCGGCACGGGCCGCGCGAAGCCGAAGCCCGCGATGAGCAGCAGCAGCGTGCCGAAGGGGTCGAGGTGCTTGAGGGGGTTGAGAGTGACTCGCCCGTAACGCCGGGGGGTGGAATCCCCCAGCCGGTCGGCCACCCAGGCGTGGGCGAACTCGTGGACGGTCAGCGAGAACACCAGCGCCAGCGCGATGATCAGGAACGCGACGGGGTTCGCGGAGAGGAGATTGAGCAGGCCCATAGAAGGGCATTCTAGGGTCCGGCGGGCGGACCGGATGACCCGTCGGGCGGGGGGGAGGAATTGCCGTGCAGGTAGGCAGTGAGGGCCGCCCGTTCTTCTTCCGGCGAGCGGACCTGTCCCGCCCGGCGCAGCGCGGCCAGGTGCGAGAGGGCCTGCCCCACCGCCGGACCGGGCGGCACCCCCAGCGCCACCACGTCCCGCCCGGTCAGGGCCGGGTAGGCGTCCGGGCGCAGTAGGGCGCGCAGCAGGGCTTCGGGGCTACCGGGCGTGGCCGGGGCGTCCGACAGCGCGCGGGCCAGCAGCGCGGCGGGCTTCTCACCCAGGCCCAGGCGGGCGGCCAGCGCGGCGGGTTCGGGGGACGCCGAGAGGAGGGCGGCAGCATAGGCCTGCGGCGGCACGGTCTGCCCCGCCGCCTGCCGCGCGTCCAGGGCTTCCAGCCGCGGGATGGCTCCGGAGGGCAGCAGCGCCCCCGCGCCCCAGTCCTCCAGCATGTGGGCCGCGCGTCCCGGTGCCGGTTCGTGCAGCAGCAGGCGCAGCTCGGCCTGAAGGCGGGGGGTGTGGTCGGCCAGCGCCAGCGCGTCCGGCACCTGGCGCAGCAGCTCGGGGTGGGCGGTCAGGCCCAGGCGGCCTGCCAGCCGTGCGCCGCGGACCAGGCGGCTGGCGTCCTCGTGCAGCGAATGCGGGTGCAGGGGCCGCAGGGTGCGGGCGTGCAGGTCCGCCAGGCCGCCCACCTCGTCCAGCAGGGTCACGCGGACGGCCGCGTGGATGGGCAGCGCCAGGGCATTCAGGCCGAAGTCGCGCCGCCGCAGGTCGTCTTGCAGGGTGCCGGGGGCGGGCACGGGATTGCCCCCCGGCACCGGGTAGCTCTCGCGCCGCGCCCGCACCAGGTCCACGTGCCGCCCGTCGGGCAACGTCACCGTGGCGTTGCCGAAGGCCGCATGCACCAGAAAGGGGAGGCCGGTCGCTGCCGCCAGTGCCCCCGCGTCCGCCCCCTCCACCACCACGTCGAGGTCGAGGGGCGTTTCTCCCAGCAGGGCGTCACGGACCGCGCCGCCGACCAGGGCCACCCGCGCGCCCGGCCCGGCCCGCTGCGTGAGGTCCTTCAGCCAGTCGCGGTCCTCGGGCCGGAGGTGCGCCCAGGCCTGCTCGCCCAGGGCTGCCGCGCCGCCCCTCACCGGAAGGAACTGTCGTCCAGCGTCACCTTCACGTCGCGGCCCTGGCCGCCGCGCACGACGCGCAGCGTCACGCTGTCACCGGGTTGCTTGTCGATCAGGGCCGCCTGGAGGTCTTCGAGGGCGTCCACTGGCTGACCGTCGATGGCGGTGATCACGTCGCCTCCCACGGCGACGCGGCCACCGGGGAAGGCCTGCGCGGTCCCGCCGCGCAGGCCGGCCCGGGCGGCGGGGGTGTCCGGCCCCACCTGGCCCACCACCAGCCCCGTCTCGGGCAGGCGCAGTTCCCGCTTGCCCTCGGTGGTCAGGGCGCTGAGGCCCACCGGCACCGCCTGGCCCGGCCCCTGGACGATCAGGCCCGCCGTGATGCCCAGCCGGGGCGCGTAGACACTGCCGCCGTTCGCCTGCTGAAGCCGGGGCAGCAGGGTCTTGGCCGCGTTGATCGGGATGGCGAACCCCACGCCCGCGTTCTGGCCCACGCCGGTCGCCGCGCCCGCGGGCGAGAGAATCTGGGTGTTGATGCCGATCACGCGCCCGCCCGAATCCAGCAGCGGCCCCCCGCTGTTGCCGGGGTTGATGGCGGCGTCGGTCTGGATGGCCTTCTGGGTGATGCCCTCGCCCGAGCCGTTGCCCGAAAAGCCAATGGGAATCTGCCGGGCGGTGCTGCTTACGATGCCCTCGGTGACGCTGAAATCCAGCCCGAAGGGTGCGCCCATGGCGATGGCCTTTTGCCCGGCCCGCAGCGTGTCGCTGTCGCCCAGCGGAATCGGCTTGATCAGGCTCCTGTCCAGGCCGGAAGCGCGAATCAGCGCCAGGTCGTACTGCGGCGCGAGGCCGATCACGCGCGCGGGGACACTCTCCTCGCGGTTCATCACCCGGACGCGGATGGTGGCGGCTGGCCCCTGGCCGCCCTCACCCGCGACCACGTGGTAGTTGGTCAGGATGTCGCCCTGCTCGTTCACGAAAAAGCCGCTGCCCACGCCCTGCACCACCTGGGTCTGGTTCTCGCCACCGAACATCCAGCCCATCGGGTTGGGCTGCATCACCTGCTGCTCGGTGCTGATGTACACCAGCCCCGGCTCGTAGCGCCGCACGATGTCCATCGTGTTCTGCTCGTTTTGCAGCCGCGCCCCGGCCTCGACGGCCAGGGGAGAGGTCGGGGTGGCCGTGCCGGTCTGCGCCCCCGAAACGGGCACCTGATCCCGCAGCAGGGTGGCCCCCAGCCCCAGGCCCACCAGCACCAGGACAGCGGCGAGGATCGGTCGTTTCATGGGGGCATTATTCCAGCCCGTGGGCCGGGGCGTGCGGGGGCGGCGGGCGAGTTCGTTCATCCGCGGCCCAGCCCACCGACCTGCCGGCCCCCCATACCCGATACAGCGGGCGGGAAGGTCATTTCCCTCCCGCCCGCTGTGTGATGGTGTGCTGTGGTGTGCCTACGCCTGGGCGCGCTCGCGCTGGGCGTCCAGGCTGGCGATCTCGCCCGGCGTGATCTGGTAATGCTCGCCGCACCAGTGGCAGATGATCTCCTGGCCGCCCTCGTCGCGCATCTCCTGGCGCTCGGCGGGGCCGAAAAAGCGCAGGCTCTCCAGCGCGCGCTCACGCGAGCAGCGGCACTGGAAACGGGCGGGCTGCGCTTCCGGGGCCAGCACCAGGTCGAGGCCCGCGGCGGCGGCCTGGAGGGTTTCGAGCAGGCTCCCGCGGCGCAGGTGGTCGGTGATCTGCCCCATGCCGCGAATGTTCGCTTCCAGCCGGGCGAGCGTCTCCTCGGTCACACCGGGCATGGCCTGCACCAGCAGCCCGCCCGCGCGGTGAACCCGCCCGCCTTCCTCGTACACGCCCAGCAGCACGGCATTCGGAATCTGCTCGGACACGCCCAGGTAGGTGCTGACATCCTCGGCGATCTCGCCGCTCGCCAGGCGCACGCTGCCGGTGTACGGCTCGCCGTTGTCCAGCAGGCGGGTCACGGCCAGCTCGCCGTCGGTGCCCACGATGCCGCTCACGTCCAGCTTGCCGTCGCTGGCGCGCACCGGCAGGTCGGCCCCAGGTTCGCGCACGTAGCCGCGCACCCTCCCGTCGGCGCTGCCCTCGGCCACGATCCAGCCCACCGGGCCGCCGCCCTGAATCCGCAGGGTCACGCGGCTGTCGCTCTTTTTGCCCAGCACGACGGCCAGCAGGGCACTCGCGGCCAGGGCGCGCCCCAGCGCCGCCGTCGCCGTCTTGCTGAGGTGGTGGCGCAGCCGGGCGTCCTCGACGATCTGCGTGGCGTCGATGCCCACGAAGCGCAGGGTGCCTCCCGCCGCCGTGCCACGCAGCAGGAAGGAGTTCGGGCGAGCGTCTGAAGTCATTAGGAAACCTTACAGCAAGGCACTCAAGGACGGTGTGGGAGGCCTCTCAATCGGGGGCCTGCCACGGCCTGAGAAAAATGAACCCTGCTGGACCGCCCGCGCGCCGGGGCCAGCGGGAAAGACTCCGAGCTGGCAGGCACTCAGGCTGACCCGGGCCTGTTCCGAGCAGCCGCGGCTTTTGAACCAACTCGGACGAAACTCTCATAATTGGACCCTAGCCTGGGGCTGTTTCCCTGACGGGAAGGGCGGGCCGGGTCGCTGCCGGGAGCCGAGGCTCTCTCCGAACTGGCATGGCCGCTAGGCTTCTTGACTCGGCGCGGATGGCTTTCATCCGGCCCGGCTCGGCGCTCTGCCCGCTATTTCTTGAGTCCCACGAGGAGCCATTCATGACGATTCACCACCGCCGTCCCCTGGGCCTGCTGGCCCTGACCACCCTGGCGCTGACGCTGGCCGCCTGTGACAAGCCCAATGCCAACACCACCAGCACGGACACCACCACGACCAGCACCGACACGACGGCCTCCACCTCCGGAGCGGGCAGCACGGGCGCTGCCGCGGGCGGCGACCGCTCGATTCTGGTCGTGCAGGAAAGCTCGGACATCCCCACCCTGGACCCCGGCACCAGCTACGACACCGGCAGCGGCCAGATCGTGGAAAACCTCTACGAGACGCTCCTGACCTACAAGGGGGGCAGCCTCTCGGAGCTGGAACCGCTGCTCGCCACCAAGTGGGACGTCAGCAACGGGGGGAAGACCTACCGCTTCACCCTGCGTGACGGCGTGAAGTTCCACACCGGCAACCCCTTCAAGTGCGCCGACGCCGAGTACACTTTCCGCCGCAACCTGGTCACCAACACCAGCAGCAGCGGCAACTGGTTCCTCTCGGAAAGCCTGCTGGGCACCCCCAGCAATGCCAACGACGACAAGAGCATCACCTGGGACAAGATCGCGAACGCCGTCAAGTGCGACGGCGAGACGCTGGTGTTCACGCTCCCGCAGACCGACCCGGCCTTCCTGGCGAAGCTGGCCTACGCGGGCCAGGGCATCGTGGACAGCGCGCACGCCAAGGAGATCGGCGAGTGGGACGGCACGGAAGCCACCTGGCAGGCCGCGGTGGGCAAGGACCTGACCGACAGCGCGCTCTCGCGCAACCCCAGCGGCACCGGGGCCTACCGCTTCGTGAGCCGCGACGCCAACAACTTCCGCGCCCAGGCCTTTAACGACTACTGGGGCGACAAGGCCAAGATCACGAACGTGGTGATTCAGAAGGTGCCCGAACTGGCCGCCCGCCAGCAGGCCTTCCTGCGCGGCGACGCCGACCTGATCGAGGCCGGGACCCGTGCCAACATCGAGGCGCAGCTCAAGGGCAAGCCCGGCGTGGTGATTCTGGACGACCTGCCCAACACCACCGCGAGCGGCCTCGCGATGAACCAGAACATCCAGGCCAAGGATCGCCTGGGCAGCGGCAAGCTCGACGGTCAGGGCATTCCCGCCAACTTCTTCAGCGACGCCGACGTGCGCCGGGCCTTCGTGTCCTCCTTCGACGTGGACACCTACATCAAGCAGGTGCAAAACGGGATGGGCAAGGCGCGCAACTTCCTGCTGCCCGATTCCTTCCCCGGCTACAACCCCGAGGTCGCCGCGCCCAAGTTCGACCTCGCCGCCGCCAAGGCCGCCTTCCAGAAGGCCTGGGGTGGGCAGGTCTGGCAAAACGGCTTCACGGTCAACGCGACCTACCGCGCGGGCAGCCAGGGCGCGCAGACCGCCATGGAAATCCTGAAGAAGAACATCGAGTCGCTGAACCCCAAGTTCCGGGTGAACATCCAGCCCAAGCAGTGGAGCGAGATCCTGCAAGACGCCGACAAGGGCCGCGAGGCGCTCGTCGTGACGGCGTGGGCACCCGACTACGCCGACCCCGACAACTTCGTCTCCACCTTCTACAGCAGCCAGGGCTTCTACCACCCCCGCGTGGGCTTCAAGGACCCGCAGATCGACAGCTGGATCCAGGAGGCCCGCAGCACCACCGACGCCGAGCGCCGCAACCAGCTCTACACCCAGATCGCCGAGCGCGCCCGCGATCAGGCCTACTACATCCTGATGCCCAGCAGCCCGGCCATCTTGCCCTACCGCGACAACCTCCAGGGCTTCAGCAAGGACGACTACAACCCGATGCTCTCCTTCAGCACCTTTGGCACGGGGACGCACTGGAAGGACCTCAGCAAGAGCTGATCGAACCACCTTCCGCCTACAGGGCTTTGCAGCAGGCCGCCTCCCGGTGTGGGGGCGGCCGTTTCCCGTATTCTGCGGGCATGCACGACGCCGACGCCCCCGATGCCGATACCCCCGAGACCCAGACGCGGCCCATCACCCTGCTGCTGGTCGACGATCATCCGGTGGTCCGCAAGGGCACCCGCGAACTGCTCGAGGGCGAGGCCGACCTGCGGGTGGTCGGGGAGGCCGAGAGCGGCGAGGAGGCGATCCGGCAGGCCCGGTCGCTGACCCCCGACGTGATCCTGATGGACGTGTCGATGCCCGGCATGAACGGCATCGAGGCGACCCGCGCCATCAAGGCCGAGCGGCCCGGTGTGGGCGTGCTGGTGCTGACCAGCTACGACGACGACGCCTACGTGTTCGCCCTGCTGGAGGCGGGTGCGGCGGGCTACCTGCTCAAGAATGCCAGCGAGGACGACCTGCTGGGGGCCGTGCGCGCCGTCGCCGCCGGGGAAAGCGCCCTGCACCCCTCGGTCGCCCGTAAGGTGCTCGAACGCTTCAGCACCCACCAGACGCCCACGCCCCCGGAAGACGCCCTCAGCCCCCGCGAGCTGGAGGTGCTGCGTGTGGCCGCCACCGGCCGCACCAACAAGGAGATCGCCCGCGACCTCGACATCAGCCCCCGCACCGTGCAGGTCCACCTCGCCAACATCTTTTCCAAGCTGGGGGTGGGCAGCCGCACGGAGGCGGTGCTGTACGGGATCAAGCGGGGGTGGATCGACCCGAAGAGTTTGTAGGGGAGAGGAGTTAGGAATCAGGTATCAGGAAGAGCCAGCAGGTGCAGTAGCTTGAGCCTGGTCTCTCCTAACCCCTCCTCATGACCCTCGCCTTCCCCCCCGACCTCAGCGCCGCGCCCACCGTGCGGGCCTTTGGGCTGGCGCTGGCCGGGTTCGCGTGCCGGGCGGTGCGGGCACACGGGGTGCAGGTATGGGCGGTGATAGGCGGGTCGCTGGTGGTCGTGGGCGAGGAGGGCCGGGGGCTGGGGCTGAGTGACGGGACGCTGGCGGCGCGCTCGCTCGCCGGGGGGCAGCCGCTGGCCGAGGGGATGCTGAGCTGCCTCCCCTTTGGCGGGGGCGTGCTGGAATTCGTGGGAGCGGACCCGGAGGGGGTGGAGGCGCTCGCGGGCCTCGCGCCGCTGCTGGCGCTGGCGCTGGAGGGGGTGCAGGCGCGCGAGGTGCGCCGGGGCCGGGGCCGGGTGGCCGAGACGGTCGAGCAACTGGTGCGGCGGCTGGGCGGCAGCCTGGACCTGCCGGAGGTGCTGACGGCGACGGCGGAGACGGCGGCCCTGGCGCTGGGCTTCGGGCGGGCCTTTGTAGGGCTGTTCAGCGAGGTGGGCGAGGGGCGGGCGCGCACCGGGGAGGTGTTCACCTACGGCTTCGACTCGGCCTTTACGGGGGGCATCGGGGTGGGGCCGGTGTCGTTCGGGCGGCTGGTGGACCGCGGCGAGGTGATTCACTACGAGCGGGCGCGCGACCTGGGCACCCCGCTGGCGGCGGGCCTGGCCGAACTTGGTCCGGAAGTGGCCCTGATTGCGCCGCTGCGGGCGCGGGGCCATCCCCTGGGCGTGCTGTACGTGGACAGCCTCACGCGCGGCGCGCGGGCGAGCGAGGACGACACCTGGCTGGTGCTGGCGCTGGCCGAGCAGGCCAGCCTCGCCATCGACAACGCGCGGCTGTACGCCACCGAGACCCGCAAGCGCGAGGCCGCCGAGGCGCTGCGCGAGGCGGGGGTGGCGCTGGCGGGCAGCCTGCACCTCCCCGACACGCTCTCGCGGCTGCTGGAGCGGGCCGTGTCCCTGTTCGGGGCCGACGCGGCGGCGGTGTACGAGCGGCAGCCCGACGGCCGCACCCTCACCATCCGCAGCGCCGTGGGCCTCTCCAGCGAGTACATGCTGCGGGTGCGCGCCAAGGTGGGGGCGGGCGTGACCGGGCGCGCGGTGGAACGGCGCGAGACGGTCGCCGCGCGCGACCTCACCCGCGAGCATCTGGGCGGGGGCAGCCGCTACACCCGGCAACTGCTGGCGGCGGGCCGCTATCCCTACCGGGGGGTGGTGGGCCTGCCGCTGGGCACCCGCGCCGGGGTGTTCGGGGCGCTGACGCTGTACTGGACTGAGCCACTGCCCCTGGACCTGGACGACCTCGCGATCGCCGAGGTCTTTGCCGCCCAGGCCAGCCTCGCCATCGAGAACGCCCGGCTGTACGAGGAGGAGCTGCGCCGCGAGCGCGAGGCCGCCGTGCTGCTGAACGTCGGGCGGCTGCTGGGCGAGGACCAGAGCGACCGGGCGCTGGCGGAGGCCGCGCGGCTTTCCACCCTGGCCCTGAACGCGGCGCGCGGCCTGATCGCCCTGACCGGCGAGGGGGGCGAGGTGACGCGCTGCGCGACCTTCAACCTCCACCCGCCGGGAGCGGCCGAACTCGCCTCGCTGCTCGCGCAGGTGGGGCGCGGCCCCCGGCCCCTGACGCGCCGCCACGCCCTCCCGGTCGCGGGCAGTGCCCTGATCGTGCCGCTGCACGGCGACCCCGGTGCGGGAGGCCGCCCGGATCACCTGCTGGGCTTTCTGTACGCCGACGACCCCGGCAGTGCCGCGCCGGGCGACCGCGTGCTGGCCCTGTCGCGCAGCGTGGCCGACCAGATGGCCCTGACCCTGTCGCGCGAGCGGCTGCTCTCGGCCCTGGCGCGGCAGGAGGCCCGCTACCGCCAGCTCGCGGAGGGTGCCCACGACCTGATCCTGAGTTCCGGCCCCGGCGGCGAGATCACCTACGCCAACCCCGCCGCGACCCGCCTGCTGGAGCCGCTGACCGGGCCGCTGCTGGGCGCGAACCTGCTGCGGCTGCCCACGCCCGCCTCCCGGCCCGCGCTGCAAGCGGCCTGGGAGGCCGTGAACACCCACCCTGCGGGGGGCCGCGCCGAGATCGAGGTGGGACCCTACCGCCTGGAGGTGCGCCTCAGCGCTGTGCGGCAGGCCGGGGCACCCCACAGCGTGCTGACGGTGGCCCGCGACCTCTCCGAACTCCAGACGCTGGCCGCCGAGATTCAGCGCCGGGGGCAGGCGCTGGAGGCCGCCACCAGCCGCACGCTGGAGCTGCGCTCCTACCTCACCCTCTTTACCCAGGCGCAGGAGGAGGAGCGCCGCCGCATCAGCCGCGAACTCCACGACGACACCGCGCAGGTGCTGGTCGCCACCTCCCGCCGCGTGGGCCGCCTGGCGCGTGACCTCGCGGGGCCGCAGCGGGAGCGCGCCGACGACATCCTGGGCGACCTGCAACAGGCCATCGAGAGTGTGCGCCGCTTTGCCCGCAACCTGCGTCCCAGCGTGCTCGACGACCTCGGCCTGCTGCCCGCGCTGGAGTGGCTGGCCGGGCAGGCCCGCACCGACACCCGCCTGGAGGTCAGCGGGGCCGAGCGCCGCCTCGCACCGGCCCTGGAACTCACGGTCTTCCGCCTGGCCCAGGAGGCCCTGACCAACGTGGACAAGCACGCCCGCGCCAGCAGCGCCGCCATCCGCGTCGCCTTCGACGTGGGGGAGGTGCGCGTCGCCATCACCGACGACGGCCAGGGCTTCACCGCCGAGCAGGCGCAGGCCCGCGCCCAGGCCGGCCACCTGGGCCTGCTCGGCCTGCGCGAGCGCGTGACCCTGGCCGGGGGCGACCTGGCCGTGGACAGCGACCCTGGCCGGGGCACGCGGCTCACGTTCACCCTGCCGGGCTGAGCGTCACAGCACGTTCTGGACGGTGGTCGTGGGAACGGCAGATGGCGTGGGCGGCCCCTCCCCCGGCAGGCTCTCAGGAAAGCTGCGGCCCGCCTGTTCCGTCCCCTTCGGGCGCGCGAAGGCTTCCAGGGCGCGCGCACCTGCCCCGGCGAAGACCACCCCCACCAGTGCGGCCGCGAACGCCTGAAACTGGGTGCCTAGCGAGGCATTGAGCGTCTTGTCGTAGGCCGTGACCAGGGGGGTGGTGTTGCGGGCCTCCACCTGTGCCCGGTACACCGCCACCTGCCCCGTATAAACCTTGACCTGTTCGGCATAGAGGGCCACCTGAAGCTCGGTCGCGGTGGGTGGGGGTGCGGCGGGAGCGGTGGGTGCGGGCGGCATCTCGGCGGCGTGTGCCGCGCGGGAGAGCAGCGTATTGGCGTGCCAGAGGTACATGCCAATCAGGGCGGCCAGCCACAGCAGCAGCAGCCAGCGGAAGGGGGCGGTCAGAACGGGGGCAGGCGGGGTGGACATGCGGGAACCTCCTTGACGCCGGGGACACCCTCACTTTAGGGCGGGCGCAGAAAGGGCGGCGCGGTCCCCCTCACCCATGCCGCGCCAGAAAAGCCTCCCGCGGCATCCAGGCCAACTTCGGCTCCGTCTCCGAGGGGCCGGTGGTCGTGCCGTACACCGCGCGCATCAAGCGAAAGCCCAGGCCGTACACGCGGGCGCGCAGCGGCGGCAGGGGCACCAGGGTGAAGCCGTTCTTCTCCAACGGCCCGTGAAAGAGGGTCACGGCGAAGACTGCCTGCGCCTCCCGCAACTCGGGCCGTTCGCGCAGGGCGTGCGCCACGTCGCGCAGGGACCGCTGGTAGGCGCGGTAGGCCCTCAGGGCGCTGCGGGAGGTCAGGCCCACCAGGCGCGGGCTGTGCAGGTGCAGCTCGGCGGCGGGCGTGCCGGGTGGGAAGGGCAGCTCCGGGGGAACGGGCTGCGCCGCCACCCGCATCACCGCGTCCGCCCGTTCGGTAAGGGGCACGACGCCGTGTGCCCGCTCGAAGCGGTCGTCCACCAGGCGGCGGTAGAGGTGCAGCAGCAGGTCGCGGGGCGTGGCGGGCCGCAGCCCCGGCAGGTCGCGCACCGGCACCAGGCGGTAGCCCAGCTTCTTCAGACGCGCCAGCGTGGGGGCGAGGTCGCCGGGCGGCACACGTAGCGTCAGGCCCGGTTCCGGGCTGGGGGAGGGGAGGGGCAGCGGATGGACGCCGCGCCGCGCGAGCCAGGCCAGGTGCGGGCGGCCGAGGTCGGCCTCCTCCAGCGCCCAGGCCGTCACGGGATGGCCCGCCGTCACCTCCAGCAGGGGGAGGTCGCGCGGCTCACCCCAGCCGGCAATTTCGTGCCCGGCGCGGGTGGCGGCCCACACGTCCTGCGGCATCCGGGCGGCGAGCGCGGGCGGCAGCAGCAGCGTGGCCCGGACCTCCGCCTGGGCGAGTGTGGTCAGCGCCTCCCGGAGTTCTGCCGCCGCCTGCACCGGAACCGTGAGGCCCAGGTACGGGTCGCCGGGGTGGCTGCCGTGCAGGGCACCGTAGGCCCCGGCGCGGGTAAGGGCCAGCCACAGGGACCGGGCCGGAGCGGGCAGAGCGCACATGGCCCGACTGTAGCGGCTCGCGTTGCCCTGCGCGTTGCCCTGCACGGCGGCCGACCCTGGCCCGCCTCTCATGTCCGGCGTCGTATGCTCCTGTCTAGTGATGCTTCCGCTTTCCTTTCCCTCCCCGGCGTGCAGGCGAGCAGCATGAAGCCCCTGCGCATCGGGCTGTTCACGGACACGTTCCTGCCCGACCAGAACGGCATCGTGACCAGCGTGGGCCTGCTCAGCGACGAGCTGCGCGCGCGCGGGCATCACGTGGATGTGGTGGCCCCCTTCTTTCCGGAGCAGCAGGACACCCGCCCGGACGTGCGCCGCGCGCCCAGCGTGCGCTACGTGTTCCTGCCGACCTACCGCCTGGCGTGGCCCACCCGCCGGGACTTCGAGCAGAAGTACGACCTGATCCACACCCACACGCCCCTCACGCTGGGGCTGGCGGGGGCGCGGCTGGCCCGCAAGTGGAACGTGCCGCACGTCGCCACCTACCACACCCATATCGAGGCCTACACCCACTACGTGCCGGGCCTGACCGTGCTGCAACGGCAGACGCGGGTGGTGACCCGCCTGATGGGCCTGTACTACCGCCGCGCCGACGCCGTGATCACCCCCACCGCCGCGATGCTGGACGTGACCCGCGAGATGGGCGTCCGCCACCCGGTCGTGATTCCCACCAGCGTCGAGCCGGAGGTGCTGCGTTCGGCCCCACCCGTAGAAAGTCCCTGGCCCGCCGGAACCCGCCGCCTGCTGACGGTCGGACGGCTGGCCCGCGAGAAACGCTTCGACCTCGTGCTGGACACGCTGGCGAACCTGCCGGACGCGCACCTGGTCGTTCTGGGCGAGGGGCCGGAGCGTGAGCATCTGCTGCAGCACGCCGAACGCCTGGGGGTCGCGGGGCGGGTGAGCTTCCTGGGTGTGAAGCCCTGGACCGAGATAGGCGCGTACTACCGCCTGGCCGAACTGTTCCTGTTTGCCAGCGATACCGAGACGCAGGGCCTGGTTCTCCAGGAGGCGCAACTGATGGGCGTGCCGGTCGTGGCGGTGGGGGCGCGGGGCACGCTCAGCGGGGTGGCGCAGGGCCGCAGCGGCTACCTCGTGCCGCCGGGCGACGTGGCGGCCCTGACACGCCGCGCGCAGGCCGTCCTGGGTGACGGGCGGCTGTGGCGGCGGCTGTCGGAGGGGGCACGCGCTTTCGGCACCGCCTGGACGCCCGGCGGGGTGGCCGAGCGGGTGCTGGACGTGTACGCCAGCGTGCTGGGCGTGCCGCGCGAGATTCCCTTTCCCGAGGCGGCCAGCGTCCAGACGGCTAGTCCCCGAAGTACCCTCGCCTATGACCGCTGAGGTTCAGCGCGTGCCGCCACAGGAACGGCAGCCAGCCCCCCTCCAGCCGGCGCGCGCTCGTCTCGACCAGCGCGCCCGGCACATACGCCACCTCGCCCAGTTGCCCCAGCGCCCGCCCCAGCAGCACGTCCTCGTAGGCTTCCACATCGGGATAACCGCCGACCAACTCTGCCGCCGCGCGCGAAAAGGCCATGTTGGCCCCCGCGAGGTTGGGCCGGCCCGCCAGTTCGCAGGCCCGCAGGAAGGTGCCGTAGCCCAGTTCGGAGCCGGCCCTCACCGGCCGCGACACGCCGCAGAAGCGCATCGGGCCGTAGAGGGCCACCCGGCCCGGTGCCGCGTCCGCTGCGCCCGCCAGCCGGGCCAGCCACTCGGGGGCAGGCAGCGAGTCGGCGTCGGTCGAGGCGACCCAGGGGGTGTGGGCGGCGTCCAGCCCGGCCTGCCGCGCGCGGGCAATGCCGCGCACCTCGCAGGACACCACCTGCGCGCCCCACGCCCGCGCCACCCCGGCCGTCCCGTCATGGCTGGCGTTGTCCACCACGATGACGGCGGCGGGGCGCTGCGTCTGGCGTTCGAGGGCGCGCAACGTCAGGGGCAGGTACTGCGCCTCGTTGCGCGCGGGAATCACGACCGTGAAGTCCGGCACCGCGCCAGGGTAGCAGCCTCCCGCGAACTGTGCATCTGCCCCCGTGGCCGCGGGGGGGGTAGATGACCCGCCGCCTCCCCCCCCTGCCGCTGCGCCGGGATGCGCTCGGCAGTGTCGCGGCCACCGCACTGACCCTGGCCTGCGCGGAGTTTGTCCGCAGTGGCCTCTACGCCGCCTACCTGCCGCAGGCCGCGCCCCGTGACCTGGGGCTGCCCCTGACCGCGGTGGGGGCTGCCTGGACCGCCCACTTCGCCGCCGACACGGTGATGCGCGGCCCGGCCGGGGCCTTGATCGCCCGCTTCGGCCTGCGGCCCGTGATGTTCGGGGGGGCGCTGCTGAGTCTGGGCGCGCTGGCGCTGCTGCCGCTGGTCCACAGCGTCTGGCTGCTGGTGCTGATCGCGGCGCTGCACGGCATCGGCTTTTCCACCATGTGGCCCGGCACCATGAACCTGACCGCCGAGGCCGCCCGCCCCGGCTACCAGGGCCGCGCCCTGACCTTTGTCAGCCTCACGGTGATGCCGCTGGTGGGGGCCGGATTCCTGCTGTTCGGGGCGGTGGCGGGGCGGGCGGACCGCTGGCCCTACCTGCTGGCGCTGGGGGTGCAGGGGCTGGGCCTGCTCACCGCGCTGGCGGTGCCGCTGCGTGCCCCCAGGGCCGCGGTCCAGGAAGAGGCTCCGCCGCCCGCGGGCCAGGGCGTGCGCGCCTCGGTCCGTGCCCTGGTGCCGCTGCTGCCCGCCGCCTTCATGCAGACGCTGACCCTGACGCTGCTGGGGCCGCTGCTCTTCACGATTGCGCCGCAACTCGGCGTGAACTACTGGGGCATGGTCGCGGTGCTGGCGGTGGGCGGCGCGGTGGCCTACGGCAGCCTGCCGCTGACCGGACGGGTGGCCGACGGCGGCCACGCCCGGCTCGCGGTGATGCTGGGCTTCGCGCTGCTGGGGCTGGCGCTGGCCGGATTCGCCGCCACGCCGCCCGCCTGGGTGCTGTACCCGCTGGCGGTGGTGGCCGGGGTGGGCTACGCCTTCATCATGCCGGGCTGGGCGGCCCTGGTGACGGGCACCCTGCCCGAGGCCCAGCGCCCCGCCGCCTGGGGCGTCCTGATGACCGTGGAGAACGCCGGAACCGCCCTCGGCCCCCTGGTGGGCACCTTCGCCTTTCAGCGCCTGGGCGCGACCGGTCCCTTTCTGACCGGGGCGGTGCTGGCCCTCACCACCGCCGCCGGGTACGTCCTGTTCCGCCGCGCCTTTCCGGAGCGCCGGGACGCGCAGCCCACCTGACGCGATGCGGCGCGGCTGGCTGGTTCCTCTGGGGCGGGCGCTTCTCGCTGTCCTGCTGGCCGATGTGCTGGGGCGTGCCGCTGGTTGGGGTGCCCTCGGCGCGGGGGGCCGTGAGTTCCCACGGGTGGCCCTCACCTTCGACGACGGTCCCAGCGAGCAGACGCCCGCCCTGCTGGCCGTCCTCGCGCGGCACCGGGCACCCGCCACCTTTTTCGTGACGGCACCCGCCGCCGCACGCTGGCCGGAGCACCTCCGGGCCTTGCAGGCGGCGGGGCATGGGGTGGAGGCGCATGGCCGCTGGCATACCCACGCCCTCCTGCTTCCGCCCTGGCGCGAGTGGGCGCAGGTGCGCTGGCATCCCCGCGCGGGCGAACCCCGCCCCCACCTGTACCGCCCGCCCTACGGGGGGCACAGTCCCCTCACGCGGCTGCTGGCCCGGCTGGCCCGCCGCCAGCTTGCCCTCTGGGATGTGGAGGGCCGCGACTGGACCCCGCAGCCCGCCGCCGACCTCGCCGCGCAGACCCTGGCCCGCACCCGCCCCGGCAGCGTCATCCTGCTGCACGACGGTCCCGCCGTCACGCCGGAGCTGCTGGACGCGCTGCTGAATGGTTTACGGGAACGCGGCCTGACCCCGGTCCTGCTGGCCGACCTTCCCCCGCGCCGCATCGGGTGGTGGGAGGGGCTGGGGCGGCTGGGGGCGAGTTACGGGGGGTGAGGGGAAGGCGGAAGGTAAATGGCAGAAGGCCAGGGGCAGCTTCCGCGTGGCCCGGTGCCTTCAGCCCTGGGCCAGCCGCCTGATCTCCTCTGCAATCACCGCCAGCGCTCCCCCCGGCCCCACCCGCGTCAGGCCGGCCCGCGCTGCCCGCGCCCGCCGCGCCCCGTTCGTCAGGAGCGCCCGGACCTCCGCCGCGACCGCTTCCGGCTCGGGCGGAACCACGCTCAGCGCCCCTGCCAGCAGTCGCCCCTGACGGCGGGCGAAGCCGGGGGTGAACTGGGGGCCGCGCGTGGGGAAGGCGACGACCGGCACGCCCAGGCCCGCGAGTTGCTCGTTCGCAGTGCCCGCGGTGCCCACCGCCACATCCGCCGCCCGCGCCACTGCCCCGAACGCGCCGCGCAGCAGGGCGACGCGCGTGCTCCCACCCTGCGCGAACGCCGTGTTTTCCTCCCGCACGTTCAGCGTCCAGCCTTCCGGCAGGGTCGCGGCCTCCCAGCCGTGCGGCCAGGCGACGAGCGCGGCCACCTCCGGCAGATGGGCCGCCGCGCGCAGCATCAGCGGCAGGCTCTCCCGGTGGTCCTCCCGCGAGCCGGGCAGCAGGGCCAGCACGGGCCGCTCACCCACGAGGGGGGAGAGGTCGCGTTCCGGCGGGGGCAGCACGTCCATCGCAAAACTGCCTGCCCAGCGTGCCCGCACGCCCCTGGCCGCGTAATACCGGGCGGTCGCCGCGTCGCGCGCGAAGACCGCCTGTGCCCGGCGGGCCAGCCGCAGTTCGTAGGGCATCGGCAGATTCGCGCCCAGGGCGTTCAGCTCGCGCAGCGCCCCGCCCAGGCCCAGCCCCTCCAGGTAATGCGCGCTGAGCAGCGGCTGCACGTGTATCAGCGGGGCACCTGCCAGACGCGCCGCCAGGCTGCCCACCATCAGCGCGTAGGCGTCGCCCACCACGACCACCGCGCCGGCCCCCCGCGCGGCCCGCACGGCCTCCCGCCACTGCCCCAGCGAGGCCCCCACCAGCCCCGCCCGCAGGTCGGAGCGCAGGTTCTCCAGGCTGCCGAAAGGAAAGCCGCCGCTGGGCAGGTCCAGCGCCGCGCCCACCCGCGTAACAAAGGGCAGGTTCGCGTAGGCCTGGCCCGCCCCCACCAGGGGCAGCACGTGCGCCTCGCCGCCCCTCTGCCCGAGCAGGTGCCCCAGCAGCCGCGCCCCGATCAGGTCCTCGGCGGTGCCGTTGGACAGGAGCAGGACGGGCCGGGGCGGGGGGCCGGGGGGTGGGGAGGCGGTCACGCCGCGCAGGATAGCGGGCGCGTGGTACGAATAAGGCTGTGAGCGACTTCGACGCGCTGCAAGCCGCCATCCGCCGCCACGCGGACGAGCGGCAGGCCGAACAGCGTGCCTGCGAGGCCTTTCTGAACGCGCTGTATCACGCCCTGCGCACGTCGAGCGGCCCCGGCCTGCCGCTCAACAACGTGACCCTGGACCCCACCCCCGACCCCGACTCCCGGCTGCGCCCCCCTCCGCCCGGCGGCTGGCACGCGGCGTGGCTGCGCCTGGGCCTGTGCGAGGTGCTGGTGCGGGTCCGGCGCGAGGGGGGGGCTTTCGTGGGCGAGTACGGCCAGAGCGGAACCTTTCACCTCCCCCACGTGTCCGAGGACGACCTGATTGCCCTGGCCCGCCGCCTGCTGCGCGACGTGGCCGCCACCTACGCGGGCGAGGACCGCGCGGCCCGCCCCGAGGTGCCGCTGAACTGACGTGAGGCCGAACGGACGCGGCTTGCCCCTGAATCTGTTGACCTTTTCCGACAGTTTCACAGGCTCCGGGAAGTAACCATCAGGCATGAAGACCAGAAGGACCTTTCCCCGCCTGCTGGCGACCGCCGCCCTGCTCCTGGCCGGGGCGGCGCTGGCGCAGACTGTTCTGTCCTCTGGGACGGCGTCCGCGCCGCTTTCGCCCGCAGTGGGCGGCGAGCGGCGCAGTCTGGAGGTGCCCGGCTTCGGGCGGGTGGCCTATTACGCCGACCCGCGCGGCACAGGCCGCCCCCTGATTCTCACCCACTCGGTCAACGCCGCCGCGAGTGCCTACGAGGTGAAACCGCTGTGGGACGCCTACGCGGGCCAGCGGCCCCTCTACGCGCTGGAGTGGCCTGGCTTCGGCAGCAGCGACCGCCCGGACGTGCGCTACACCCCGGAGCTGATGGTGAAAGCCCTGCGCGCCCTGGTGGCCGAACTGGGCACTGACGTGGACGTGGTCGCCCTCAGCCTCGGCAGCGAGTTCGTGGCGCGGGCGGCGCTGGACGAGGCGCGGATTCGCAGCCTGGCCCTGATCAGTCCCAGCGGCCTGGGCGAGCCGCGGGGCGGCAGCCAGGAGGCGAGCGACGGGAACCGGGGCGAGCGGCTCCACGGCACGCTCAGCACCGTGGGGACACCGCTGTATGCGCTGCTCAGGACCCGGCCCAGCATCCACTATTTCCTGAGCAAGCTCTTTCGCGGGCCGGTGAACCAGGGCCTGATCGAGTACAGCCTGGAAACCAGCCAGCAGCCCGGCGCGAAATATGCCCCCCTGTATTTCATCAGCGGCCTGCTGTTCACCCCCGACGCATTCCGCGAGCTGTACAGCAAACTCAGGGTCCCCACTGTCGTCCTGTACGACCAAGACGGCTTCGTGTCCTTTGAGCGGCTGCCGATATTCGTGCAGCAGCCCGGTGTCAGTGCGGTCCGCATTCCCGGCACCGACGGCCTGCCCCACTTCGAGAAGCCGGCAGAGGTCCGCGCCGCCCTTGACCACTTCTGGGCAACGAACCGCTGAGACCAACTTCAGGTGAGTCGTAGACGAACCCGAGCGGACTTGCAAAGCTGAGGAGTGGCGTCCCCAGGGGCGTCCGTTCACGACGACTGCGCAGCAGAGCGAGAAGAAGAAAAGACCGGCTTGCGGAGGTGGACCATGAGCGGATGAGCCTACGTTTCATGCGGCAAGAAAGGCGAAGGGCCGCCCCTGAGCCTGTGGCCCCACAGAACATCCGGTGTTTTGTCCGGGTGTTCTGGAATCAGAGCAAGTTGGTATGAGTGGGCCGCGGCAGATCTGGACACATGACGGCGCTTCTCATGTCACCATGCGCGGCATGACCGATGACGCCCACGCTCAGGCCAACGCCGAACAGGTCCGGGTGCTGCTGGAGGCGCTGGCCCAGGACGGAGAGACGGAGGAACTGCAACCGGGACCTTCCGGCGCTCCGGACGGGCAGGAAGCCCTGTCTGATCTTGTGGAGGGTTGCCCGTTGTAACCCCCACAGGGGAAAGGACGCACCTCAAGGCTCAGGTTTTTCCCAACGGCCCTTGCAGGTTCCCTAAAACGCACCGTCACCACCTCCGCGCCGCCTCGCCGCACACTGGTTTCATGGAACTCGTCCTCGTGATGGCCGCCGCCACCATCCTCCTGATGGTCCTGGCCTTCCTCTCGCTCACCCGCGACGACCGTGAACTGGCGCGGGAAGACTTCACCCTGGGCGGGGAGGCACGGGGCAGCGACGAGCGGCCACTGAATGCCTGAACACGCGCCCCACCCTGCTGAGTGGCAAGGGTGGGGCGCTGTTCTGCTGCGGGCTACTTCACAACCAGATTGATGATTCGCCCCGGCACGTAAATCTCCTTCACCGTCGTCTTGCCCTCGATGAACCTTGCCACGTCGGGGTTCGCGCGGGCGGCGGCCAGGGCCTCTTCCTGCGTCGCCGCCTTGCTGATGTCCACCTGTCCGCGCACCTTCCCGCTCACCTGCACGCCGATGGTCACGGTGTCGCGTACGGCCGCCGCCTCATCCACCTCGGGCCAGGGTCGCAGGTGGATGCTCTCCGTCCCCCCGCGCTCCATCCAGATTTCCTCCGCGATATAGGGGACAACCGGGGCCAGCATCTGGTTAAAGATGTCCAGCGCCTCCTCCCAGGCGGGCGTGCCGAAAGCCGGGGAACGCTTGGCCTTGACCAGCGTGTTCGTCAGCTCCATCAGCGCGGCGATGATGGTGTTGAAGCTCATCCGCTCGAAGTCGCCGCCGACCTTTTTCAGGGTCGAGTGGACGGCGTAACGCAGGTCAGCTTCCGTGACCTTTTCCTCCGGCCCCACGGCCTGAGCGTCGAAGTACAGCGCCCAGACGCGGGCCAGCCACTTGGCGGGGCCGTTGATGCCGCTGGGGTCCCAGGGGCCGCCCAGTTCCCACGGCGCGATGAACATCAGGTAGGCGCGCACCGTGTCGGCCCCGTACTCGCGCACCAGGTCGTCGGGGTCCACCACGTTGCCCCGCGACTTGCTCATCTTCTCGCCGTCCTCGCCCAGGATCATGCCCTGGTTTCTCAGGTGCGCGAACGGCTCGCTCTGGGTGGTCAGGCCCATGTCGCGCATCACCTTGGTCCAGAAGCGGCTGTACAGCAGGTGCAGGATGGCGTGTTCGATGCCGCCCGTGTACAGGTCCACCGGCAGCAGGTTCGCCTGGGCCGGGTCGAAGGGGTGCTGGTCGTCGTGCGGCGACAGGTAGCGGTACATGTACCAGCTCGAATCCACGAAGGTGTCCATCGTGTCGGTGTCGCGCTCGGCGGGGCCGCCGCAGACGGGGCAGGTGGTCCGCATCCATTCCTTATCCAGCTTCAGCGGACTCTGGCCGGTGGGGGTGAACTCCACGTTTTCGGGCAGGCGCACGGGCAACTGCTCGGCGGGGACGGGCTGCGCGCCGTGTTCCGGGCAGTACACGATGGGAATCGGCGTGCCCCAGTACCGCTGGCGCGACACCAGCCAGTCGCGCAGGCGGTAGGTGGTCCTCGCCTGCGCCACCCCCAGTGCCTCCAGCCGCGCGACGACAGTCCCGATGCTGGCCTTGCCGCCGGGCAGACCGTCGAACTCGCCGGAGTTCACGATGACGCCCTCGCCCGTGTAGGGAGCTGCCGGGTTCTCGCCCATGCCCTCGCTGCCCTCCGGCCGGATGACTTCCCGGATGTCCAGCCCGAACTTGCGCGCAAAGTCGAAATCGCGCTCGTCGTGGGCAGGCACAGCCATGATGGAGCCGGTGCCGTAGGTGACCAGCACGTAATCCGCGACCCAGATGGGCAACTGGTGCCCGCTGACGGGATGGGTGGCAAAGCTGCCGGTAAACACGCCGGTCTTCTCGCCGCTCTCCTGCTGGCGCTCCACGTCGGTCTTGCGGCCCGCCGCCTCCACGTAGGCCTGGACGGCTCCCGCCTGCTCGGGGGTGGTCAGCTCCGCGACTTTGGGATGTTCGGGGGCCAGCACCAGGAAGGTCGCGCCCATCAACGTGTCGGGGCGGGTGGTGAAGACCGTTTCCGGCCCGGCGGGCGTGTCGAAGGTAACCTCCGCGCCCACCGACTTGCCGATCCAGTTGGTCTGCATCAGCCGCACGCGCTCGGGCATGTCGGTGTCACCGAAGTCCAGCAGCTCGTCGGCGTAGTCGGTGATCTTCAGGTACCACTGGCTCAGGTTGCGGCGCTCGACGGGCGTGCCGCAGCGTTCGCACCTGCCGTCCACCACCTGCTCGTTCGCCAGCACGGTCTGGTCCTTGGGGCACCAGTTCACCAGGCCGCCCTTCTTGTAGGCCAGCCCGCGCCGGAAGAACTCGGTGAAGAACCACTGGTTCCAGCGGTAATACTCCGGGTCGCAGGTGGCGAAGCGGCGGCTCCAGTCGATCATGGTGCCCATGCGCTGGAACTGTCCCAGCATGTGTTCGATGTTGGCGTAGGTCCACGTCGCCGGGTTCAGGTTGTTCTTGATGGCCGCGTTCTCGGCGGGCAGGCCGAAGGCGTCGAAGCCCATCGGGAAGAACACGTTGTAGCCGCGCATCCGCATCCAGCGCGCGTGCGCGTCCGGCGCGACATTGGCGTACCAGTGCCCGATGTGCAGGTTCCCCGAGGGGTACGGGAACATGGTCAGGGCGTAGTGCTTGGTCTTGGTGGGGTCCTCGTGGAAGGTGTACAGCCCTTCGCGTTCCCACGTTTCCTGCCATTTCGGTTCGATGGCGTGCGGGTTGTAGCGTTCGGCGCGCGGTTCGGCAATCTCGGGTTTCGTCATATCCGTCACTCCTTGAAAAAGAAAAAGCCCCGGCCACACACAGCCGGGGACACACGCACGAGCTTCTGGAAGCTAGGCGAGGCGTCCCCGGGTGGTAAGCGCAGAGCGGATCACGGAAGACAGTATAGAGGAGTGAGGGGTCAGGCGTTAGGCATCAGGGCCAGGGTGCCGACGAGCAGCACGGCCAGGGGCGCACACCACGCCAGGCCGAAGGACGTGCAGAGGAACGCGCCCATCGCGGGAGCCAGGCCCGCCGCGAAGCGGAGCTGGCCCTGCGTGACCTGTCCACCCGGCGCGGCGGTGCCCAGCCAGCCCAGGCAACACAGCGCCGCCCAGGGCAGGAACAGGGCCACCAGCACGGCCACGGGCGAGGCGAGGCCGAATGCGGCGGCAACGCCAGACCCCAGCCCCAGCAACAGGCCCAGCGGTACCCCGCCCGGCAGCGTCCGCACGGCCCGCCGCGCCAGGCCGGTCAGCGGGAGGGCGGCCGGGACCGGCGGCGCGAGCAGCACCAGCAGCGGCTCCAGCACGAGCGCGAGCAGCAGCGGCGAGCCGACCGTCACGCTCAGGCCCAGCAGGGGCGCGGCCAGCAGACGCCAGGGATGCCGGGAGACGTGCAGCAGGCCTCGCCACACGCAAGCGGCGAAGGGGCCGGAACCGCGCAGCCGCGGCCGCCAGCGGCGGGGAAAGGGCAGACCGTCCGGGCCGACCTCCGGAACGGGCAGACCCAGCCGCCGCGCCCCCTGCCGCACGCCCTCGACCTGGGCGTGGAGGAGGGGGACCGCGTGAACCTCCCCTTCCCAGAAGCGCCGCCAGACCAGGAGCAGCCCGCCCAGCCCCAGCGCGCAGGCCACCGGCAGGGCGACAGGGTGCAGGCCCCCCAGCAGCGGCAGGACAGAGAGGGCCAGCGCCCCGTTCCGCGCCGTCTCCTGCCCGGTCAGCCGCGTGTCGTGCCCGAGCGTCTGAACGAGCGGGCGGCCTGCCCCGAGCAGCGGCAGCGCGAGCGCGAGCGGCCACCATGCCGGGAACCAGGCGAGGACGAGCAGGCCCAGGCCGATGCCCACGGCCAGCGGAAGGGCCAGCGTGTGGAGAAGCGGCCAGGCCAGCACGGCCCAGGGGGGGACGGGGGCGCGCAGAAGCCACTCGTCGGTGCTGTCCACCCCCAGCGTGGGACGGCGGACCAGCCACGCGGAGAGCCACCACACCGCACTCAACCCGGCGACCGGACCAGGGGCCAGCGGGGGCACCGGAAACCGGTACGTTTGCCACAGGCCCACCAGCACCAGCAGGGCAACGCCGCCCAGGTAGCCCGCCATCCAGAAGAGGCCCGAGTGCCGCCATGTCTGCCATGTCCGTCGCGCGGCCCGCTCCAGGGTGAGGCGGCGCAGCTTCCAGACCACCTCCGCACCGGACCTCACGCGGCTTCCCCCGCAGAAGGAACGTGCAGCACGCCGCCCTCCAGTTCCAACACACGCTGGGGCAGGGCGTCCAGCTCCTGACCGTGGGTGGTGACGATGACCGCGCCACCCTCCGCACACCGCTGGGCGATGGCTTCCCGCAGGACATCCCGTGAAGCCGTGTCCAGCGTGGCGAAGGGTTCGTCCAGCAGGGTCAGCGGCAGGCCCAGGCCCAGACCTAGAGCGAGCGCAACCTTCTGCCGGGTCCCGCGCGAGAGGGTCATGGGCCAGGCATCCAGCCACGCCCCCAGGCCGAAGTGTTCCGCGAGGGCCAGTAGGGGCGCTTCCGGCACACGCCACGCCGCCGCCAGGAAGGTCAGCCCCTCTGCCACTGTCAGGTCGTCCGGGAGGTCCGCGTCGGTCGGGACGAAGGCCGTCGCCTGGCGCGCACCCACCGAGCCGGGAGGATGGCCCTGCACGCGCGCCCTGCCTGTGTAGGGCAGCACGCCAACCAGCGCCCGCAGCAACGTCGTCTTGCCCGCGCCGTTCTTGCCGCGCAGGTGCAGCAGTTCACCCGGTCGCGCCTCCAGCGTTTCCACCCGCACCACCTCCCGGCCTCCCACGGCGACCCGCAGGCCAGAGAGACAGAGAGGGAACCCGTCGGCATGTGTCATGGTTAGCGGTACGGCTCCCGCCGGCCGGGCGTTCCCCGCAGGCGCATCATGCGCCCATGAACAACCTGCAATGGATAGCCCTCGGTCTGCTGGCCGCGCTCGGTGGGGCAGGGGTCACGGTGTTCGGGAAGCTGGGGCTGGAGGGCGTCAATTCCACCCTCGCCACCACGCTGCGGGCCGTCATCATGGCGCTGGTGATGCTCGCGGTCGCGCTGGGGACCGGGCAACTCGGGGCGCTTGCCAGTGGCAAGGTGCACCTCAGCGGGCGGGCGTGGCTGTTCATCACGCTGGCGGGCCTCAGCGGGGCGGGGTCGTGGCTGGCGTACTTCGCGGCGCTGCGGGTGGGGCCGACGGCGGGGGTGGCGGCGCTGGACCGGCTGAGCCTGGCCTTTATCTTCCTGTTCAGCGCGCTGGCCCTGCGCGAGCCGCATACCTGGCGCGGCTGGGTCGGGCTGCTGGTGCTGCTCGCGGGCGTGTACCTGCTGGCGAGCGACCGATAGATTCCCGAAAGGCTCGGCCTGCTACGTTGGTTTCCGGCGCACCCCGCGTCCGCACGCCCCCCAGCCATGCCGGATTATGTCCTCACCCCAATCATCACGCCTCTGCTGCTGGCACAAGTCGTGACGCTGCTGATGATCGGCACGGTCCTACCGCGGGTGGGCCAGCCGGTTCACCGCGCGTTTCTGGTGCTGCTGCTCGGCAACAGCGTGTGGCTGCTGGGCAACACCCTCACGAACATGGCGGCTCCCCCGGCCCTGAGGTGGCACTGGGGGTTGGTGGAGTTTTTCGGCATCCTCACCATGCCGGTCGCGTGGGTGGCGCTGGTCGAGCGGTATCTGCGCCCGCACCCCGAGCCGCTGCCCCCGCGCAGGCTGCTGGCGCTGCTGGTCGTGCCCGCCGTGACGCTGCTGCTGATGTGGACCAACGACGCCCACCGGCTGGTGTGGTCGTACACCACCGAGCTTCCGCAGTGGGGGATGGTGCGGCGCAACGTGGCGTACTGGCTGGGGGTGGTGGTGTATGCCAACGGGCTGCTGGTGTGGGGGGCGCTGCAGCTGCTGCTGGCCTGGCGCTCGGCGCGCGGGACGGATCGGGCGCAGCTTGCGGTGATGCTGCTCGCGGCGGTCGTGCCGTTCGTGACCAATACGTTGCACCTGCTCGGCTTCCAGCCTCTGCCCGGCATCAACTCCACCCCCGTCAGCTTTGCGCTCAGTCTCGTGCCGGTTGCCTGGGGCATGGTCCGTTATGGCCTGCTGCGCGTCGCGCCCCTCGCGCATCGGCAGGTCGTGGAGCAACTGGCAGACGCCGTGTTCGTGCTGGACACGCGGGGCCGCATCGTGGAGACCAACGTGCGGGCCGCACAACTGGCGGGGCGGCCACCTGCCGACCTGCGCGGCCGCCACCCCCGCGACCTGTTCCCGACCTGGCCGCTCCTGACCGAGCAGGCCCCCGCCGAATGGCGCTTCGGGAAAGAGGTCTGGGAGGTGCAACCGTCCACGGTGCACAACGCGCAGGGGGGCCGGGTCGGCCAGGCAGTCGTGGCCCGTGACGTGACCGCCCGCGCCCACGAGCACGCCCGCGTTCAGCGGCTCGCCCACGAGGACGCCCTGACCGGCCTGGGGAACCGCCGGGCCTTCGAGGCCGACCTGGGGCGGGAGCTGGCGCGGGCGGCCCGGCATGGCCTCTGCCTGGGCATCGTGATGATCGACCTCGACGGTCTCAAGAGCGTGAACGACCACCAGGGCCACGCCTCCGGGGACGAGCTGCTCGCGGCCTTCGGGCGTTCCCTGGCCGCGGCCTTCCGCTCCGGGGACCGCGCCTACCGGCTGGGCGGAGACGAGTTCGCGGTGCTACTCGCGCAGTCCACGCTGGCGGGCCAGCCCTCGGTGCAGGAGCGGGTCGCGCGCAGCGCCGCCGCCGTGCGCGACCGGGGCTTCCCCGGCATAGACGCCAGCGTGGGCATCGCGTACTTTCCCCGTGACGGCACAGGGGAAGACCTCGTGCGGCTGGCGGACCTGCGGATGTACGAGGACAAGGCGCAGCGCCGGGAGCGGCGCGACGGGCCTCCCGGCGTGGAGTCTTGACTGCCTGGTCATACCAGCTTGCGCCCTTTTGCGAGCATCGACTGGGTGGCCTGGCGCAGCTTTTCAGGAGAGCGGGAAGCAAGAAGGACCGGCTGGCGGCGAGGGGCCGCCCTTAAGCCTGAGGCTACGTGAACATCCGTTGCTTTCCCGTAAGGTCTGGAATCAGACGGTCTCAGCCCAGCAGATTCGCCACGCCGCCCACTGTCAGCGCGACCACCACCGTCCCGAACACGTAGGAGAGGGCCGCGTGCTGAAGCAGCAGCCAGCGCATCGGGCGCGAGTTGATGTTGGTGTCGCTGACCTGATACGTCATGCCGATGGTCAGGCCCAGGTACAGGAAGTCGCGGTAGTCGGGGTCTTTCAGCGTGCCGTCACCGTCCAGGAACAGCACGCCGCCGCCATCCGTGTAGTAGCGCCGCGCGTAGTGCAGGGTGTACTCGGTGTGTACCAGCAGCCACGACAGCACGGTGGTCAGGGCCGCGAGCGCGGTCAGGTCGAGCTGCCAGCCCTTCTGGAGATGGGCCAGGCCCAGGGTCCAGCCCACGCCCCCCAGGCTCATTAGGGACGCTGTCACGGTCAGCAGCAGCGCCAGCGCCCGCGTATCGTCCTCACGGGTGGCGAGGGCGCGTGTCTGCTCGGGCGTGGCGTTGAGCAGCGTCGGCCAGATGCGGCTCAGCACGACCACGCAAAAGGCACTCCAGCCCAGCAGCACCCGCGCGACCGGGGGCCAGTCCGCCGGGGCCAGCAGGCCCACCACCAGCCCCGCCGCGGTCCCCAGCACGAGTCTGCGGGCGGCGAGGTGGGGCTGGGGGCGCGAGACGGCCATAGGCGCAGGATAGAGGCTGCCAGGCCCTACACCCCCAGCCTTGCCACCATATCCACCCGGTCCAGCCCCGGACCGTAGCCGCCGGGCACGCGCCGCACCTCCCGGAAGCCGCAGCGGGCAAAAAAGGGCGCGCTGTGCTGGCTGGTGTCCAGATGAACCTCCCGCGCCCCCAGCGTCCGCAGCCGCGCCAGCCGGAAGGCCAGCAGCGCCGAGCCGTACCCCCGCCGCTGGGCGTCCCGCGCGACCATGCCCCAGCTCAGGCCCGCCGGACGTTCGCTGTTCCCCGCAGCCAGCCACACGCCGCCGCACGCCACGACCCTTCCGGCGTCCTCCAGCACAAAGTATTCGCCGGACTCGCCGGGGTCGAAGGGCTGACCCAGAAAGGCCGCGAACTCCGCCCGTTCCTCCGGCAGAAAGAACTCCGGCACGTTCGAATCGAAAAGGGCCAGGCAGGCGGCCCGGTCGGCGGGGCTGTAGGGGCGGATGGACATGAAAGCAGGATAGGGGTGCCCCCTCACCCCTTGCTCCGCAAGGCCCTCTCCCACCAGCGGAGAGGGCCGAACAAACGAAGCCACCTTTGACGACAAATGCCCTAAACCCTAATCCCTCACTCCCAACCCCTTCAGTACTGCCGCCCGAACAGCACCCGCTTGTCATACCCGCTCGGCTGGCCGCACTTCACGCACACGCCTTCCTCGCGCTCGCTGAAGAACTCGGCGTCGTCGAGGGGAATGTTGCGGGCGGTGGCCTTGGTGTCCTCCTTGATGCTGGCCTCGCACGCCGCGTCGCCGCAGTGGAAGGCGCGCACCCAGTTGCCCTGTTCGATGGCGTTCTTGAGGTCCTCGTAGTTGTCCACCGACACGGTGTGCGACAGCAGGAAGTCGGTGGCGCGGTTCAGCAGCCAGTCGTGGATGCCGTCCAGGCGGGCCGCCATGCCGCCGATGGCTTCCTCGCGCGCCAGTGTTTCCTTCTCCTGGGCGTTGCGGTTTTTCACCACCACCACGCCCTGCTCCAGGTCGCGGGGGCCGAGTTCGATGCGGACGGGCACGCCCTTGAGTTCCCAGTCGTTGTACTTGAAGCCGTTGGTGACGCCCTCGCGCCTGTCCACCTTGACGCGAATGCCCTGCGCGCGGAGTTCGGCGGCCAACTTCTCGCCTTCCGCGACCATCTCGTCAAAGTTCTCCTTGCGGCCCACCGGAATCACGACGACCTGAATGGGCGCGATGCGGGGCGGCATGATCAACCCGAAGTCGTCGCCGTGCGTCATGATGATCGCGCCGATGATGCGGCTGCTGATCGCCCAGCTGGTGGTGTAGGCGTACTCCTCGCGCTGCTCGCGGGTCTGGAACTTCACGTCGAAGGCTTTGGAGAAGTTCTGCCCCAGGTAGTGCGAGGTGCCCGATTGCAGCGCCTTGCCGTCGCGCATCATGCCCTCGATGGAGTAGGTAGCGACGGCCCCGGCGAAGCGCTCGCTGGCCGTCTTCTCGCCCCGCACCACCGGCAGCGCGAGGATGTCGCGGCAGAACTCGTGGTAGATGTCGAGCATCTGCCGCACCTCGGCGCGCGCCTCCTCCTCGCTGGCGTGGGCGGTGTGCCCCTCGTGCCAGTAGAACTCGGAGGTCCGCAGGAAGGCCTTGGTGCGCAGCTCGGCGCGGAACACGCTGCCCCACTGGTAGTGCAGGAAGGGCAGGTCACGGTAGCTGTTGAGCCACCCGCTCCACATGTGGCCGATGATGGTTTCGGAGGTGGGGCGCATCACGTACGGCTCGGCCAGTTTCTCGGTGCCGATCTTGTCCACCGTGAACAGCTCGGGCGCGAACCCCTCCACGTGGTCGGCTTCCTTGGTGATGAAGCCCATCGGGATCAGGGTGGGGAAGATCAGGCTCTCGTGCCCGGTGGCCTTGAAGCGGTCGTCCAGCCAGCGCTGGATGTTCTCCCACAGCGCCGTGCCGTAGGGCCGCACCACCATCGCGCCCGCCACGGGGCTGTTGTCGGCCAGGTCGGCCTTTTTCACGACCTCGTTGTACCAGTCGTTGAAATCCACGCTCTGGGGCGTCACCCCGTACTGCTGCGCCTTCTTGTCCTGCTTGCCGTCGCCCTTCGTCATGGGGGGCATCATAGCGGGGCCGGGTGGTGAACGAATCCGTTGCCCGTCCGCTTTGGCGTAGGCCAGGTGGCGGGCCGGCTACCGGGGGCCTCCAGGTGCAGTTGGCCGAGTACAGTCTGGCATGACGCCCGTTCCTGCCCTGGCCCGGACCATCGCCGCCCGCGCTGCCCGGATTCCCGGCGTGGTCGCCGTCGCCCTGGGCGGCTCCCACGCGCGCGGCACCGCCCGGCCCGACTCCGACCTCGACCTGGGCCTCTTCTACCGGGCAGACCTTCCCTTCGACCTGGGGGCGCTGAATGCCCTGTGCCGTGACCTCGACGACAGCGGGGCAGCTTCGGCCACTCCGCCCGGCGGCTGGGGGCCGTGGGTGGACGGTGGCGCGTGGCTCACCGTGGAGGGGCAGCGGGTGGATTTCATCTACCGCGAACTGGGCCGGTTGGCGCAGAGTGTGGAGGACGCGCTGGCCGGTCGGGTCACCCTGCACGCGCAGCCGGGGCACCCCCACGGCATTCACGGCCACCACTACGCGGCGGAACTGGCATGGGGCGTGCCGCTGCATGACCCGTCCGGGCATCTGGCAAGGCTGCGTGCCCGGCTGGGAGGGTATCCGGTATCATTGGCGCAGGCGCTCGAAACGCATTACGGCTGGCAGCCGGACTTCTGGCTGGACGCGGCGGAAAAGGGGCTGAAACGCGGGGACCGGCATTACGCGCAGGGCTGCGTTTATCAGGCCGTGATGGCGCTGGTGCAGACCCTCTGCGCCCGCGAACGCGCCTGGCTTCTGAACGAGAAAGGGGCGGTGGCGCTCGCCGGGGCGTTGCCGGGTGTCCCGCCGGACTTCGCCGTGCGGGTGAATGCCGCCCTTGCCACGCTCGATCTACCCGGCCTCCGGGCGCTGAGCGCGGAGGTGACGCAGGGGAGGCCAGATGGAGGTTCTCCCAATATTGGGTAATGGTTTTCTCCAGGGGGTTGTCATCGGCAGCGCGGGGGAGGCCCCGTAGGCTACCGGCATGACGCAGAACAACGGACAGAACGACCAGAACGCCGCCGACCAGATTGACAGCCGCATCCAGCAGGACCTCCGCGACCGCCTGAGCCGCGAGGGTGATCACATGCAGGTCAAGGACAAGAACGGCGACTACGTGGGCACCGTGGACCACATCGAGGGCGACCGGCTCAAGCTCACCAAGAGCGGCAGCGCCGACGGCCAGCACCACTACGTGCCCCTCTCCAGCGTCGAGAGCATGGATGACGTGGCGGTGTACCTGAACGTCACGCAGGACCAGATTCAGTAAACCCGGCGCGAGCTGGCACACGCTGGGGCGATGGGGGAGAACCTCACCGCCCCCTTGTCCTGCCCTGACTGGAAACGGTTCCAACTCCTCCTCCCACGCCGTATGCTATGAGGCGTGCTGACTTCCGAACTGGCGGCGCAGGTGCGGACCGCCTTCGATGACGACCGTGATGCGGATACCTTCCTGCTGCGGTTGCAACGCTACGGGGACGACCTCTGGGAGAGCCTGCGCGCGGTGTATGGGGACCGGGCGGACGCGCTGCGAGACCGGTTGCTGGAAGTCCTGCTCCATGCCCACCACGCCCGCCCCGCCGACCTGAAGCGGCTGGACGAGGCGCGGCTGCTGCGGCCCGACTGGCTGCAAGCCCCGGAGATGGTCGGCTACGTCGCCTACGCCGACCGTTTCGCCGGAACCCTGAAGGGTGTGGGCGAGCGCCTGGACTATCTGGAGGGTCTGGGGGTGAAGTACCTGCACCTGATGCCCCTCCTGAGGCCCCGCGAGGGCGAGAACGACGGCGGATACGCGGTGCAGGACTACCGCGCGGTGCGCCCCGACCTGGGCAGCATGGACGACCTCTCGGCGCTGGCGCGGGGGCTGCGGGGCCGGGGCATCAGCCTGGTGCTGGACCTCGTGCTGAACCACGTGGCACGCGAACACGAGTGGGCCGAGAAGGCCAGGGCGGGCGACCCCAGATACCGCGCCTACTTCCACCTCTTCCCCGACCGCCACGGGCCGGACGCCTTCGAGGCCACCCTCCCCGAAATCTTCCCCGACTTCGCGCCGGGTAACTTCACCTGGGACGAGGAGGCCGGTGAACAGGGCGAGGGGGGCTGGGTCTGGACTACCTTCAACCGCTACCAGTGGGACCTGAACTGGGCAAATCCGGACGTGTTTCTGGAGTTCGTGGACCTCATCCTGCACCTGGCGAACCGGGGGGTGGAGGTGTTCCGGCTGGACGCCATCGCCTTCATCTGGAAGCGGCTGGGCACCGACAGTCAGAACCAGCCAGAGGTGCATCACCTGACGCGGGCCTTGCGGGCCGCCACGCGCATCGTCGCGCCCGCCGTGGCCTTCAAGGCAGAGGCGATTGTCGCGCCCGCCGACCTGATTCATTACCTCGGCACCCGCGCCCACCACGGCAAGGTCAGCGACATGGCCTACCACAACAGCCTGATGGTGCAGGTGTGGAGCAGCCTCGCCAGCCGGGACACGCGGCTGTTCGAGGAGGCGCTGAAGGCCTTTCCCCCCAAGCCCACCAATACGACCTGGGGCATGTACGTCCGCTGCCACGACGACATCGGCTGGGCCATCAGCGACGAGGACGCGGCCCGCGCGGGGTTGAGCGGTCCCGGCCACCGGCACTTCCTGAGCGACTTCTACAGCGGCCAGTTTCCCGGCACCTTCGCGCGCGGGCTGGTCTTCCAGTACAACCCGGCCACCGGCGACCGGCGCATCAGCGGTTCGGCGGCCAGCCTCGCGGGACTGGAGGCGGCGCTGGAAACGGGGGACGCCGGGCAGACGGACGATGCGGTGCGCCGCCTGCTCCTCCTCCACACCGTCATGCTCGGCTTCGGCGGCGTGCCGCTGCTGTACATGGGCGACGAACTGGCGCTGCTCAACGACTACGCCTTCGAGGACGTGCCCGAACACGCGCCCGACAACCGCTGGGTGCATCGCCCGCGTATGGATTGGGCGCTGGCCGAGCGGGTGCAGCAGGAGCCGTCCTCGCCCGCCGGAAGGGTGAACCTGGGCTTACGTCACCTCCTGAGCGTGCGCCGCGAAACCCCGCACCTGCACGCCAGCATCGAGAGCCAGGTGCTGCCCAGCCCCGACCCGCGTGTGCTGCTGCTGCGCCGCGACCATCCCCTCGGCGTGATGGTGCAGGTCTACAATTTCAGTGAGGAGACGGTGATGCTGCCCGCCTCTGTCCTGCGGGACGTGCTGGGGGACCACGCCGAGGACCGGCTGAGCGGGAGCGTGTTTAGCCTCGACAGGCCTACCGTGCGGCTGGAAGACTACCGGGCGCTGTGGCTGGTGGCCGGAGAAAACGCCGTCTAGGCCGTCTGGCCTGCCTTCTCGCGGGGAGGGTGGGCGGGTAAGCTGCGGCCACCTTGCCCCCCTACAACATTCAGCCCGCGACCCCCGAAACCCTCGCCGACCTGTACGCCCTGCACGCGGACCCGGCCGACGTGGCAAAGCGCCTCCCAATGCTGCGGGAGAACATCGCGGCGGGCAGGGTCAGCCTCGACCGCATCCTGTTCCTCCGTTCTGACCGGGGCATGGAGGGAACGGTTCTCCTGCCTGGCCCGGTGCGGGTGCCTGCCTTCCCCTGTTTCCGCCCCGACGTTCCCGCCGACGCCATGACGGCTTTCGCGCGGGCCATCCGCGAGAAGGTGGAGCCTCAGCGCCTGCTGGTGCTGCAAGACGACCTCGCGCCCCTGAACGCCGCAGCGGTGGAGGCCGCCGGGTGGGTGCTGGACAGCCAGCACGTCATGTACGAAACCGACCTGCAAGCGCGGGCCTACCGCCGCGAACCGCAGGCGGTGGAAGGTGGCCCGGACTGGCTCGGCCGCCCCGAGGTGCGGGCGCTGCTGGAAGGGGGCGGGCACACGGACTACGAGCTGGCCGAGGAGGCTACGCTGGTCGCACTCGAAGAGGGCGGGCGACTGGCCGCTTTCGGCACGGTCGGTCCCAGTGGCCGCCCCGGTTACGCGAGCATCCACCTGATTGGGGTCCTCCCCGCAGCGCGTGGGCGGGGTCTGGGCACACGCCTGCACGCACACTTGCTCGCCCTCGCCGCCGCGCGGTCCACGCGGCACGCTGGCGGGACGGCTGCCGACAACGGGCCGATGCGCTGCATCTACGAGAAGAACGGCAGCCAGCTCCAGGCCACGCAGATGTATTTCAGGCAGCCCTGACCCCTTGCCCTGCCCCCGCCCCCTCGCGTATAGTTCTCTCTTGGTCAAGTGGGGCAGGGCGACCAACGGTTCAGCGCCGTGACAGGCGCGGGGAACGGCCCGCACCCCAGACAGGAGCCGCCAGAGGCGTGCGACTGGACTACGAAGGAGGGCATTCCATGCCTAAGATGAAGACCAAGAAGAGCATGACCCGCCGCGTGAAAGTCACGGCGACCGGCAAGGTCATGGCGTTCAAGAGTGGCAAGCGCCACCAGAACACCGGCAAGAGCGGCGACGAGATTCGCGGCAAGGGCAAGGGGTTCGTCCTCGCCAAGAGCGAGTGGGCACGCATGAAGCTCGGCCTCGTTGCTGGGAGGAAGTGATTTAGATGCCACGCGCCAAGACCGGGATTGTCCGCCGCCGCCGTCACAAGAAGGTGCTCAAGCGCGCCAAGGGCTTCTGGGGCAGCCGCTCCAAGCAGTACCGCAACGCCTTCCAGACGCTGCTGAACGCCGCCACCTACGAGTATCGCGACCGCCGCAACAAGAAGCGCGACTTCCGCCGCCTGTGGATTCAGCGCATCAACGCGGGCGCGCGCCTGCACGGCATGAACTACTCCACCTTCATCAACGGGCTTAAAAAGGCCGGGGTGGACCTCAACCGCAAGACGCTGGCCGACATCGCCGCCCGCGAACCCGAGGCCTTCCGTGCCCTGGTGGACGCCGCCAAGGGTGCCCGCAACCCGTAAGCCGCGAGCTTGCAGAGGCCGCCTCCCTGGTGGGGGCGGTCTTTTTTTAGCGGTCAGCCGTCAGCAATCAGCCAAAAAAGCTGAGCGCTGACGGCTGACCGCTGAAGGCTGTTACCCTGTCCCCCATGAGCGTGATCCTCGGCATCGACATCGGCGGGAGCGGCATCAAGGGGGCACCGGTGGACACGGACACCGGGAAGCTGGTGGCCGAGCGCTGGCGCATACCCACGCCGGAGGGCGCGCAGCCTGATGCGGTGAAGGACGTGGTGGCCGAGCTGGTGCGTCACTTCGGGCACGAGGGGCCGGTGGGCGTGACCTTTCCCGGCATCGTGCAGCACGGCAAGACGCTCAGCGCGGCGAACGTGGACAGGGGCTGGATCGGCCTGGACGCAGACGCCCTGTTTACCCAGGCGACCGGGCGCGACGTGCACCTCATCAACGATGCGGACGCGGCCGGGCTGGCCGAGGCGCGGTTCGGGGCAGGGGCGGGCGTGCCGGGCGTGGTGCTGGTGCTGACCTTTGGCACCGGTATTGGCAGCGCGTTGATTCATAACGGGGTGCTGGTGCCCAACACCGAGCTGGGGCACCTGTGGCTGCGCGGCGACCGGGAAGCCGAGGCCTGGGCCTCCGCCCGCGCCCGCGAGCAGGAAGATCTGAGCTGGAAGGACTGGGCCAAGCGTGCGAGCAAGTACCTCCAGCATCTCGAACTGCTGTTCAGCCCCGACCTCTTTATCATCGGCGGCGGTATCAGCAAGAAGGCTGACAAGTGGCAGCCCCACATCGAAACCGGGCGGACCCCGCTCGTCCCCGCCGCCCTCCAGAACGAGGCCGGGATCGTCGGGGCCGCGATGAATGCCGCTCGCCCCACGCAGGCAGGCTGACCCCGCAGGCCTCTAAGGCGGCAGAATGCGGCCCATGACGGCCCAGCCCTCCCCGGACCTCCTCACTCCCGAACTCCTCACCTGTGACGTGCTGTTTACCGGCGTCGGTGGGGGCCATGCGCCGGGCGGCGTGGTCGTGGCGAACGGCGTGATCGCGGCGCTCGGCGACCCCGCCACCCTGCGCGCCAGCTACCCCCAGGCCCGCGAGCGCCGCGCCGGGGCGGTGATTGCGCCCCCGCCCGTCAACGCCCACACGCACCTCGACATGAGCGCCTACGCCTTCCAGGCACTGCCGTACTTCCGCTGGCTGCCCGAGGTGGTGATCGCCCAGCGGGAGAAACGCGGGGTGGCGGGGGCGCAGGCCGGGGCCGACGAACTCGTCCGCCTGGGTTCGGGGGGCGTGGGCGACATCGTGTGGGCACCCGAGGTGATGGACGCCCTGCTGGCCCGCGAGGACCTGTCCGGCACCCTGTACTTCGAGGTGCTGGGGCCTTTTCCCGAACAGGCCGACGAGATTTTCCGGGTGGCCCGCGAGCGCCTGGAACGCTGGCGCAGGCTGGAGCGGCCCGGCGGCCCGCGCGTGGGCCTCTCGCCCCACACTCCCTTCACGGTCAGCCACCGCCTGATGCGCCTGCTCACTGAGTACGCGGCGGGCGAGGGTCTGCCGGTGCAGATTCACGTCGCGGAACACCCCGCCGAGGTGGAGCTGTTCCGCACGGGGGGCGGGCCGCTGTGGGCCAACCGAATGCCCGTGCTCTACCCGCCCACCTTCGCAGAGGTGATCGGCCGCTCGCCCGAACCCGAGCTGACCCCGGTGCGCTACCTGGACGAACTCGGGGCGCTGGCGGGGCGGCCAACTCTGGTCCACATGGTCAATGTCACCCCGGACGATATCGCCCGCACGGCCCGCGCCGGTTGCCCCGTCGTCACTTGCCCGCGTTCCAACCGGCATCTGGAGTGCGGCACCTTTCCCTGGGCGGCCTTTGCGGCGGCGGGTGTGGAGGTGGCCCTCGGTACCGACTCGGTCGCCAGCGGCGAGAGCCTCGACCTGCGCGAGGAGGTCGCCTTTGCCCGCGCGCTCTACCCGGCCCTCGACCCCCGGCTGCTGGTGCGTGCCGCCGTGAAGGGCGGGCACCGCGTGATAGGAACTCCCACACCGCTGCTGCGCCGGGGCGAGGCCTGGCAGGCGCGTTACGTCTGGTGATGTGCTATGATTTCAGGGTTGCCCGTCACGCACCGAGACGTGACGGAGGAGGCAGAACATGAAGAAAGACATCCACCCCAAGGCTGTGCCCACCAAGATCATCTACCAGGGCAAGGTCGTCATGGAAACCCTCAGCACCCGTCCCGAGATTCACGTGGACGTGTGGAGCGGCGTTCATCCCTTCTGGACCGGCGAGGAGCGCTTCGTGGACACCGAGGGCCGCGTCGACAAGTTCAACAAGCGCTTCGGCGACAGCTACCGCACCAAGAAGAAGTAAATCGCCTTGCCCTGACCGCCCTGCCTGCTGGTGGGGCGTTTTTCTTTGCGGATGGCAGATAGCAGATGGCAGAAGGCCATGGGGGCGGGAGCCTGGGCTTTTGCGGGGTGGCCCTCTGCCCTCTGCTTTCCGCCTTCTGCCATACTTCCCCCCGTGCTGAAGTCTCCCTACCACGGCGGGCATCTGGAAGTGATCGTCGGGCCGATGTTCAGCGGCAAGAGCGAGGAGCTGATTCGCCGGGTGACGCGCGCCCTGATTGCCCGCCAGCGGGTCGCCGTGTTCAAGCCGGCCATCGACGACCGTTACCACGCCACGCAGGTCGCCAGTCACGCGGGCCGCAGCATCGAGGCGGTCGCGGTGCGCGGCGCGGTGGATATCCGCGCGCACCTGGCGGGCGAGGGACCGCTGCTCTCCTCGCCGGAAGCCGAGCTGCCCGAGGTGGTGGGCATCGACGAGGCGCAGTTTTTCGGCTCCGACCTGGGGCCGCTGGTGCTGGACCTGGCGGAAGCGGGTGTGCGGGTGATCCTCGCTGGCCTGGACCTGGATTTCCGCGCCGAGCCGTTCGGTTGCATCCCCGACCTGCTGGCCCGCGCCGAGAGCGTCGAGAAGCTCACGGCCATCTGCACCGTCTGCGGCGCGCCCGCCACCCGCTCGCAGCGCCTGATTGGCGGCCAGCCCGCCCGCTTCGACGACCCCGTGGTGCTGGTCGGTGCCCAGGAAGCCTACGAGGCCCGCTGCCGCGTCCACCACGAAGTGCGGCGCTGAAGCACACCTGTCGATCCAGAGCAGGATTGGCGATCAAAAGAGTGTCGCAGGCACGAAAAAGCTCCTCCCCATTGCAGGGACGGGGACAGCCCACGCCATGGGAAGCCGGGTTGGCGTCAGCAGAGAGACGTAGATGGTCTTTTGGCGAGCAAATGATGAAAGCAGCTTCATCCTTTTCAGTGGGTAGAATAAGGCTCTCCCCGTCAACCGGTCATCCGCACATTCTTGTCCGCCCTCTGGTGCCGGCAGTTAAGATGGAAACAGCTCCAAGTCGTGGAGGGCCTTTGAAGACTCCGTCCCTGTCTCATATAAACCAGCTCCCGGATGCTGTCCCCTGGCTAGCCACGCAAAAGCGTATGTTCTTTGCCCTGGTCTGTCTGGGGATGGCGGCGGCAGTGCTGGCGCTGTGGATGCAGGCCCCCAACTTCGACCCGCTGGACCGGGTGGCGTTGCCGCTGCTGAGCGCCCTGCTGCTGGGCCTGCAATTCGCGTTGGGGCGGGGGTGGCTGTCGCTGCACGCGGCGGTGAGCGTCACGTATGCCGGGGCGTCCCTGTACTTCCTGCTGGCGCTGGGGCACCAGTTTCAGGTCTTCGCGCCGCAGATGCATATGCTCAGCGAGAGCGCGTACTGGTTCCCGGTGCTGTACGCGATTGCGTTTCTGCTGTATCCCCCCCGGCAGGCCCGGTGGCTGGCGGGCAGCACCTTCCTGCTGACCCTGCTGCTGTGTGTGTACCACCTGACCCTGGGGCCAGGGGCGGGGGACATGCAACTGGCCGGGGCCGCGCTCCAGTTTCTGCTGGTGAATGCCTTCATGATCATCTTGCAATCGACGTTTTCCAAGCAGCGGGTGCAACTGCTGGCCGCCCGTGAGGCCGCCTACCGTGACGCCCTGACGGGACTCGCCAACCGCCGCGCCGCCGAGGAACGGCTGACGGCATTCGCGCAGACGGGCGAGCGCTTCACGCTGGTGCTGTTCGACCTCGACCACTTCAAGGCCGTCAACGATGTCCACGGCCATGCCACCGGCGATCTGGTGCTGCGGGGGGTGGCGCAGGCTGTCCAGAGCCTCGTGCCGCGCGGCGGTGTGGCGGCCCGCTGGGGTGGGGAAGAGTTCCTGCTGATCCTGCCGGTGATGCCGGGGTGGCAGGTCCGGGAAGTGCTCGATACGCTGCGTGCCGAGCTTCTGGGCCAGCGTCACGGTGCCGTTACCGGCGTCACTGCCTGTTTCGGGGTGGCGACCGCCCGCGACGGTGAACACCCCGACGACGTGCTGGGGCGCGCAGACGCGGCCATGTACGCCGTGAAGCGCCAGGGCCGCAACGACGTTCTGCTCGCCGATGCCCGCCGCACCTTCTACACGCAGGTCGTTCCCGCCGAGCAGGTGGTCGGCCGCCGATAATCGCTGCCGCGACGCTTGCCGGCAGCGCCTGAAGTCCATCCAGGGGTCACCCCGGTGGCGTCGCTTGCCCTGGGGACGGCGTGGCTCAGGCCGTGTCGCGCACCACCAGCCGGGGTTCAAACCGGCGGGCGCGGGCCGGTCCCCGGTGGCCGCCCAGGCGGGTCAGCAGAAGCTGGGCGGCCTCGTAGCCCATCTGCTCGACCGGCTGGTGCAGGGTGGTCAGGCCGCGCGCGGCGGCCCAGGGCTGGTCGTCGAAGCCGATGACGCGCACGTCCTGGCCGGGCGTCAGGCCCCGCCCCCGCGCCTCGTCCAGCAGGGCACCCGCCAGCAGGTCGGCAGAGGCGAAGACCGTGCAGGGAAACTGGGCCGTGTCCAGCAGGGTCACGGCGGCGTTGCGGGCGGCCAGCGCGTCGAAACTGGCGGTGTACTCGGCACGCACCTGGCGGCCCGCCGCCTGCACCGCCCCCAGAAAGCCTGCCCGGCGCTCCTCGAAGACGCGGGTGGTGAAGAGCTGGTCGAGTTCCGTCTCGACCCAGACGGCGTACAGCTCGCCGGGCAGGGTGGCGGCATACTCGCCCGCCAGCCGTCCCCCCAGCACGTTGTCCATAAAGGCGCAGTCCACGCCCTCGGCATAGGCGTCGACCAGCACGGTCGGTTGCTGGTTGCGCAGGCGGCGCTCGTTGAACAGCTGCGTGAGGTTGTACGTCACCATGACCAGCCCGTCGGCCTGGTACGCCAGCGTATGCGACCCCAGGTAGCGTTCCAGGCGCGAGCGGTCGAGCAGCGGGAAGATCGCCACGTCGTACCGCGCCTCCTGAAAGGCACTTTCCAGCCCGTCGAGCAGGCGCACGTAGAACTCGGTGGTCACGACCGGCAGCAGCACGCTGATGGTGTAGCTCTTGCCACCCGCGATACGCCGGGCGTGGGGGTTGGGGGTGTAGTCGAGGTCCGCGATGGCCTTGAGGACCAGGTCACGGGTCGCGCCCTTCACGGCGGCGTGGTTGTTCAGCACGCGGGACACGGTGCCGACTCCCACCCCGGCCCGCTGGGCCACATCCTGAATCGTGGGTTTACGCATAACTTTTCGCCGCCCACCATACCCCGCGGCATGGAACCTGTTCCACAAGAGGTGGGGAGGAGGGGACCTCTCTCGACCGAGTTCAAGTGGCCCTGTCCGGCCTGCCGTGGCGGCGAAGGGGACAATCCGGCCCGGCCCGCGCGCCTAGACTCCGGGGAACCGGGCCAGACCGCCCTTCAAGGAGGCTCCCCATGACCACACCCACCCCGCTCCTGGCCGCCCTGGCGCTTGCCGCCGTTCTGCTTCCCGCCACCGCCCAGCATGCCGGAATGCATCAGCCTGCCCCCACAGCGCCCCAGTCAGCGCCTCAGCCCAGCCGCGCCCCCCTTCCCCTGACCGTGCAGAACGCGACCGTGGTGGCCGTGCCGCCGGGCGCGACCGAGACGAGCGCCTTCCTGACGCTGCGGAACACCGGCCAGGCCCCCGTGGTCCTCACGGGAGTCCAGACCGCCCTGGCCCGCCACGCCATGCTGATGACCACCCGCCGGGACGCGCGGGGCATGACCGGCATGAGCATGGTGCAGACCCTGACCGTTCCCGCCGGGGGAACCCTGCACCTGAGCGCGGGCGGCGACCACGTGATGCTGATGGACCTGACCCGCGCGCCGAAGGTGGGGGAGAAGGTGCGCCTGACGCTGACCACGCGGGATGGCCGCACGCTGAAGGTGGACGCTGTCGTCCGCAAGCCCTGATTCCGGCCCTGCTCCTGAGAGGAACTCTATGACCGACCTGCCCCTTCCTGCTCCTGCCCCTGCCGCGCGGCCCTGGTACGTGTCGGCCCTGCTGGCCCTGGTCGCGGTCGCGCTGCTGCTGGGGGGCGTGTGGGTGTTTGCGCGGGTCAGGAGTCCCTTTCCCTTCTACGGCACCGCCTACACGCCCCCGGTGGCGGCCGGAGCGTTCAGCGGCACGGACCAGAACGGGCAGCCCTGGACCTTTCATCCCGGAGGCACGGGCCGCACCACCGCCCTGTTTTTCGGCTTCACGCATTGCCCGAACATCTGTCCCCTGAGCCTGGCCTACCTGGACAAGGCCCGGCAGGCGCTCCCGCCGCAGGAACGCGCCCGTTTCGACATCGTGCTCGTCAGTGTGGACCCGGAGCGCGACACGCCCGCCCGGCTGAAGGAGTACGTGGAGTTTTTCGGCCAGGCGACCGGCGTGCAGGTGCCCGAGCCGGCGCTCTCGCAGGTGGCCCGCGACTACGGCGTCGCCTATCAGAAGGCGGACGTGAAGAGCGCTACCGATTACCAGATGAACCACACCACCGCCACCTACCTGATCGACGCCTCCGGGCATCTGCGCGTGCTGTGGGACTACACCCAGCTTCCGCAGGTGGACCGGGTCGTGCGCGACATCCGGCACGTTCTGGAGAACCCCGTCCCATGACTGCTCCTGTCTCCAACATTGCCCCCACCCTGAACCCTGGCCTGACCGACCTGCTGGCCCTGCACTTCGACCCGCTGGTGTGGCTGCCGGTGCTGGCCGTCACCGGCTTTTACCTGTGGCGCTTCGTCCGGGCGCGGCAGACTCCGGCGGGGCGGGCACGTTGGCCGGTCTGGAAGGCCGTGCTGTTTGGGCTGGGCATGGTGCTGCTGCTCCTGGCGACGCAATCTGCCGCGACCGCCTGGACCCTGAACAGCATGGCGCTGTACATGGGCCGCCTGATGGTCCTGGCGGAAGTCGTGCCGCCGCTGCTGGTCCTGGGCCTGCCGCGTGATATTCAGATTGACCCGCGCTGTCCGCTGGGCCGCCTGCTGGGTGTGCTGCTCGACCCCTGGGTGGCGCTGGCCGTCTGGGCCGCCGTCATCATCTTCTGGAACGTGCCCGCCGGATTCAACGCCTCGGTGGTCACGAACACCGCCGCCGCGCTGCTGCCCACGCTGTATCTCCTGAGCAGCCTGCTGGTCTGGGGCGTCGTGCTGCGGCCCCTGCCCAGCGTGCAGCCCGCCCATATCGGCTCGCGGGGCTGGTTCGGCCTGCTGGCGGCCTTCCCGATGATGGCCGTCGCCGCCGTGTGGCTGTACTCGCGGCAGGTGCTGTATACGCCTTACGTCTCGGCGCTGTGTCTGTGGGACCTGACGCCGCTGCAAAACCAGCAGATCAGCGGCTGGATCATGATGCTGGCGGGGCTTCCCGCGATGGCGCTGGCGTTGGTGCAGCTGATGGCGTGGCTGGTTCAGCTGGCCGATGGCGGGACGCAGCCTCCCCAGGCGAAGGGATAGCGGCTGCCTCAGCTTGCCTGGGTTGAAAGGAAAGATATTTGGGGGCAGGTTATCTTGTAGCGAGCTTCCCCCCGCCCCCCCAGCCCCCCTACCCCCCACCGGGGGACGTCTCCGCCGCACGGGGCGGCCCGCGCGTTGACGCCAGGCTTGTTGATGTGTCTCTCCTCTGGGTGGAGGGGGGAGCTTTTCGCTGCGCTCGGCAAGGGGGTTCCTTGCGGTGGAAGGGTTGCCAGGCTTCGCCCCGGTTTCCCACTGGTCGCCATGCCAGGCCCAGCCCGCCAGGCGGCCTCGGGCCCGGCGGCCCGAACGGCTCCTCTTCCAGGCCTGCCCGCTTGAGGGGTGGAACTTGGGCATCGGCTCCAAAGTTTGAAAAGACAGGGAGGCGAGAGCTTCTGCTTGTCGGGGTGACGCGGGAAGGGCGTTTGGGCAGGCTTATTGCTCCCCTGGGAAGTCTCCCACGAAGAAAAACGCCGTCTAGAACAACAAAAAAGCCCTTCCCCCTTGAGGGGGGAGGCCGGGTGGGGGTGAACAGGCCTGGCATCAGGGGCCACTGGAAAGGCGACTCAACCTGTGAAGGACTGGGACAGCCTGGCTCGCTTTGCCCTCACTGTGTCGTCATCCCCTACACCCCCTGCTCCCCATCCCCTTCCAGCACGGCCTCCTCCAGCACTTCCAGCGTCGCTTCCGGATGGGCCTCCGGTGCCTCGGGCGTCAGGCGGCTCTCGATGGCGCGGGCGTGGGCCTCCAGACCCTCGGCGCGGGCGAGGAGGGCGGCGGGGGGGCCGATGCGGCGCAGCGCTCCCTCGTTCACGCCGACCACACTGATGATGTTCTGGAAGTCGCGGACGTTGACCGGACTCATGAAGCGGGCGGTGCCGCCGGTGGGCATCACGTGGCTGGGTCCGGCCACATAGTCGCCCAGGGCCTCCATGCTCGCCTCGCCTACAAAGACGCCGCCCGCCCGCCGCACCTGCCCCAGCAGGCTCCAGGGGTCGCGGGTCAGCAGGCAGAGGTGTTCGGGGGCGTACAGGTTGGCGAGGTCCAGGGCCTCCGCGAGGTCGGCGGCCAGCACCACCTTCATGCGGCTCACCACGCTGTCGCGCGCCCAGGTGCGGTTGGGTTCGGGCAGGGCTTCGAGCTGGCCGTTCAGCCTGTTCTGTACCTCCACCAGCAGGTCGCGGCTGGTGGACACCAGCACGGGTTCGGCCCCCAGGTGTTCGGCCTGGGCGAGCAGATCGGCGGCCACAAAGCGGGGGTCGGCGCTGTCGTCGGCCACCACCAGCGTCTCGGTGGGGCCGGGGAGGCTCTCGATGCCCGCCACGCCGTACACCATCCGCTTGGCGATCACCACGAAGAGGTTGCCCGGCCCCGCGATCTTGTCCACGGCGGGAATGCTGGCCGTGCCGTAGGCCAGCGCGCCGATGGCCTGCGCCCCGCCTACCCGGAACACGCGGTCCACCCCGACCTCGCGCGCGGCGACCAGAATCGCCGGGTTCACGCTGCCGTCACGGGCGGGTGGGGTGGTGACGATGATTTCCGGCACCCCCGCCACCTGCGCCGGGACCGCGGTATGAATCAGCGTGCTGATGAGGGGCGCGAGGCCACCGGGCACGTAGACCCCGACCCGCCCGAGCGGGCGGACCAGTTGCCCCAGCGCCCCGTCGGGGCCGTGGTCCAGAAAGCCGTGCGCGGGCTGCTGCTCATAAAAGGCCCGGACGCGCGAGATGGCGAGGCGGATGGCGTCGTGCAGCGCCGGGTCGATCCGCGCCGCCGCGATGTCCTCCCGCGTGACTTCCAGCGCCTCGGGGCGGGTGCCGTCCAGCCGCTCCGTCCAGTCACGCAGCGCGTCGTCGCCGCGCGCCTGCACGTCTGCCAGGATGCGGGCGACCACTTCCTCCGGCGTGAGGGGTTCGCCGAAGGTGGCCTGGATGCGGGCGAGGACGCTTTCCGGCACGGGAATCTCGCCAAAGGAGCGGGTCAGGGCCGCGCGGGCGGCGTCACCTTGGAGGACTTGCATGGGTATCTCCGGGGAGCTGTCGGCTTTCAGCGATCAGCTTTCAGTTGGAAAGGGGGCGAGCAGAGGGCGACCGGCTGAGGGCTGACCGCTGACCGCTCAAGACGCCCGCCGCCGTCGCCGTTCGGGCTGCGGCTTGCGTGGGGGCTGCAACGCCCCCTCGATGGGGCCGAAGTCGGTGGGCTGAATCAGGCGCAGCAGGCGGTGCGGGGGGGCCTGCTCCACGTACACGTACGCCCCGCCGGGCCGCAGAAAGGAGGCGCGGGCGGGAACCCCGCCGACCTCGGTATCCGCCAGGCGCTGCACCAGGACGTGCCCCCCGGTCATCTGGGCCTGGGCGCGGTCCACCGCGCCAAAGGCGCGCAGCCACAGCAGCAGCGACACGGGGTCGTGGTACTCGGTGGTCAGGGGGGCCGTGGCCTCCTCCTTGCCCTGGCGCAGCGTGATCAGGCCCGCCTTGCGGTCGAAGGTCGTCTCGAAGCTGGCCCGGCCGCGCCCGTCGCCCTCGGCGTAGTGGAGGCTGGTCAGGAAGCGGGGGTGCAGGCGGCTGGTCTGCACCCGCCGCAGCTCCGGCAGCACGCCGCCGAAGTCAGTCTGCACCCGCGCCACCACCGCGCTGCGCTCGCCGTGAATGGCCCACTCCTGCTGCCCCGCGTAGCGCCCCCCCAGCGTCAGGGTCAGCGTGAAGGCCTCCGGCTGCGTGCGGAAGTCCAGCCCACCCGCGTTCAGCCCGCCTGCGTTCAGCTCAGCTGCTTCCAGAAGCTCTCACCCGGCCCCTGCCAGTCGGCCCCCAGCGCCTCGGCGGCGGTCGCGCCCACATCCGCGAAGGTGGCGCGCTCGCCCAGGTCCACCGCGCCCGTCAGCCCGGGGCGGTAGGCCAGCAGCAGTCCGTATTCGCGGGTATGGTCGGTGCCGGGCCAGGTGGGGTCGTTGCCGTGGTCGCTGATGACCAGCAGCGCGCCGTCTGCGGGAACCGCGGCCAGGAGGTCGGGCAGCGCGGCATCGAAGGCGGCCAGGGCGCTGCTGTACCCCTGCGGGTCGCGGCGGTGCCCGTACTTGGCGTCGAAGTCCACCAGGTTGGTGAAGATCAGGCCGCCTTCGCCTTCCGCCGCCGCCTGCCGCATCCGTGCCAGCGTCTTCTGGATGCCGTCGGCGTTGTTGTCGGTGTGGATCTCCTCGGTGAAGCCCCGGTGCGCGTAGATGTCGGGAATCTTGCCGATGCCGACCACCGCGCGGCCCCTTTCCCGCAGCGCGTCCAGCACGTTGTGCGGCGGCACCAGCGAGAAGTCCCGGCGGTGTTCGTTGGCCCGCTCGAAGGGGTATTCACCCCGGAAGGGCCGGGCAATCACGCGCGCCACCGCGTACTCGCCCTGCAGGATCTCGCGCGCCGCCTGGCACCATTCGTACAGCGTTTCCAGCGGCACCACGTCCTCGTGGGCGGCAATCTGGAACACGCTGTCGGCACTGGTGTACACGATGGGAAACCCGGTCCGCAGGTGCTCCTCACCGTAGTCGCGGATCACGTCCGTGCCGCTGTAGGGTTTGTTGCACAGGTGGCCGCGCCCGGTCGCCGCGTCGAAACGGTCCATCACGGCGGGGGGGAAGCCGTCCGGGAAGACCTGGAAGGGGTGCTGGAGCTGCACGCCCATGAACTCCCAGTGCCCGGTGCTGGTGTCCTTGCCGGGGCTGACCTCGCGCATCCGGCCGTAACCCCCCTGCACGTCTCCCGCCGGAACCGTCTGCGGGGAGGTCTGGAGGGTCGGGACCCGGCTCAGCCCCAGCCGGGCCAGGTGGGGCAGCGCCGCCGGGGCGGCCTCCAGCGTGTGGTTGAGGGTGTGCGCGCCCACGTCCCCGAAGTTGGCGGCGTCGGGCAGTGCCCCCGCCCCGACGGAATCCAGCACGATGATGGTCAAGAGCATGGGGGTAGTGTAAGGCGCTGAGCGCCCGTCTGAAGGTCTCACGGTCAAACCGTCTAGGGCGAGGGGAGAACCGTTCTCCTGGGACCCTCAGACGGTTTGACGGTCAGACGGCGGCCTCGGCCGCCTTTCGTCGCCTCTCTCACCCCCGCCAGCGGAGGCCCCGTGCTACGCTCGCTGGCGTGACTGCCCCCGCCGCCATGCCTCCTGTCACGCCGCCCACACGTCCCGAACTGTCCGCGCAGGGCCTCAGCAAGACCTACGGCCGCCGGGCGGTGGTGCGCGGGGTGGACTTCATGGTGCGGCCCGGCGAGATCGTGGCGCTGTTCGGGCCGAACGGGGCGGGGAAGACCACCACCTTCTACATGCTGGTCGGCTTTATCCGGCCGGGTGGGGGGCAGATTCAACTGGGCGAGCGCGACGTGACCCGGCTGCCCATGCACGAGCGGGCGCGGCTGGGCCTGGGGTATCTGCCGCAGGAGCCGAGCGCCTTTCGCAAGCTGACGGCGCGTGACAATCTGCTCGCCATCCTCGAATACCAGAACCTCCCGCGCGCCGAGCAGGAGGCCCGCGCCGACGCGCTGCTGGCCGAGTTCGGGCTGACGCATCTGGCAAATAGCCTCGCCTACCAGCTCTCGGGTGGGGAGCGCCGCCGCCTGGAGCTGGCCCGCGCGCTCACCACCGACCCCGATTACCTCCTCCTCGACGAGCCGTTTACTGGTGTGGACCCCAAGAGCATCCGCGAGATTCAGCGGCTGATCCGCGAGCTGCGCGACCGCCGGGGCATCGGCGTCTTTATCACTGACCACAACGTGCGCGAGACGATTGCCCTGACCGACCGGGTGTACCTGATGTTCGACGGGGAAGTGAAGTTTCAGGGCACGCCGCAGGAGTTCGCGGCCGACGAGGACGTGCGCCGCCACTACCTCGGCGACGACTTCGAACTGTAAGGAGGGAGGAGACCCCGGTGCTGTGGCTCTTTTTGCCGTTCGTGGTCGTCCTGGCGGGCGTCGTGGCCTATGCCGCCGACACCATTGCCCGCAAGGTGGGCCGCAAGCATCTGCGCCTGTTCGGGCTGCGGCCCAAGAGCACCGCTCTGCTGGTGGCGGTGCTGTCGGGGATGGGCATTAGCGCGGCCAGCCTGGCGGCCTTTTTGCTGCTCAACCGCAGCGCCGTGAACACCATCGCGCAGGCCGACCAGCTCCGGCCCCAGATCAACGCGCTGCGCGACGAGGTGCAGGCGGTGCAGGGCGACCTCCGGGGGGTGCAGCGCGAGCGCGACAGCGCCCGCCAGCAGGCCGGGCAGCTGCGCCAGGAGCAGGAGGCGGCGCGGGTCAGCCTCCAGAAGGCCAACGCCGAATTGCAGGCCGCCCAGGCTGGCCGCCGCACCGCCCAGGCCCAGCGCGAGGCGGCCCAGGCGCAGGCACAGGCCCTGCAACAGCGCGTGGCCGAACTCACGGCCCTGCGCGCCCGCCTGGAAAGCAGCGCTGAGGCCAGCCGCGCCCAGCTCAGCGCCTCGGAAGCGGCCCTGGCCGCCAGCCGCGCCCGCGCCCGTGACCTCGACGGCCGCGTGCGGGTGCTGAACGAGCAGGTGGGCACCCTCGATGCCCGCGCGGCCCAGGCCGAGGCCGAAGCCACCCAGGCGCAGAACCGCGCCCAGAACGCCCAGACCCGTGCCGAGCAGGCCCAGGCCCGCGCGGCGCAGCTCGACGCGCAGGTTCACGCGCTGGAGGTGTCGCGCCAGCAGGTGGAAGCCCAGCGCAACGGGCTGGCCCAGGAACGGGACACCGCCCGCGCGGCCCGTGACGCGGCGGTGGCGGCCAGCGCCCAGGCCCAGGCGCAGCGCCTCGCCGCGCAGCAGGCCCGCGACCGCCTGGCCGCCGAGCGCCAGGGCCTGCTGGCCGACCGCGACCGCCTCCGCCGCGAGCGCGACGCGGCGGCCCAGGCCCGTGACGCCGCAACCCAGGTCCGCGACGCGGCCGCCCGCGAGCGTGACCGGGTGCGCGCGGACCTCACGGCCCTGCGTGCCCAGCAGGCCGACCTGCGCGCCGCCAACGAGACGCTCGCCCGCGATCTGGCCTCCACCCGCGCCAGCCTGGGCCGCCTTCAGGACGAGTATTCCAGCGCCCGCACCGAACTCAGCGCCAGCCGCAACGCCGACCTGGCCTTTCCCAAGAACGACCTGGTATATGCGGGCGTGGTGCCCAGCGTGCGCAACCTCGACAGCTTCCTGCGCGAGGCCGCCGCCGCCGCGAGTAGCCGCGGTGCGAAGGGCAATCCCGCCGCCCGCCTGAGCACCCCCGCCCGCTCTGCCCTGGAAACCAAGCTGCGTGGCCTGAACGCCAGCACCTTCGTGCAGTGCCGCGCGGCGAACAATACGGCCGTCGGCTTTCCGGTGGACCTCACCTGCGAGGCCCGGCCCAACAGCGTCCTGTACCGGGGCGGGCAGCCCATCCGCCGCGCCACCATCACGCTGGGGGAGGATACCCGCGCCATCCAGAGCCAGATTCAGAATCTGGTGCAGGACGCGGTCGTGGACCTCACCACCCGCGGCGTGCCGGGCGAGTACATCACCAACCAGGGCCTCGACGTGAACGAGTTCGTGGAGTTGCTGACCCAGCTCAGCAGCCGCAGCGGCCCCAGCGCCAGCGTCGCCATCGCCGCCCGCGAGGATGTGCGGCCGGGGGGACGGGTGGACCTCTACCCGGTGCTGCCGTAGGGGCGGGAAGCTCGCGTCCCGCTCTATCCTCTGACCATGCGCCGCCTGCTGCTGCCCCTGTCCCTGCTGCTCGCCTCCGCCCAGGCTGCGCCCGTGCGCATCGAGTTCTGGCACGCGATGGACGGCGTGCAGAACACGGTCGCCGGGTATGCCCAGGCCTTTAACCGCTCCCAGTCGCAGTACGAGGTGGTGCCCCGCTCGCTGGGCAACTACCGTGAGCTGCTGCCGCAATTCCAGGCGGCGCTGAAGGCCGGGAACCCGCCCGCCCTGGTGCAGGTCGAGTTCACGCAGTTTCCCCGGCTGGTGGAAGGCGGCCAGCTGGCGGACCTCTCGCGCCTCACCGATGCCCTCCCCGCCGCCCTGACGCGCGACCTGTACGCGCCGGTCTGGCGGGCGGGCGAGGTGGGGGGCAAACGCTACGGCCTGCCCTGGAATGTCAGCGTGCCGGTGCTGATGTACAACGCGGGCGCACTCCGCAAGGCCGGAGTCAGCGCGCCGCAGACCTGGGCCGACCTGGAAGCGCTCAGCCGTCAGCTCGCGGTGGGGGGCCGCCGTCCCCTGGTCGCCGCCGCCGACGCCTGGACCTTCGAGGCGAACGTCACCTCGCGCGGCGGGCAACTGGTCGTGAACGGGCAACCTAACCTCAACGGCCCGGAGGCGGTGGAGGCCCTCACCCAGCTGGCCCGCATGAGTGCGGCAGGCCAGGCGCAGCCGCGCCGGTTGTCCGAGGCGACCCGCGCGGCCTTCGACTTCGCCCGCGGGCAGAATCTGTTCGTGCCCGCCAGCGTCGCCAACTGGACCGACGCGCGCAAACTGCCCTTCTTCCAGCTGGGGATTGCCCCCTTTCCCTGCGAGAAGGCTGGGGCCTGCACCGTGCCGCTGGGCGGGGCACATCTCGCCGTGCCGCGCGGGGCGAGTGCGGCCGAGCAGGCCGGGGCGGTCGCCTTCTGGCAGTTCCTGCTGGACCCTGCCCGCCTGGCCGACTGGGTCAAGACCACCGCTTACGCCCCGCCCCGCCGCAGCGTGACGCCCCTGCTGAATGACTGGTACGCGAAGAACCCACAGCTCCGCGCCGCCCACGCCCAGCTCGACCGCGCCGTGCCCCGCCCCACCGTCCCCGACTACGGCGAGTGGACCGCGTACCTCGAAGACGCCATCAGCCAAGCGACCACCGGCAAGCTGAGCGCGAAGGCCGCCCTGGACGAGGCGCAGCGGAGGGCGCAGCGGTAGCAAAGGAAACAGGACCGCTTCACCTGGAGCGGTCCCTGTCTGGGGTAATGAGCTATGAGCGTTGAGCTATGAACGGGCACCCGGAAGCATCTGCTGTGGCATCAGCCCTCTTGTTCATAGCTCATACCAAATTGCGATGATTCCTTTGAATCATCCGAGCGGAGCGAGTGGCAAAAAGGACGGGGTTGCGGCGATGGACGGACATCTGGCGCTTTCCCAGATGTCCGGGAATCAGAGCAATCCCGTATCAGAGCTTACCGCTCACCGCTTTTTTCAGCCCTTGACCGCCCCCGCCGTCAGGCCGGAGACGATGTTGCGCTGGAAGACCAGCACCAGGATGATCAGCGGAATGGTCACGATCACGCTGGCGGCCATGATCTGCCCGAAGGGGTTCTCGTAGATGGTCGCGCCGCTGAAGTTGGCGATGGCGACCGGCACGGTCTTGGCCGTGTTGTCGGACGTGAAGGTGAGGGCGAACAGGTACTCGTTCCAGGCGTTGATAAAGGCCAGCAGCCCGGTCGTGACCAGGGCGGGCGTCATCACCGGCAGCAGCACCTGAAACAGCGTCTGGAGGGGCGAGGCCCCGTCCACGTAGGCCGCCTCTTCCAGCTCGGTGGGAATCTCGCGCACAAAGGCCGTCAGCGTCCAGACCGTGAAGGGCAGCGTGAAGATCATGTACGAGAGGATCAGGCCGCCCCAGGTGTTGTACAGGCTGAAGGTCTTGATCATGGTGTACAGGCCCGACAGCACCGCGATCTGCGGAAACACGCTGACCGCCAGGATGATGTACATCAGGATGCTCTTGCCCTTGAAGCGGAACTTGCCCAGCGCGTAGGCGGCCAGCGCCGAGAGCAGCAGGCTGAGAATCACGGTGCCGCTGGCGACCACCACGCTGTTCAGCAGGTTGCGCCCGAAGGGCTGCCCGGCGAACACGTCGCGGAAGTTCTGCCAGGTCACGTGGGTGGGGAACCACGCCAGCGCCTCGCTCGAAAGCTGCGCCGGGCCGGTGAGACTGGTCTTGACCGCCCAGTAGAAGGGAAACAGCACGTAGAAGAGGACGATCAGCGCGACCACCCATAAGGCGATCTGGGTCAGGGTCCGGACGGTGGGATTCTTGGAATTCATGCCAGCCCCCTCAGTCGAACCTGACCCGCAGGCTGGTGACGTAGATCGCCGTGAACACCATGATGATCAGGAAGATCATCACGCTGATGGCGCTGCCGAAGCCGAACTGCGAGTTCAGAATCAGCTCCTGGCGGGCGTAGATGCTCATGGTGATCGTTTCGGGCGCGTTGCCCTTCACGATGTAGGGCATGTCGAACACCCGCAGCGCGTCCAGCGTGCGGAAGATCAGCGCGACCAGCAGCGCGGGCATCAGCAACGGCAGGGTCAGCCGCCAGAACTGGGTCCAGGGCGACGCGCCGTCCACGTCCGCGGCCTCGTACATGTCGCTGGGAATGGTCTGGAGGCCCGCCAGCAGCAGCAGCGCCATGAAGGGCGTGGTTTTCCACACGTCCACGGCGACCAGCGCGGCCATCGCCGTGTCGGGGTTGCTCAGGAACGACTCGCCGGTGTGCAGGAACCCCAACTTCTGCCCCCACTGCGAGATGATCCCGAACGAATCGTTGTACATCCAGTTCCACATCTGCGCGCTGACGACCGTGGGAATCGCCCAGGGCACCAGAATGGCGGTGCGCAGCAGCCCGCGCCCCCTGATCTTGGAGTTGATGATCAGCGCGAAGGCCAGGCCCAGCACGGTTTCGAGCAGGACGCTGCCCAGCGTGAACCGGACCGTGTTCCACACCGACTGCCACCACTCCGGCGTCTGGAGCACCCCCAGGCCCACGCCCTCGTCGGTGGTGAACCAGTAGTTGCCCAGGCCAATCCACTTGGGGGCGGGGTCTTGCAGGATGTTGTACTCGGTAAAGGACAGGTAGATGGTCCGCAGCAGGGGATACCCGGCGACGGCGGCCAGCACCAGCAGCATGGGCACCAGCAGCAGCAGCGCGACGCGGGTGCGGCTGGCTTGCAGGCCGCGCGTCCGCCGAACGGCCGGCCGGGAGGAGGTGGGGGTGGTGGTCATGCGGGGAAGCCTCCGGGGGAGAGAACAAAAAGTGCCCCCACATCCGGGGGCACCTGAAAGCAGCGGGCACAGCGCCAGAAGGGACGGCCGCCCCCGCGTTTACCAGCCGCGGCCCTTGATGCGCGAGAGCTGGCCTTCCAGCCCCTTGAGGGCCGGGCCGGGGGCGCTCTTGCCCGTCAGCACGCTGTAGACGGCGGTGCTGAAGGCGTCACTGACCTGGTTGTACTTGCCGCCGGTCACGGTGGCGGGGCGCGCGACGGCGTTGGTGAACACGCTGTACAGGCTTCCGAAGAAGGGCACGGCCTTGAGCACCGCCTGGTCCTTGTACAGGGAAGCGATGGTGGGATTGTAGCTCGCCTCGATGGCGCGGCGCTTCTGCTCCTGCGCGCTGGTCAGGTACTGCACCAGGCTGGCCGCTTCCTTGGGGGACTTGCTGTAGGCGTTCACCGCGAGCTGCCAGCCGCCCAGCGTCGCCGCGGGCTTGCCGCCGGGGCCAGCCGGGAGTGCCGCCACGCCCACCTTGCCCTTGATGGGGCTGCCGGGGTCCTGCGCCAGCGAGTAGGCGTAGGGCCAGTTGCGCATGAAGGCCGAGTTCCCGGCCTGCCACACGTTGCGCGCTTCCTCCTCGCCGTAGGTGGTCACGGCCTGGGGCGAGACCGGGCCGACCAGCCCCTGGATGGTCCGCAGGGCCTCCACCGCCTTGGGGTTGTTCACGGTGATCTTGCCGCTGGAATCCACGATGGTGCCGCCGCCGAAGGAGCTGATCCACTCCAGCGCGTCGCAGGTCAGGCCCTCGTAGTTTTTGCCCTGGAAGACGTAGCCCACGAACTTGGGGTTGCTCTTGCGCTCGCCCGCCTGAATCTTCTGCGCCATGGTGGCGAGTTCGTTCCAGGTCTTGGGGGGACCTGCGTAGCCGTACTTCTTCAGCAGGTCGGTGCGGTAGTACAGCACGCCCGCGTCGGTGAAGAAGGGCATCCCCACCAGCTTGCCGCCCACCGTGTTGTTCTGCACGATGGCGGGGAAGTGCTGGTTGATCTCCGCCTGCGGGATGTACTTCTTGAGGTCGAGGAGGTGCTGCCCGATCAGGCCCGGCCACACCACGTCGATCATGTACACGTCCACGTCGCCCGACCTGGCCCCCAGTTGCTGCTGGTAGAGCGCCAGGCGCTGGTCGGTTTCCTTGGGCACCTGCACCAGCTTGACCGTGTTGCCGGTCTGCTTGGCCCAGGCGTTGGCCCCCTTCTGGCACTCGTCGTAGCCCTGGCCCACGCTGTCACAGGCAAAGGTGAGGGTCACGGCCCCGCCGTGGCTGGCGGCAGCAAACGCGGCGGTGAGGCTGACGATGGCGAAGGCTTTCTTCATGCATCCCCCCTATGGCCCATGTTGGGCCTGTTTCAAGCTTGCGGAAGCGTTTCCACCACAAGTTAAAAATGGTGAACGCAGGCTACACCCGGCCCCCAGGCCTGTCAATCTGCGGCTGCCCGGCGGCTGTGGCGTGCGTTCCAGGGCTGGCGGCTGTTCTGTGAGGGCTACTGGCCTCGGGTTGGCGGTACAGCCTCAGATCGTCGTCAGCTCGTAGGCGGCGTCACGGGTGCCGGTGCCGCGTTTGACCAGGTGCCCTTCCAGCACCAGGCGGCGCAGCACCCGCCAGGCCTGCTGGGTGTTCAGGTCGCAGGCGTCCCGCAGCTCGCGGTTGCGGACCCGGCCCCGTTCGCGGGCCAGCGCCAGCGCGACCGCCCGCACCTCGGCGGGGGTGGGGCCGCTGGGGTCGGGTGCCGCGCGGGGGGCGCGGGGCTGGCGGGGAGGCGACTCGGGCCGGAGTGGTGCGGTCGGCTCGGCGGATTCGCTGCTGCGTTCCTGGGAACTGGTGTCCTGCCCCGTGGTAATAGGTGCGCTGCGGCCCAGTGCCCGCCGCACCTCCTGGGCGAGCGTGTAGGCGATGCCGCGCCCCACCCCCGAGCGGGCGATCAGGCCGTGGTCCTCCATGCCGCGCAGCAGCCGGGGCGTGCGGTCCTCGGGGAGTTGCAGGGCGCGGGCGAGGGCGGCGCGGGTGGCCTCCCCCTCGCGGGCCAGCAGCGACAGGACGATCAGCATGTCCAGCGAGAGGGTCTGCATCTCCTCCTGCTTGCGGGCCACGAAGCGCACGAAGTCGGCGTCGAAGCCCGGCGAGTGCAGCGCGAGCGTCACCGCGTCGGGGTAGGTTGTGTACTCGGGCGGTTCCTTGCCGCAGCGCAGCATCAGGCCGTACATCTTGTCCACGCCGACGCCCGCGCGCTCGACCAGCCCCAGGCGGGCCAGCACCTCCGCCAGCAGCGGATTGCGGCGCTTGGGCTGGTGCCGCAGGATGTTGCCCGGCGTGATGCCGCCCGGCAGCCCGCCCGGATTCATGATCTCCAGCCGGTCGGGGTAGTGGTGCACATGCACGGCGTCGCGCAGGGTGTAGTCGCGGTGCGTGAGGGCATTGAGCAGCGCCTCGCGGTACACCGCCTCGTCCTGATCCCACACCTCGATGCGGAAGAGGCCCACCTGCACCGGCGTGAAGCGGTTGCGGGCCTGAATCAGCTCGGCCAGCCGGGTGAGCAGCGCGGGGATGGGCCGCAGCAGGTCCTCCCGGAACTGGAACTCCACGTCGGGCGTCTGGTGGTGGTAGAAGCACACCTCCGCCTGGGGCACGTGCGCCCGCAGTGCCGCCGGGGTCCCGGCCAGCAGGATGCCCGCCAGCGTGGGCCGCAGCGCCCCGTTCGAGGGCAGCAGCAGCCCCAGCTCGCGCAGGAAGTCCAGGTCGGGCAGGTGGCCCATGCCGCCCCGCTGTCCCAGGCCGCGCAGCCGGGCCACCTCGTGTGGGTCGAGGTCGGCCAGCGAGGCGTCAGGCGGCACCACCGCCGTGTAGTCCTGCTGGGGCACCGGCTCGCTCTCGGCGGGCGTGACGGGCACGAGGTGCGCGCCGTCCCAGGCCAGCACCGCGCCGTCGGGGGCGGCCAGCACATAGGGGGCCTGCGGCACGAACACCGCCAGCACCTTCGCCCCGCCGGGCTGGCGGTGGTGCTGCACGTTCACGGTCAGCCGCCCGCCCGACAACTCGAAAATCGCGTGCGTGACCATCAGGGGGTGCAGCTCACCCGCGTCGCGCTCGCCCGTTCCCTCGGGTGCCCCCACCAGGATGGTGCCGCCCCGCGCATTCGCCAGGCCTACCGCGTACCGCGCCAGCTCCTGCGGCGTCACGTCCAGCGGCAGATGCACGCACGCCGGCCCCGGCGGGGGCAGTACCCCCAGTGGGGAAATCGCGTTGCCAGAATCGAGCGTCACAAGAGGGAAGTATAAGGGCAGCGGCCAGTTCTCAGTGGTCAGCTCTCAGCCGTCAGCCCCCGCTCCCACGACCCTCCCCGCCCAGAACCGCTCCAGCCCGGCGACCTTGCCCGCGCCGTCCAGCCACACCAGCGCGACCCGCGCGCCCGTGCCCCACAGCACCGCCGCTTGGCCGAAATCGTTTCCCCAGGCCACGGCCTGAGACAGCTGTGCGCCGGGAATCAGCAGGGCTTCCTCGCGCCACTGGCCCTCGCCGTTATGGGCGGGGAGGGGAGAGAAACCCCCGGCACGGACGCGGGCGAGCAGGTCGGCCGCGTCCTGGGCGTTGGTGGCCTGGAGTGCCCGCGCAGCCCCCGGATTCCAGGCGGTGACGATGGCCCACGGGCCACGCGCCCAGGAGGGAGCCGGCCTCCGCCGCTCCTTCAGCCGGAAGCGCTCCTGGGCGGTGCCGTAGGTGGTGCCCAGAAAGGCGGCGCGCAGCCCGGCGCTCACGGACGGGCGACGGTGGCGTCCACATTGAGCAGTTGCATGTCGCGGAAACGCAGGGTGATCTTCACGTGCTGTCCGGCGCGGAACTCGCCCGCGACGGCGATGCGGTAGGGCGTGTCGGCATTGACCAGCAGGGTGCCGGGCACCGGGATGGTGCTCACGCCCTCGCAGCGCGGCGTGCATTTCAGCAGGCGGGCGCGGCCCTGGCCGCTCCACACGCCGGTCAGCTCGTCGTCCACCCGGGCCAGGATGCGGCCTTCCAGCACCGCCCCCCCGAACGAGGGCCGCAGCCCCACCTGGGCGGCGGGCAGGCGGGCGGCCAGGGCGGCCCCCAGCAGGGCCAGCAGCGCCGCCGGTCCCGCCCACCTCATGCGGCCCCTCATCCGGCGTCCTCCCCGCTGTCTTCCGCACTGTCTTCCGTGCCCGCCGGAATGTCCACCTCCGTCTTCATCAGTTCCCGCAGGACGCTGGTGGCAAAGCTGCCCCTGGGGAGGGTAAAGGCCACGGTGTAGCCGTCCTCCTGGGGATGAACCTCCGTGTCCTCGGGAAACACGCGGGTCAGGCGGCGGTCGCCCCGGCGTGAGGCGAAGACCTCGGGCGAGAGGCCGAAGGCGGCCAGCGCCTCGCGTTCCAGTTCGCCCGCGTCCAGGGTCAGGGGGCGGGCCTTTTTGCCGAACAGCGTGCCGGTGGCGCTGACCTCGCCCCGCTCGGCGCGGGGGGACTCGGCGGCAGCGTCCTCGACCAGAAAGACGCCCCCCGTGTCGTGCTTTTTCGCCATGTCGCCCGCGAGCAGCCGGTCGAAGACGCCGCGTGCCAGGCGCAGGCTCAGAAACTGGTTGAACACCAGACTCTGCACGCTGGTGGTCAGGAAGCGGCGCACGCGCGGGTCGCGCAGGCCCGACTCGCCGCGCAGCACCCGCAGCCCCTCCTCGGCATTCAGGCCGTGCAGGCCGAAGCGCTGCGGCCCGAAGTAGTTCGGCACGCCATGCACGATCAGCAGGGCCAGCGTGGTCCGCGCCCCCTCCGCCGTCCCCGCCGCGTCCCGCACCCGCACCACGAAGCGGTTGCCGCGCAGGTGCCCCAGCCCCAGCTTGTTGCCGTGCCGCCGCGTGTCCAGCACCCGGACGCCATCCATACCGAAGGCGGCGAGGCGGGCCTCGTACTTCGCCGGCAGGCTGATCCATTGGGTCGTCACCGCGTGGCGGTCCTTCAGCCCGGCCACACCCACGTCCCGGTCGCGCACGCCGAGCTGGGCCGACAACTCGCGCAGCACATGGGCGGTGGTGTGCCCCGTCTTTTCCAGATGCACGAAAAGGTGTTCGCCCTCGCCCGAGAGGGGATAGGCGGGCACCTCCTCCACCCGGAAATCCTCCGGCGCGGCCCGCAGACGGCCCCCTGTGCCAGGGGTGTCCGTCAGCGCGGCGAGCGCCGACCAGTCAAAAACCAGACTCACGATGTGGCCCACCATACGCCAGCCCGTGCCGGACGGCGTGAGAGGGAAAAAAGCGGAGGGGCGACCTCCCCGGTGGAAGGTCGCCCCTGGAGGGGGAAAGCGGCTTAGCGGGTGGCCGGTTCCGGCGTGGTGGCCGGGGCGCTGCTGCCGGTCTGGCCGCTGCTCTGACCCGCGCCGGTGCTGCCCTGCTCCGCGCTGCCCTGCCCAGCGCCCCCCGGTGTGACCGGGTTCGCCGGAGCCGGGGTCTTGGGGGTGGCCGCCGCCACGCGCTTCTCCTGGGCGGCCAGCACCTTCTGGAGGTTGTTCACGGGCTTCAGGGCGGCGACTTCCTTCGCCAGGTAGGCGTGGCCGACCTCGCCGCGCTTCTGGGCCAGCACCTGCTCCCGAATCCGGTCACGGACCTCGGCCAGCGGCTGCACGGCGGCGCGCTTGAGGTCGGTCACGTAGGCGACCGAGTAGCGGTTGCCCACCTTCACCACGTCGCTGAGGCTGCCCTCACCGGCGGTGCGCAGGTCCTTGGCGGTGAACACGGCGGCTTCGAGGGCCGGATTGAGGGTGCCGGGGGCCTCGGGCGTGCCCGGCTGCACCTCGCCGCGCTCGCTGACGGTGCCGCCCGCCTTGGACGCCGCCGCCACGAAGTCGCCCTGGCCGTTCCAGCCCTGGCGGAAGGCGAGCGCGGCCGCACGGTCCGCGAAGCTGGCCTCGCTGACGGTGGCGCTGGCGGGCGTCTCGAACAGCTTGGCGTTCTGGAGGTAGAACTTCTGCACATCGGCGTCGCTGACTTTCACGTCACGCGCACCGTAGGCGGCCAGCGCGGCGGCGAGTTCCTGGCGGGTGCCCACCAGGGGCAGCTTCTTTTGCCCCACGATGGTGGGGGCCGCGTAGCCGTCGATCAGCTGCTCCACCACCTGCGGCTTGAGGATGCTGTTGGCGAGCTGCGCCACCTGCTCGGCGGGCACCTGCCCCATCAGGTTGGCGAACTGCTCGTTGCCCGCGACCTGCGCCACCACGTCCGAGTAGGGGACATTCTGGCCGGCCACGCTGGCGACCGCCGGGTTCTCGGTCTTCCAGTTGGGATCGATCACCTCGATCTTGGCCCCGCGCTCCAGGCCCGTCACCCACTGTTCCAGGGCGGCGTCCTTTTTCTGCTTGGTCACGGCGGTCACGGCGTCGGCCCTGGCCTGCGCGAAGGGCTTGGTAGCGGGCGGCAGGTACTTCTCGACCTTCACGATGTAGAACTTGCCGCCGCTGGGCACCACGTCGGTCACGCCGCCCTGGGTCAGGGCAAAGGCCGCCGTGCCGACCTCGCTGGGCAGGGCCACCTGCGCCACGGGGCGGGGGCTGCCGTTTTCGAGGGGACCGAGCGCGCCGCCGCGGTCCTTGAACTCGGTGCTGTTCTGGCCGGCCAGCTGCGCGAAGTCCGCGCCGCTCCGCACCTGCGCGAGCAGGCTCTTGGCCTTGGCCTCGTCGCTGACCACGATCTCGCGGCCCACGATGCGGGCGTCGGTCTGGAAGCCCTGGGGGTTCAGGTCGTAGTACATCCGCGCCTCGGCATCGGTGGCCGGCGGCACGGCCTTCTGGAGCGCCTCGATCTTGCGGTTCACGGCCAGTTGGTCGCGGGTCTGCTGCCGGAAGGCCGAATCGGTCAGGCCCGCCTGTTGCAGTGCGTCCGTCCAGGCCTTGTTGTCGGTGAGGTTGTTCTGCTCGCGGACCTTTTTGACCTCTGCGTTCACGTCGGCGCGGCTCACGTCGATGTCGGTCGCCGCCTGCGTGACCAGCGCCTGGCGCACCTTCTGCGCGACCACCAGGGTCTTGAAGTCGTCGGCCAGCAGGCCACTGTCGACGCTGCTCAGCACCGGGACGCTGCGGCGCACCGCCTCAAGTTCCTCGGCGGTCACGGTCTGGCCGTTGACCTTCAGCGCGGGCGTGCCCTTGGTCTGGCTGCCGAACATGGAGCCGAGATTGGGCGTGAACTGGTAGGCCATCCCGACCACCAGCAGCAGTGCGAGAACGCCCAGCAGGACGTTCACGGCCTTCTTGTTCTTCACTTGATCTCCTTCCGAGTGCGTGCTACGTTACCTGGGCTTTGCGCTCGTAGCTCAGGTGGATAGAGCGTTGGCCTCCGGAGCCAAAGGTCACTGGTTCGAGTCCAGTCGAGCGCGCCACCCACCCTCAAGACGCCACCCGGACGGGTGGTGTTTTTGTTGGCTGCGCCCATGCGGTCAGCACAGGCGCGGCGGGTGTGAGGGACCGGCTCTGAAGGCACACGCGGGCGATTCTAGCACGCGCCCCTGGGGCCGCATGAAGTCAAAAATAGCGTCCTGCGCGAGCTTTTCCGCCTCGTTCTCATCTTGGGCGTGCCGCCGCGCTACCCTGGGGACATGAACCTGCTTTCCCTTCTGGAAGAGCTGCCCGGCAGCTATGCGGGGCCGGTCCAGCCCGAACCCGGTCCCCACGGTCTGATCGGGGTGGGCGAGGGTGCCCTGGCCGCCCACCTGGCCGCCACGCTGGTGCCCGCCACCCTGGTGAGGGGCGGCACGCAGTTCGTGGTGTCGAGTGCCGACGCGGGGGACGCCGCGCGCGACTATGCGGACCTGGCCGAGGTGGCGGGCGCGGCCGTGCGCCGGGTCAGCACCGGCGGCAGCGCGGGGGAGGTGGACGTGCTGGTGCCGGGCGGCGTCACCGTGACGTACCACGCCGCGCAGTACCTCGCGCACGCGAGCGGGCACGCGGACCAGGCGGAGGAGGCCGAACGGCTGCTCGCTGCCCTCCGCGACCGCTGCGCCCCCCACCTCCTGGAAGGCAACCCCGCCCGCGACCTGGCCTGGACACTGTGGGGCCGCGTGCCGCTGCTGCTGGCCGCCGAGGGGGCCGAGGCCCTCCCACACGCCTGGCAGTCGCTGCTGGGGCGGGTGGGCAAGACGCTGGCCGTGCCGCTGCTGGGGGACCCGCTCGCGGTGGTCACCGGGGCCTTCGAGGCGCAGCACGAGAAGGGCGACGCCAAGGTGGCCCTGTTCCTGGGCGACACCGACCCCACGCTCGACGTCGCGCGCGAGGTCCTCGAAACGCGCATCGACGAGGTCCTGCACGTCCCCGCCCCGGAGGGCGGCAACCCCCAGCACCCCAACGGCTACGCCGCGCAGCTCGCCCTGTGGTATTTCGGCGCGTGGGTCGCCGCGTATCTGGCCGAGCGCTACGGCCTGGAGGCGGGCGACCCGCCCATGCTCGCCCGCGCCCAGGCGGCCCTGGCCGGGGACACCGGTCCCGACGCCCTCACGGCTCCCCTGGGAGGCGAGGACGTGCGCCGCACCGAGCTGGTGCGCGACTGGCGCGAGAACCGCCCGGACGAAGGTGAGGAGGAGGACTACGACGAGGACCTGGACGAGGACAACCCCGAGGAGGACTGACACGGGATGGCGTTGATTCCTGGGAACTGACCTAGCGAACTGGACAGCTCCGAGGGAGAGCGAGTGGTACTACCGGTGGCAGGACAGGCAAGCGGCCACCGCTGAGCCTCGGACTACATCAAATCCGGCGCTCTCCCGGATGTTCCGAAATCAGAGCAGGCTGGCGGGGAGGCCGCCGGGCTGCTGCGCTAGCGCCCGCGCCAGCCGGATAACTTCCGTCAGGGCCGCCCCGGAATGAACCGAGGCGAGAAACTGCTCACTCAGGCGCTGGCCCTCCCCGACGGTCCTGGCCTCCTCGGGCAGGCGGAGCAGGGCCTCCGCGACCTCGCGCCGTGCCTGACAGCGCAGCTCGAAGAGATCGGGAAGCGGTCGTTCGGCGGGCAACATCATGCCCTGATCATGCCGGCGAACAACTGACGCGCCTCTGACAGGCCGCGAGGCTCAGGTCAGGCTCAAGGCAGGGTGGCCCGGCATGAGAGACGGCAAGCGCCACACCGGCTCATACTGATTCCGATTGAAGGGGGTTGAGAACACCCGGAAATCCGACCAGAGGGAGAAGGAACAAGGGCGGATTTCGGGAGATGGATGAACAGGCGGTGCCCTCCCGACTGTTCAGGAATTGGACAGAATCCGTATCAGATGAGATTAAGTTGATTCGCTGATATTGAGATGACTTATCTGCCCCCTCTCCCCCTGCGGGAGAGGGCTGGGGAGAGGGGGCGACCGGGCAGCTTGCACGCTTCCCGGATGCCAAGGACTCATTTTAACTCCGTATCAGTCGTCCGCCGCGCTGACTTCCAGGCGCTCGGCCTGCGCCTGCGGCTCCCCCAGCCCCAGCAGGTGCCGGACGGCGGCATTCCACCCGGCGTCGTCCAGCACGCGGTACAGGTGCGCCCACTGCCAGAGGCGGTAGGCGTCGGCAGCCGCCTCCAGCCCGGCTTCCCCCGTCCCGGGGCGTATCTGCGGCGGCGGGGGGCCGAGGTGCTGGCTGGAGAGGCTGCCCTCCAGCTCGGCCAGTGTCTTCGGGCCGAAGGCAAAGGCCACCCGGCCCGCCTCCAGCCAGCGGGTCAGGTCGCTCTCGGCGGGCAGGGCGTACAGGATCAGCTCGCCGCCCGGGTGGGGTGCGCCGGGCGAGAGAAGCGTCAGGCCAGGCACCTGATCGCGCAGGTACGCGGCGACCGGCCCGTCGGCGTAGGCGCTGGCCCCGGCGCGCAGGTGGCTCATCGCCTCCCTGGGGTCCAGGCGGGGGAGGGCCGGGGCGGCCGTGAAGGGGGTGTCCAGGCCCAGGCGAGCGGGAGCGCGCAGGGCCTGCCCGTGCAGTTCCAGGCGGTTCTGTCCGCGCCACTCGCTGCGGACCAGATGGGTGGCGAGGTCCCGTTCGCCGGGGGCCGCGTCCTGCTCGCCGTGCTTGATACCGCGCAGCGCCCCGACCTGAAATTGCAGGCTGTCGCCCCGCTTGCCGACCAGCCGGGTGCCGGTCAGTGCCCCCCGCACATGCCACAGCGGCGGTGTGTGCCCGGTGCCATAGGGTTCGAAGGCCGCAGCCTCCGTGACCAGATCGAGCGTGGCCCCTGGCGTCGGCAGCGGCGCGTCCAGCCGCCAGGCGGGGACCGGGCGCGGAAACTGCCGGGCGTAGCTGTGCAGCCGCTCACGCAGGGCCGGGAAGTTCCCCTCCTCGACCGCGAAGCCCGCCGCGCCGGGGTGCCCGCCGTAGCGCCTCAGCAGGTCGTGGCTGTAGCGCAGACCCTCCACGGCGCTGATGCCGGGGGTGCTGCGCACCGACCCCTTGCCCTGCGCGACGATGTAGACGGGCTTGTAAAAGGCCTCGACCAGCTTGCTCGCCACGATACCCATCACGCCCGCGTGCCAGTCCGCCTTCGTGACCACGATGGCGGGTTCCTCCGGGTCGGCCAGCGCCAGCGCCTCCTCGTACATGCGGTCTTGCAGCACGCGCCGCTCCTGGTTGCGCGCTTCGAGATAGGTGGCGAGGGTGCGGGCCTCGTGGTCGCTGCCGGTGGTCAGCAGTTCCAGCGCCAGGTCGGCCTCGCCCAGCCGCCCGGCGGCGTTGACCAGCGGGGCCAGCAAAAAGGACACGTCCCGTGCCGTGGGGCGCTCGACCTTCTTGGCCCTCAGGAGGGCCTGGATGCCGGGCAGGGACGAGGTGGCCAGCGCGTCCAGCCCTGCCCGCACCAGCGCGCGGTTTTCCCCGATCAGGGGCGCGACGTCCGCGATGGTCCCTAGCGTCGCCACGCCCGTCAGGTCCAGCGGGGCGGGCAACCCCAGGTCCTCACGCACCGCCCAGAGCAGGTGGTAGGCCACCCCGGCCCCGGTCAGGTTGTGGAGGTCGGGGTCGTAGCCGGTGGTCAGGTGCGGGTGAACCACCAGGCAGTTTGGATAGTCCGGCCCCGGCGCGTGGTGGTCGGTCACGATAACCTCCACCCCGCGCGCGAGCAGCGACCGCACCTCCTCCAGGTTGGTCACGCCGCAGTCCACCGTCACCAGCAGGTCGCAGGCGGCGGCGTGTTCCTCCAGCTTGTCGGGGTGGATGCCGTAGCCCTCGTTCAGCCGGTGCGGAATGAAGCCGTGGACCTCGGCCCCCAGCTCGCGCAGCCCCAGGACCAGGGTGGCGGTGGCGCTCACGCCGTCGGCGTCGTAGTCGCCGTGAATGCGGATGCGCTTGCCCGCTCGCACCGCTGCCACGATGCGCCGCGCCGCCTCCCGCAGCGCTGGATTGGGCGTGAGGGTCAGCGGCGGGTCGAGGAGGGCGGGGGTCAGGCCGCGCCCGTGCAGCACCTGCGCCAGCGGCGGCGAGACGCCCCAGCCCCGCATGCTGTCCAGCAGCACCTCCCGGCTGGCCGGGGGGGCCAGCAGCCAGCGGGCCTCGGGCAGATCGGAGCGGGGGCGTTTCATGCGGACTCCGGAGGGGCGGGGGTCAGCTCGTTCGCCGGGGGCACCGGGGTGCCCAGCCGGGCCTGAAGGGCGGCGGTCAGGCGGCGTTCCAGCGCGGCACGTTCGCGCGCGGCCTGGCGGCGGCGGTGGCCGGCCAGCCACAGCGGGGGCAGCAGCAGCAGCCCGGCATACGCGGCTCCCAGGACCATGAACAGCGCGACCGCCTCGCCCACCGGCCATGCCAGTTCGCCCTGCCCGAATGGCAGGGGCAGCCGCACCAGCACAGGGTTCTCCAGCGCGACCAGCAGCAGATAGGTGCCCAGGGCGAGCAGCAGCAGCACCTGAACGAACTGCACGAGTCGCATGGGCACAGTCTAGAGCATTTGTCTGGGAGCGTCCTTCTTTTTGCCCGCACAGCAGGGAGAAAGGGGCCGCTGGGGTGTCTTACCGGCACAGCAAAAAAGGCCCCACGGTGGGGGCCTTGAGGGAGAGGTGAGGGTTTAGAAGTAGAACTTCAGGCCGGCCTTGACGGCGGGCACGAAGCCACGGTCCGTCGCGGTCGTGGAGTTGGTCAGCGCGCCGGTGCCCTTGTTGCTCAGGTAGTAGCGGCCGTTGCCTTCCACGAAGGCGGCGATGCTGTTGGTGACCTGGAAGTCCACGCCCACAAGACCGTTCACGTAGGTGTCGGTCACGTTGTTGGTGGTGTTGGGGGCGCGGTTGGTGCTGCTCGTGAGGCCCAGACCCACGCCCACGTAGGGCTGGATGTTGCTGCCCGTGTTCAGGCCGAAGGTGGCGTTCACGTCCGCCGAGATGGCGTTGCGGCCGGGCTTGTAGTCGGCGGCGATGCGCGCCCCGAGCGGCCCGACGATCTGCGTGCTGCCGATCATGCCGCCGAAGCTGGCGCAGTAGTTCACCGCACGGCCACCGCTGCCCAGCGTGCAGGTGGTGTTGCCCGCGCTGCTCGCGCCGACGTTCACGCCCGCGTACAGGTTGCCGCGGGTCACGCCGTTGGCGACGTTCGTGTTCGTGGTGTTGTCGATCACGACGGTGGTCGGGGTGGTGTCGGTGGTGACGGTCCCGGTGGTGGTCGTCGTGGTGCCGGTCGTGGTGGCACGCTGCTCCAGGGCGGCGATGCGCTGCTCCAGAGCCGCCGTGTTCGCCGCGGCACCCGCCGGGCCAGCGGGGCCGGCAGGACCCTGGGGACCGGCCGGGATGTTGCGCACGGCGGCTTCCAGCGCGTCGATGCGGGCGGTCAGGGCCGTCACGTCAGCGCCGGCGGCACCGGTGCCCAGCGCGGTGATGCGCTCTTCCAGGGCCGTGATGCGGGCCTGCTGGTCGGCGGACAGGCGCTCGAGGTCGGTCACGCGGGTGCTGATGGCGGCCAGCTCGGTGCTGACTTCCTGCATGCCGCGGGTGATGGTGGCGAGGTCGGTCTGCGACAGGCTGCCGCTGCTCAGTGCGCCGGTCTGGAGCAGGCGGTAGAAGATCAGGGCGGCCTGGTAGCGGGTCAGGTTCTCGTTGCCGCGGAAGGTGCCGTCGGGGAAGCCCTGGATCAGGCCGCGCTGCGTAATGACGTCCACGGCGTCCTTGGCCCAGTGGCCCGCGGGCACGTCCGTGAAGGTCGTGACCTGGGTGGCCGCGGTCGTGGTGGTCGCAGGCGTCGTGGTCGCGGGGGCCGTGGTGGGGGTCACGGGGGTGGGCGTCGTGGTCTGGGCGCTGGCGACGCCGAGGCTGAGGGCCAGAGTGGACGCGATCATCAGGGACTTGTGCATGAGGTTCTCCTTCTTTCCGCACAGGTACGGCAGACCGCCCCTGGTGCATGGGCACACCGTAGGCAGGCCGCGTGAGTGCCCTGTGAATCGTAACAGGAGAACCATCTCGCACAGTGCTGCTTTTTTCTCAACCTGACGCCCTTGCCCTATTAGTAAGGAGGCCATGAGAGGCTAGCGAAAGAAGATGAGGAAGAGAAACGGCCACCAACGCGGTATTTTCAAGCATAAGATGAGAAATCCTACCGAACCTTCAGCCTTCAGCTTCATGAGAAAACGCTCATGACCCCTCAGAAGGTGGAGGGAGCGTGTCAGGCGGGTGGAGCTGCGGGGCGGGGGCGACCGGTGTGGGGTTCCGGGGTGCGGCAGGTGGGGAACAGTCCCCGTATACTCGCGCCCATGAGTCAGATTCACGTTCGCGCCCAGCCCGGTGACGTGGCCGAGCATGTGCTGCTGCCCGGCGACCCTAACCGCGCCCGCCATATCGCCGAGACATATCTGGAGGGGGCGACGCTGTACACCGAGCACCGGCAGTTGCTGGGCTTCACGGGCACCTACCGGGGCGTGCGCGTGAGCGTGCAGACGACCGGCATGGGCTGCCCGAGCGCCGCCATCGTGGCCGAGGAACTGGCACGATTGGGAGCGCGCACGCTGCTCCGGGTGGGCACGCTGGGGGGCGCGACACCACGGGTCCAGCCCGCCGACCTGGTGATCGCCACCGCCGCCGTGCCGGGCGACGGCACCACCCGGCAACTGCTCGGCGGCGCGCCCTATGCCCCCGCCGCCGACTTCGAGGTGGTCGAGGCGGCCGTGCAGGCGGCGCGTGCCCAGGGGGTGCCCCACCACGTCGGGCTGGTCATGACGGAGGACGCCTTCTATGCCAGTACGCCCGAACACGCCCGCCTGTGGGCCGCACGCGGTGTGCTGGGCTTCGAGATGGAGGCGAGCGCCATCTTCCTGGTCGCCGCGCAGCATGGGTTGCGGGCCGGGTGCCTGACCGCGTGCAGCAACGACATAGGTGACCCCCAACTCGTGCCCGCCGAGGTGCTCGCCGGCGGGGTGGACCGCATGGTCCGGGTGGCGCTGGACGCGATTGTGGCCCTGGACGGGCGGTGAGGGCTGCCGGCGAAGATGCGGGCTTTCCCGCGTTCCGCCGCCGCCTTCCGTGTCAGGATTGACCCATGACGATGCTCGACGAACTCGAATTCCGCAACCTGCAACTCGACCAGCATGGTCCCCTCGCCGTGCTGACGGTCAACCGGTCCAAGGCGCTGAACGCCCTGAACGCCGACACCCTCAGCGAGATTTCGCAGGCGGTGGAACTGGTGATCGAGAACCCGGAAGTCGGCGCGCTGATCATCACCGGGGGCGGCGACCGCGCTTTTGTGGCGGGGGCCGACATTAGCGAACTCGCGCAACTCGGGGACGTGTACGCGGGGCGCGAGCTGTCGCTGGCCGGGCAGGACGTGATGCACCAGATCAGCAGCCTGCCCATCCCGGTGATCGCCGCCGTGAACGGCTTCGCGCTGGGCGGTGGCCTGGAACTCGCCCTGGCGTGCGACGTGCGCGTGGCGTCCCCTGGTGCGAAGCTCGGCCTGCCCGAAGTCACCCTGGGGCTGATTCCGGGCTTCGGCGGCACGCAGCGCCTCGCGCGCCTGATCGGGGCGGGGCGCGCGCTCGACCTGATGCTGACCGCCCGGCAGGTGGGCGCGGAGGAAGCCCTGGCCCTCGGCCTGGTGAACTACGTGGCCGACGACCCCCTCAGCAAGGCGCGCGAGGTGGCCGAAGCGATGCTGAAAAACGCGCCGATTGCCCTCTCGCTGGTCAAGGAGGCGGTGCGCCGGGGCCTGGACACCACGCTGGAGGCCGGGCTGGAGGTCGAGGCCGACCTGTTCGGCATGACGGTCGCCACCCAGGATTTCCGCGAGGGCACGGCGGCCTTCCTCGCCAAGCGCCGCGCGGCCTTCCGGGGAGAATAGGAGAGCCGCGGTGAGTGACGAGAGGCAGGAGGCCGGACAGAGCGGCGTGTCCGACGAACCCAAGTTCACCCTGAGCGTCGCGGACGGCAACGTGCAGGAGGTGGAGGGCCGCCGCCCCGACGCGGAGATGCCGCCCCCCCTGCTGGAAGCGAAGCGGACGGTGGAGTTCACCACGCCCCGCGCCAAGCTGATCGAGGAGGCGCACCGGGCGATTCACGGTGACCTGGCGGGCTATCCCCGCGCGCTGGCGGCCTACGAGGCCCTGCGCGCCGACCCCGAGGCGCTGGCGTCCTGGGACATGGCGAACTACGTGACCATGCGCAAGCTCGGATACAACGACCACGGGCGCGTGCATGCCTTTATCACGGGTGCGGCCAGCCTGGCGATCACCGAGCTGCTGCTGGAAGCCGGGGTCCGGCCCGACATCATGGAAAGCGGGGTCGGGGACGCCGACGACGTGTTCCTGGCCGTGATCCTGGGCACCATGCTGCACGACATCGGCAACCAGATTCACCGCGTCTCGCATGAGCAGCACGGCGTGATGCTGGCGCTGCCCATCGTGGACCGCATCATCACGCCCATCTATCCCGATCCCTTCAAGCGCACCAAGGTCCGCTCCTTCATCCTGGGGGCCATCGACTGCCACGACCTCAACCCGCCGCCCCTGACGCTGGAAGGCGGCATCACGGCGGTCGCGGACGGCACCGACATCACCAAGGGCCGGGGCCGCAAGGCCTTTGCGCTGGGCAGCGTGGACATCCACTCCATCAGCGCGCTGGCCGTCGATCAGGTCGTGATCGAGAAGGGCCGCGAGAAGCCGGTGCTGATCAGCGTGACCATGAACAACTCCGGCGGCATCTTCCAGGTGGAGGAGGTGCTGGCCCCCAAGGTGATCCGCTCGCCCATGCAGAAGTATGTGGAACTGCGCGCCACCACCCGCGAGGGGGGCGACGAGCAGATTCTGCGCCGCGTACGCCTGGAGGGCGACCACTTCGTGATGGACCTGGAGGACGGCGAGCGTGTCTCGGTCGAGGTGGAGGACCCGCAGAAGCAACTGGCCCAGGCCGCCCTGGAGAACCTGGGCCTGGGGGTCGAGCGCCGCTAGGCGCACCTGCCGGAAAGGCCCCCTCTCCCCTTGCTTCGCAAGGGGAGAGGGTCAAACAATGGGCCGTCTTTACGACCCGCACTCTGACCTCTCAGCAAGGCCCCTCCCCGCACCCTGTTTGACTGGCCGCTGGAGGCTGGGAGCTGGCCGCTCTCCTTCCCAGGAACGTTTCCCCAGCCTCACGCCGTCAAACTGTGCCCAGCCTTCACTTGCTGGCTGGTGAAGTTCCTTACACTGCCGGGTGATGAAGGTCTGGGTGTCTGGTCTGGCTGCCGCCGTCTTGCTCGGCGGCGCACTTGCGATGGGGGTTGCGGCCCAGGACGACGGCAAACTCGCGCCGGGCCTGCGGGTGGGGGGCGTGGAGGTGGGCGGCCTCACCCGCGAGGCGGCGCTCTCGGCCCTGGCGGCCCACGTCCCCACGCCGCCACGGGTGACGGTGACGGCGGGTGGCCGTTCCTGGACGGTGGGGGCGGACGCCCTGGGCTGGCAGGTCGACCCGCGCGCCAGCGTGGACGCCGCCCTGCGTGCAAGTGCCACACGCACCCTGATGGAGCGAATGGAGGGGATGCTCGGCCAGGCTGCCGTGCCAGAGGTCCCGTTCGTGACGCGGGTGGACCTCAACACGACCCTGGCGGGCCTCAAGGCCCTGACCGGCGACGTGAACAGCCAGCCGAAGAACGCGGCCATCCTCTTCGACAAGAACGCCCGCCGGTATGTGGTGACCCCCGACGCGCCGGGCCGCCGCCTGGACATGGCCGCCGCCGCCAACACCTATGCGGCCAGTCCCAACCTGACCACGCTGACCATCCCCGTGACCGAGTGGAAGGCGCAGTACACCGCCCAGGCCCTCCAGGCCCAGGCCGACCTGGGCAACAGGCTGATGCGCCCGCTGACCGTGGGGCTTCAGGGTACGGGGCGTGCCGGGTCCCTGACGCCCCTCCAGGTGGCCGACCTGTACTGGGTGCGCGAGACCGGCATCGTCCCCGACGAGAAGACCATCGCGCGGGCCTTTGCCCGCCTGACCGACGCGGTGGACCGCCCCGCGCAGAATGCCCGCTACGCCGTGGAGGGCGGCAAGCTGGTCAAGGTGAAGGAGCAGGCGGGGCGCGTGGCCGACCGGCAGGCGGCGCTGGCGGCCTTCCGCAAGGCGGTGCTGGACCCCGCCGCGCGCACGGTCACGCTGCCCAGCCGGGTCAGCCATCCCACCCTGACGGCGGCCAAACTCCCCGACCCGGCACAGATGGAGCTGATCGCCACCGGCACCAGCACCTACTACGGCAGCAGCCGTGAGCGCCGCATCAACGTCGCCAACGCGGCGGCCAAGATCAGCGGCGTGGTGGTGCCTGCCGGCGAGAACTTCAGCTTCCTGCAGGCGCTGGGCAGCATCACGCCCGACAACGGCTTCGTGGGGGGCCTGATCATCAGTGGCGGGCGCACTGTGGACGGCCTGGGCGGCGGCGTGTGCCAGGTGTCCACCACCACCTTCCGGGCGCTGTACCAGGCGGGCTTGCCGGTCGTGGAGCGCAACCAACACTCCTACCGCGTGAAGTACTACGAGCCGCAGGTGGGCTTCGAGGCTGCCGTGTACGACCCCGGCGTGGACCTCAAGATGAAGAACGACACCGGCGCGCCCATCTTCATCCGCACCGTCAACAACGACGCGAAAAGCAGGCTGGAGGTGCAGGTGTGGGGCGTGAAGCTCAGCCGGACCGTCACCGTCAGCCCCGCCACCATCCTCTCGCGCACCGCGCACCCGCCCGCCCAGTACGTGTTCAACCCTAACCTCCCCGCCGGGGCGATGCGGCAGGTGGACTGGGCACAGGACGGCTACAACCTCTACATCACCCGCACCATCAAGGACGCCCAGGGCACCCGCACCGACAAGGTCAGCACCGTCTACAAGCCCTGGCAGGCGGTGTACGAGACGGGGCCGCGCGGCTGAAGTCCTCCTGAAATCCCGGCCGGGCCATCCGCGCTGCTCACCTGCGCGTCATGCCCTGCGGGTACAACGGGAGATATGCAATTGCGATCGCTCTCTCCACTGCTGCTGCTGTCCGCCCTCGCGCTCGCGGGGAATGCCGGGGCGCAGACCCCCGCCCTGACGGGGACCGCCTGGACCCTGACGGGGTTGACCGAGGACGGCCGGACCCTCACGCCGGGCCGCAGCGTCCCGCGCCCCACGCTGCGGCTGGATGAGCGCATGGTCTCCGGCAGCACGGGCTGCAACGTTTACCGGGGGGCTTACGCCACACGCGGCGACCTCCTGCGCTTCGGGCCGCTCGCCACTACGCGGCGGGCCTGCCCCGACCGGGTGGACGGCCTGGAAGCCCGCTTCCTGAACCTGCTGCGGCAGGTGGGCCACTACCGGCTGAGCGGCGGCACCCTGACCCTCTTCTCGGGCAGCCAGGACCGCCTGGTTTTCACAGCGAGCAGCGCGGCCGCCGGCACTCCCAACCCCGGCAGTCCCACCCGCCCGGAGGCCCCGATGAACGCCCTGAACCTGGATGGCACCTGGACCCTGACGGGTGGCACGGCCCTGCGCCCAGCTTCGGGCAATGGCGGCCTGCCCGCCCTGACCTTCGCGGGCGGGCGCGTGAGTGGCACGACGGGCTGCAACCGCCTGACCGGTGACACCCGCCTGAGCGGCGACACCCTGACCTTCGGCCCGCTCGCCACGACGCGGATGCTCTGTGCGCCTGACATGAACGTGCAGGAACAGGCCTTCCTGGCCTTCCTGAGAACGCCCCTGAGGGTGCGCGTGCAGGGCCAGACCCTCACCCTGACGAATGCGGCGGGCCGAACGCTGGCGTTCACCCGGACGGGGACGGCCTCGGGGACGCCGCAGACGGGCGGACAGACCCAGGCGAACACCGCGGCTCTGGAGGGCAGGTACACACTCGCCACCGTGAACGGTGAAGCGGCCCCGCGCACCGCCCAGCCCATCACCCTGTTCTTTCAGGGGGGGCGCATCGGCGGGAGCGACGGCTGTAACGGCTTCGGCGGAGGCTATACGCTGGACGGCTCCCGCCTGCTGCTGGTCGGCCCCCTGGCCAGCACGCTGCGCGCCTGCCTCGACCCCGCGGAGACGGTGAACCTCCCGGCCCTCCTGAACGCCCGCCCCACCCTGAGCGTGTCCCCCGGCGGCCTGACCGTTGTGGCGAACGGCACCACCCTGGTCTTCACCCGTGATGCGGCGGCGCAGGGCCGGGTGCAGATGTGGACGGTGGCTCCCCAGCGGGTGCCCTGCACCGGGGTCGCGCCCATGTCCTGCCTGCGGGTGCAGCGTGACGGCGGCCCCTGGGAACTCTTTTACGGCGAGATCGAGGGCTTCACCTTCCAGCCCGGCGTGACCCAGGTTATCCGCGTGCGCGAGGAGGACCGTTCCGGCCCCGTGCCCGCCGACATCAGCAGCAAGCGGTACGTGCTGGTCGAGGTGGTGGAGAGGCGCTGAGGAGGCGGCCAGCGACCAGCTTCCAGCCCCCAGCAAGAGAGGGAAGGAGGAAGGACGGGGAGTTCACTCTTCCAGGCAGGTCCCTGGCGGCGGCTGGGGCATTACCCCCGCTGGGGGCTGGAAGCTGGCCGCTGGTCGCTCCCCTACGGTTCCCTCCCGGCCGTCAGCCACGCGGCCTCGAATTCCCCCTGGCTACCGGGCGCGTGTGCCCTGGCCCAGGCGGCAGCGGCTGCCACGTCATAGGGCGTGCGGCGGAACTCGGCGGCCCAGGTGCCGTTTCGCCGCGTCAGCAGCACCCAGCGGGCCAGCGGCAGCCCGTCCTTCTGGCGACTGACCGGCCCCGCGTTCACGACCGTCACGCCGTCCACCACCGCCAGCATCTCGTGGTGGGTGTGCCCCACGACGCACACGCGCCCGCCTGCCGCGTAGGTGAAATCGCCCAGCCTTTCTCGCACCTCGCGGAAGTGGGCGGGCCGGGTGGTGTCGTCCTCGCCTTCCTCCGTCAGCAGCAGATCTTCCCAGGGGCTGCGCGGGCTGCCGTGACAGACGCGCACCTCGCCGCCCGCCACATCCACGAAGGTTGGCAGTGCGGCCAGGAGGCCCGGAACCTGGGCCGGAAGCTGGGCGAGGAGCCAGTCTCGCATGGCCGCCTTGCCCTCGCGCAGGCCCGCCACGCGCTCGCCGGTGTTGCCGCGCACGTTGACAGGGGCGTGTTCGGCCTGGAGTGCCCAGGCCCCCGCCGGGTCCGCCGCGCCCCACACGCTGTCGCCCAGGTTCAGGAGCTGGTCGGGGGCGGCGGCGCGAATGTCGGCCAGCACGGCCTCCAGCGCGAAGCGGTTGCCGTGGACGTCGCCCAGGATGGCGAGCCTCATGTCATTGGCCCCCCGCCCTGGGTTTCCAGACGGCGGCGAAGAACAGTCCCATCAGGCCGCAGAAAAAGACGACGTTGAAGAGGGTCTGCCCGGCGCTGAAGGCTGGACTCAGGGCACGTTCGGTAAACTGCGTCACGGCGTAGGGGGCCGCGAACCCCAGCGCGAACAGGCCCGCGCGCGGGAGGTAGGTGCGGGCGGACATGGCCTGCGGAAACAGGCGCAGCGGCCCCAGCATGGCGGGAATCAGCAGCAGCTGGGACAGCCAGAACCACGCGGGCAGGCTGGCAAAGCCGTATTGCGTCCCGGCAAAGAGCACGTTGACGACGGCGAGCAGCAGACCCGTCACGAGCAGGGCGCGGGGAAGCGGTGCATTCACCCCGGCATCCTGCCACAGGCTGTCCGGTCTTGTGACCCGGGGCTGCCCCACGGCATCATGGGCGGATGACCGGTTCCGCCTCCAAAGACCCGCTGCACGGCGTCACCCTGGAACAGATGGTGGTGAGGCTGGCCGACCGTTACGGCTGGGAGGGCCTGGCGCGCCGGGTCCCTGTCCGCTGCTTCCAGCATGATCCCAGCGTGCCCTCCAGCCTCAAGTTCCTGCGCAGGACGCCCTGGGCAAGGGCGAAGGTGGAGGCGCTGTACGTGGCGCTGGTGCGCGACGAGCGGGAGACGTGAGCTATGGGCTGTGAAAAAGATGGCTCACGCCAAAAGCGAAAGCTTCCGGGGCTGGTTCACAGCTCATAGCTCAAGGCTCATAGCTTTAACGTGGCCTGCCGCTCAGCGTGATCAGCGTGTGGCCGTCCGGCTGGAGGTCCGCCACGTACTGCACCCGCTCGCCCGCCCGGCCCAGGAAGACGGCGAACTCGTCGCCATCGTCCTCCGCCCCGCCTTCGGGAACGAAGCCCGCCGCCTGGAAGGCCGGGAGCAGGGCGCGGGGGTGCCAGCCCGGCAGGCTGTACTGCTCGACCCGCGCAAAGCCCCCGCGGACCTCCTGCCGGTAGCTCCGGCTCTGCGGGCAGCCGGGGGTGAGGCCCGCGGGCACCGGGGCCAGGCCCCACACCTGCCCGGTCTGCCCTATGCAGTACAGCGGCCCCCGCCAGCGCGCCTCCCGCGCGCCCCAGACGGCCAGCGCGAGGAGGGCGAGGACGGGGAGCAGCAGGAGCAGGGGAGAGCGGCGCTTCACTCCTGGCTGGTGATAAAGGGCAGGTTGCGGTCGAACTGGGAGCGGTCCAGACCGTAGCCGTAGACGAAGGCGTCGGGGATGGTGAAGCCCAGGTACTCGACCGGCACCTCCACCCGGCGGCGGCTGGGCTTGCTCAGCAACGCGGCGACCTTGAGGCTGGCGGGGCCGCGGCCCTGGAGGTAGTGCAGCAGGTAGTTCATGGTGATGCCGGTGTCCACGATGTCCTCGACCAGCAGGACGTGCCGCCCGCTGATCGGGAATTGCAGGTCCTTGACCAGCTTGACCTCGCCGCTGGTCTGCTTGGCGTCGCCGTAGGAGCTGGCCTGGAGAAAGTCGATGGTGCAGGGCATGTTCAGGGCACGCACGAGATCGGCGTGAAACAGGAACGCGCCGTTAAGCACGCAGATCAGGTGCGGGTCCTTGCCCGCGTAGTCGGCGCGGATTTTCTGGCCGAGTTCGGAGATGCGGGCCTGGAGCTGGTCGGGCGTGATCTGCACGGGGCCGTTGCCGGGGGCGAGGCTCATATGCGGCCCAGGCTAACATGCCCTCCCCCCCTCTGGCTTCTCCCCCCCAGGTCTGCCCCCCCGTATACTCCGGCGCATGACGGGCCTGCCTGTGACCCACTTCGACCCCGTGCCCGGCGTGCTGGGCCGCATCGTGCGCGAGCGTGCCGGGGACTACGCGGCCGCGGACCCCGGCCTGGGGGCGGCGCGGCCGCGCACCGGGCGCTTCCGCTCGGCCCTCTCCGGCCCTGACCTCGCCCTGATCGCGGAGGTCAAGCGCGCCAGCCCCAGCGAGGGGGCCATCGCGCCGCTCGACCCCGCCCAGGCCGCGCGCGCCTACCAGGCGGGCGGGGCGGCGGCCATCAGCGTGTTGACCGAGCCGCGGCACTTCGGCGGCAACCCGGAGGCGCTGCGGGCCGTGGTGGGCGCGGTGGCCCTTCCCGCTCTCCGCAAGGACTTCGTGGTCCACCCGGCCATGCTGCGCGAGGCCGCCGACTGGGGAGCCTCCGCCGCCCTGCTGATGGTCAGCGTGCTGGGGGAGGCGGTGGGGCCATACCTGGAGGCGGCCCACCACCTCGGCCTCGACGCGCTGGTGGAGGTCCACGACGAGCGCGAACTGGATCTGGCGCTGGCCTGCGGGGCCGAGATCATCGGCGTGAACAACCGCGACCTCACCACGCTCGCCATCGACCTGGCCGTCAGCCCGCGCCTGATTCGCCGTGCGCGGGAGGCGGGCTTCACGGGTCTGCTCGTCGCGGAGAGCGGCTACCGGACCCCCGCCGACCTGGGGGGCGTGCGCGGCCTGGCCGACGCCGTGCTGGTGGGGACCAGCCTGGCGGCCAGCGGCGACCTGACCCGCGCCGCGCGCGAGCTGATGACCCCTTGACCCCCCCCACCCTCACCTTTCTGGGCACCGCCGACAGCAAGGGCGTGCCCCGGTTCTGGTGCGCCTGCCCCGTCTGCCGGGAGGCCCGCGCCGGGGGCGTGAACCGCCGCACCCGCAGCGCCGCGCTCGTGCGGGGTGGGCCAGAAGTTCTGCTGCTCGACTGCGGCCCCGACCTGCACGCCCAGCTCGCCACCCTGCCCGGCCCGCTGGTGCCCGACGCCGTGCTGATCTCGCACGCGCACAACGACCACCTGCTGGGGCTGGGCGACCTGCTGGACTACGTGCGGTACGCGGGGGGACGGCTGCGGCTCTACGCCCCCGCCGCCGTGATTCCCGAGATTCAGGACCGTTTCGGCTACTCCTTCCGCCGCGGCTCGCCGGTGCAGCCGCTCCCGGAAGGGGGGCTGGAGGTGGCGGGCGTGCGGGTGCGGGCCTTCCGGGTGCCGCACGGGGCCAACGGCCACAGCCACGCCTTCCTGCTGGACCGTCCCGGCTTCGCGGCGGCCTATGTCACGGACGCCATCGACATCCCGGAGGAAGTGGTGCGCGCGTGGCTGACGGACCTCGACCTGCTGATCCTGGGCACGTCCTTCGTGGAAGAGTCCGGCGTGCCCCACGCGGGACGCAGCGTGTACGACGTGCGCGAGGCCCTGGCGCTGCCCTGGGCGCGGGCGGCCCGCCGCGTCTGCCTCACCCACCTCTCGCATGACGTGGATGTGCGGACGCTCGCCCTTCCGGCAGGCTGGACCTGCGCCCGCGACGGCTTGACGCTGCGGCTGTAGCGGGTCCGGCCCGCCGGGGATACACTGCCCGCCATGTGGCCTGGCCTGTACCTGCTGTTCACGCTCGCGTTCGCGGCGGCGCTCCTGGTGCTGCTGTGGCGGCCCGGCGCGGCGCGGGCGCTGATGGTCTGGGGTCTGGCGGCGCTGCTGCCCCTGCTGGCAGCGCTCGCCGGGGCACTGGGCGGGCAGGCCCGCGCCAGCCGCACCCTGGCCGGGTACGTCCCGCAGCCCGTGTGGGTCACCTTCGTGAACGGCCCCGAGCTGCGGACCCTGCTGCTGGACGCGCGGGACGCCGCCTGCGTCGAGCGGGCCGTGCGCCTGCACACCCGCAGTGAACTGCTCACGCCCGAGGGCGACCCGGTGCGGCTGGAGGCCCAGACCCAGGTGCTGGGCACCCTGCCCCCGCAGCCGGTCGTGGAGGCGCTGGGCCTCCAGGGCACCCTGACCTGCCCCGACCTCCGCGCCCTGCCCGGGGAGGAGGAGCCAGGGCACTGAGCGGGGCCTCCTGAAAGCACCTCCCCACGCCCGGCCCCCGCCCAGCAAAGCAGCGTGGGGGAGACGGGAAGAAAGCCTGCCTCCGTTACTCGCCCAAATACCGCCGCAGCTCGTCCAGGCTGTGGCCGGTGCCGATCACGACCAGCTTGTCGTGGGGGCGCAGGTCGGCCTCGGCGCGGGGGGTCACTTCCACCCGGCCGGCGCGGTTGACGGCGATCACCTGCACGCCGAAGCGTCCGGTGAGGTTCAGGTCGCGCAGGGTGCCGCGCAGCCGCTCGTTGGCCTCGATCTCGACGATGGCGTAGTCGCCGCCCAGGTCCAGGGTGTCCACGATGTTGGGCGTGGCAATCTGCCGCGCGAGGCGCACGCCCATGTCGTGCTCGGGCCGGATCACCAGGTCGGCCCCGATGCGCTCCAGCACCCGCCGCGCCATCTCGTCGATGGCCTTGGTCACCACATAGGGCGCGCCCAGGCTCTTGGCGTTCATGGTGGCGAGGATATTCGCCTGCACGTCGGTGCCGATAGCGACCACCACCACGTCGAACTCGGCCACCCCGATGGAGCGCAGGGCGCGTTCGTCGCTGGCATCCGCGACGGCGGCGTGCGTGACCAGGTTCATCACCCGCTCCACGTTCTCCTCGTTGTGGTCGATGGCGACGACCTCGTGGCCCATCTCGTAGAGGGTGGTGGCGACGGCGGTGCCGAAGCGGCCCAGCCCGATCACCAGGCATTGTTTGGTCTTCATGCGGGGGTCCTCTTTTCGTGGGAAGGGGCGGGCAGTGTCGAGGGTGGAGTGATGAGTGATGAGGGGGTGGAGTGGGGGTGCTTTTCCTCATCCCTCGTTGCTCATCACCCCACCCTGCCCTACCCGATCAGGATGTCCTTTTCGGCCGGATAGCGCACCAGATCGCCCGCCTCGCGCCGGTTGAAGGCGACGGCGAAGGTCAGCGGCCCGATGCGCCCCAGGTACATCAGCAGGATGATGACGATCTGCTGCTCCGGATTGAGCAGCGGCGTGGTGTTCATGCTCAGGCCCACGGTCCCGAAGGCGCTCACCGCCTCGAAAAAGAGCTGCACGAACAGCACCTGCGAATTCGTGTTCATCAGCAGCAGCAGGATGAACATCGTGTTCACCAGGCCAATGCTCAGTAGCCCGACCGTCATGGCGCGCAGCACCGTTTCCTGATCGATGCGGCGCTCGAACACGGTGGCGTCGCGGTGGCCGCGCACCATGCTCCAGGCGGAGGCCATCATCACGTAAAAGGTGCTGGTCTTGATGCCGCCGCCGGTGCTGCCGGGATTGGCCCCGATGAACATCAGGATGATGGTGATGAAAATGGTGCCCATCCCCATCGCGCCGTAGTCCAGGCTGTTGAAGCCCGCCGTGCGGGTGGTCACGCTCTGAAAGAAGCTGGCGAGCAGCTTGGTCCCGAAGGGCAGCGGGGCCAGCGTGCGCGGGTTGTTCCACTCCAGGATCAGGTAGGCCAGGGTGCCCAGCAGCAGCAGCGCGCCCATCATGGTCAGCACCAGCTTGGAGTGGACCAGCAACCGGTTGCGCCGGGGACTCAGCAGGTGCGCCACCACGTTCAGTTGCACCAGAAAGCCCATGCCGCCCAGAATGATCAGCAGCGCAATGACGCCGCTCACGATGGGATCGCCCACGAAGCCGATCAGGTTGTCGCTGTAGAGCGCGAAGCCCGAGTTGTTAAAGGCGCTGACCGAGTGGAACACGGCGTAGAAGAGGCCCCGCCCCCAGCCCTCCAGCGGCACGAAGCGGAAGGCCAGCACCGCGGCCCCGGCAGCCTCAATGACAAAGGTATACAGGAAGATATTGCGGATGAGGGGCACCACGTCGCCGGCGCTGAAGGCGCTGACCTGCTGCGCCAGCCGGATGCGCTCGCTGTAGTTCACCCGGCGGCGCGTGATCAGCGCGAAGACGGTGCCGAACGTGATGATGCCCAGCCCCCCCACCTGAATCAGCGCCATGATGATGATCTGCCCCAGCCGGTTGAAATCCTTGCTGGGGTCCAGCACGTTCAGGCCGGTCACGCACAGGGCGCTGGTGGCGGTGAACAGGGCCTGGAGAAAGTTGACGTGGCGGCCCGCCCCGTGGGTCAGCGGCAGCGCCAGCAGCAGCCCGCCCACCAGAATCGCTGCGGCGAACGACAGGGCGATCAGTTGCGGGGGGCTGATGCGCGCCAGCAGGGGTTTGCGGACCCGCGGCGCAGACGGGGGCGGGCCGGACGGGGGCGGAAGGGGAGGGCGCGTCATAGGAAACGCGCGATTCTACCACCGCCTTCTGCCGTCCCCGCCCGCCCGGCCGCTATACTGCCCTGCTATGCCGCGCCCCGCCCGCCCGAACAGCTCCCCGCCCCAGCGCCCCCGCAAACCCCGCGGCGACCACCGCACCCGCCAGCCCGCCCACGAGTATGTGCTGGAGGTGCTGCCCGGCCTGGAAGCCGTCGCGGAGGGAGAACTGGGGGCCGTGCCGCTGGCGCGCGACATCCGGGGCCTGCGCTTCTGGTATCCGGGCGACCCCGAGCGCCTGACGCGGCTGCGGAGCGTGGTGGCCGCCTACCGCGTGCGCGCCTGGGACGTGCCGCGCCCCCGCGGCCTGCTGGGGCACCAGCAGCTCGGGGAACTCACCGCGTTTCTGGCGGAGGTGGTGCGCTTCGGCGGGCACCGCTCCTTCCGCCTCGCCGCGGCGGGCCGCGAATCGAGCGTGATGGCCCGCCTGGCCGACGAACTCCAGGCCGCCCTGAATCTCCCCCATGACCCCGAGGAGGGCGAACTCCTGATCCGGCTGCGGCCCCAGGAGGACGGCCCCGGCTGGGAGGTGCTGGCCCGCCTGACCCCCCGACCCCTCAGCGCCCGCGCGTGGCGGGTGTGCAACCGGGGCGGCGGCCTGAACGCCACCATCGCCTACGCCCTGCACAAGCTGGCCGGCCAGCGCGACGAGGACCGCATCTTCAATCCCATGAGCGGCAGCGGCACCCTGCTGGTCGAGCGCGCCCTGCTGGGACCCTATGACGCGATGGTCGGCGTGGACCTCGATCCCGCCGCCGTCGCCTGTGCCCGTGCCAACCTCCAGGCCGCCCGCCGTGAGGTGGAGGTCGCTCAGGTGGACGCCCTGCACACAGGGTTGCCCGCCCGCTCCTTCGACCTGATTGTCAGCGACCTGCCCTGGGGCGACGCCATCGGCACCCACGGCGGCAACGCCGAGCTGTACCCCGCCTTCCTGAGCGAGATGCACCGCCTGCTGAGCCGCCAGGGCCGCCTGGTGGTCCTGACCCACGAGCTGAGGCTCTTCGAGCGCCTGCTGCGCGAACAGGACCGCTGGCACGCCCGCGAACTCTTCCAGGTCTATAGCGGCGGCCACCACCCCAAGGCGTACCTGCTGGGCAAACGCTGAGGGCAGGGCGCTGAGGCTGAACCCCGCGTCAGCCCGCCCTCACGCGGCCGGGCTTGCGAGGGGCGAGGCTGAAGCGTGCCCCGCTTGCTCCCGACCGCTGCCCTGCTCGCCCTGGGCCTGACCGCCGCTGCCGTTGCCGTACAACCCGCCTGGACGCTGAAGAAGACCTCGTTCCTGGGCTTTACGGATCGTGGCGAGGTGGTCACCCGTGCGGGGGCCGCGCCGGTGCTGGAGCGCCGCGACCCCCGCACGGGTGAGGTTCTGGGAACCGTCGTCTTTCCGGAGGCGGGGAATGACCTGGGCCTCCTTGCCTTCACGCCGGACCGGAAGACCCAGGCGTGGCTGAACCGGGCGGGCGACCGGCTGACCGTCCGCACCCCGGCAGGGCGCTGGGAGGCCAGCCTTCCGGGGGTGCGCGGTACCCAAGCGCTGGTCTTCAGCCCTGACGGGCGGACCCTGGCCGCCATGAACGCCTATGGCTATGTCCAACTGTGGGACGTGGCGGGGGGCAAGCGCCGCGCCACCCTGCGGCTGCACTCGCAACCGCGCAGCCTGACTTTCCATCCGTCGCGGCCCCTGCTGGCGGTGAACGAGGCTCTGGGGGCAGGCAGCGTCACCCTCTGGAACACGGACACCGGCCATCAGGTGCTGACCGTGCCGGGCCTGTCGGGCGTCCTGCACCCCTTCCAGTTCGCGCCTGACGGTACCCTGCTGGCGGGTGTGGGCTACAGCGCCGGGTTTCTCCAGCTCGGTCTGGATCGGCTGGGGCAGGGGGACTGGGGCGTGAGCCTGCGGAAGCTCCCCACCTACACCGAACCCTGCCCACCGCGCAGCCTGGCGAAGGTCTGCGCTCGCGGCGTGCGCTCCGCCAGCTTCAACGCCGACGGAAGCCGGGTGCTGCTGAACATTTCCCGCACCGTGCAGAACATCCCGGCAGCCCTGCTGTACGACAGCAAGACCGGTAGGCTTCTGAAGACGATAGACGGCACCGATGCCTGGGCCACCCTCACCCCCGACGGCCGGGGCCTGATCCTGAACAACTGGGAGGGCAAGGTCCAGGGCGCGCCCCTGCCCTGACCCCTGATAAGGCTTCCGGTTGATCAGTTATGAAATAACTGGTTAACCCGACCGGAGGGAGAAGGAAAAACGGTGACGGATAGGAGTGGAGGTCCCGCAGCGTAGCGGAGGGGCCGTAACGGATTATCCGGAATCTGTATAGCTCCCTGGTTACTCCACCCCCAGCGCCGCCAGTTCCTCCCGGAGCTGCGCGGCGTTCTCGTACCGCACGGCGTGCATTCCCACCGAGCGGGCGGCCTCGGCGTTCTGCGGGCGGTCGTCGATCATCACGGCCTCGTCGGGGCGGACGTGGGCGAGGTCCAGCGCCAGGCGGTACATCGCGGGGTTGGGCTTGAGCAGGCCCAGGTAGCAGGAGGTGAAAAAGGCCAGCAGGAACCCGTCCAGCCCGTAGGTGCGGACGCGGTACTCGTTCAGGTCGCGGCCCTCGTTGTTCAGGGCGTACATCCGGTGCCGCTGCCCCAGGTCGCGCGCCAGGGCCAGGGCTTCCGCCTGCGGCTGGCTCTCGGCCTCCATCGCCGCCCGGAATTCTTCGGGTGTAAAGGCGCGCGGCGTGTGGAAGATGGTCTGGTCCAGGTACTCCGCGAGGCTCATGCGGCCCCGTTCCAGTTCCGGCACCGCCAGCTTGTGCCGCTCGGCAAAGTCCTCCGCGTCCAGCCCGAAGCGCGCCACCAGCCCCGCCCGCTGCTCGCGGTCCCAGCCGTTGGTGAGCAGCACGCCGCCGATATCCCAGAACACTGCGCGAATGGTCATGCCTGAGCGTATCCCAGCAGTCAGCTCTGAGCCATGAGCTGTGAAAAAGAGGGTTAGAGCCTGGGGCGGCCAGCTCATGGTTCACTGCTCAGGACATACGCGATTCAAAAGACGAGTACGTGTGGGAGAGTTTTTCAGCCCCTCTCCCCTTGCGGGGGACTTGTAAAGCTGCGGAGCAGGGGGGTTGGGGAGGGGGGTGGACGGCGCAGCCGTCCCAGAACAGGAAACTGCAACTTCTCTCGGCCGCAGAGAACCACGTTTCGCGTAAGTCCTAGGGCGGCGCTCCGTTGCGTTGCCGCAGGTCTCAGGCGTCCACTCCACTGCGCGCCGCCCTTTTTGCGTGACTCGCTTCGCTCGGAAAGGTTGCCAAAAGGCGGCAACCTTTCTGCGCCCCGCCCTAAGCTCGCGGCTCATCGCCCTTCACTTCGTGTCGTACCAGTTCGGCCCGGTGCCGACCTCCACCGCGAGCGGTACGCTGAGCTGCGCCGCACCCTCCATCACCTCGCGGGTCAGCCCCGCGATGGCGTCAGCCCGGTCCTCCGGCGCTTCAATCAGCAGTTCGTCGTGGACCTGAAGCAGCAGCCGCCCGCCCAGGGCGTCGAGTTCCTGGTCGAGGCGCACCATCGCGATCTTGATGATGTCGGCGGCGGTGCCCTGAATCGGCATGTTGTAGGCCAGGCGCTCGCCCGCCTCGCGCAGGGTGCGGTTTTGCGACTTCAGTTCGGGCACGTAGCGGCGGCGGCCATACAGCGTCTCGACGTAGCCGTGTTCGCGCCCGAAGGCGAGGGTCTGATCGATGTAGCGCCGGATGCCGGGATAGGTGCTGAAGTACACGTCGATGAAGTGGGCGGCCTCGCCGTAGGGGATGCTCAACTCGTTGCTGAGGCGGTGGGCGCTCATGCCGTACAGCACGCCGAAATTGACCGTCTTGGCGGCGCGGCGCTGGTTGGCGCTGATGGCGTCTTCTGCCAGCCCCAGCACCTGCGCGGCGGTGCGGCGGTGAATGTCCGCCCCCTCGCGGAAGGCCTGCTGCATCAGCGGATCGTCCGCGATGGCCGCCAGCAGCCGCAGCTCGATCTGCGAGTAGTCGGCGCTGATCAGGCAGTAGCCCTCGTCCGCGATGAAGCCCTTGCGAATCTCGCGGCCCGTCTCCGAGCGGATGGGGATGTTCTGGAGGTTGGGGTTCAGGCTGCTCAGGCGGCCCGTCGCCACCGCCGTCTGCGCGAAGGTGGTGTGCAGGCGGCCCGTGCGCGGGTTCACCAGATTGGGCAGGGGGTCGAGGTAGGTGCCGCGCAGTTTTTCCAGCTCGCGGTACTCCAGCAGCGCGGGGATAATGGGATGCTCGTCGCGCAGGGGTTCCAGGGCGCTGACGGCGGTGGAGCGCTTGCCGGTCAGCTTGGTCTTCTTGCCGCTCGCCAGCCCCAGCTCGTCGTACAGCACCGCTTCGAGCTGATCGCGGCTGCGGATGCTGAACTCGCGGCCCGCGTGGCGGTGAATCTCGGCCTCCAGACTGGCGATGCGCCCCGCCGTCGCCTCCGACAGCCCGCGCAGGTAGTCCGCGTCCAGGCGCACGCCGCGCACCTCCATGCGCTTCAGCACGGCGGCGAGCGGCTTTTCCACGTCCTCGTACAGCTTGCGGCGGGCGTCGTCGAGCTGCGGCGGGAGGTCTTTCAGCAGGCGGTCGGTGATGGCCGCGCGGGTCGCCGCGTCGTCCGGCCAGGTGGTGCGGAGGTAACGCTCCGCAACGACGGGCATGTTGGTGTTCGCGGGGTCGAGCAGGTAGGCGACCAGCAGCGGGTCTTCTCCCGGCTCCACCACCGTGCCGCGCACGCTGAGGTGGGCCGCCAGCGCCTTCGCCCCCGCCGCCGTCACCGTCCGCTGCCCCACGAACTCCGCCTCGTTCACGGTAGGGGGAAAGAGGGCGGCCTGGCGTTCGGCGGCCTTCTGCGCGGCCCGGGCGGCCTTCTCGGCGGCCTGCTGCTCCTTTTTGGTGAGCTTTTTGGAGCTTTCGTCCGGCGCGAGGTCGGTGAAGAGGGGGCCTTCCGGCGACGCGGCGTCCAGCACGGCCACGGCCGCCGCCGTACTGCCCGGACGTTCCTCCACCGGGGCCACCCGCGCCACCTTCCCGTCGAAGGTCGCCGCTGCGATCAGGTCGGCGGTCAGGTCGTCCTCGCGCGAGAGCACGTAGCCCCAGGTCATGCCGGGGCCGGGGGTGCGCCACTCGGCGAGTTCGGGCGTCTGGAAGGTGTCCGGGCCGGAAATGGCCTCCGCCTCTGCCTCCGGTGCCCCTTTGGTCAGCCCCAGCACGTCCTTTTTGAGGGAGGCGAGTTCCAGTTCGTCCAGCAACGCCTCCAGCCGCTCGGGGTCGCCCGCGCCGCGCGGCACGCCGAGTTCCACCTTCAGCGGCAGGTCGGTCACCATGCACGACAGCTCGCGGCTGAACAGCACGTCGGCCTCGGAGGCCAGCAGCTTCTCGCGGGTGCCCTTCGGTTCCAGGGTCCCCGCCTTCGCTGCCGCCAGCGCCGCGTCCAGCGTGCCGTACTCCTGAAGCAGCTTGGCCGCCGTCTTGGGGCCGATGCCCTTGGCCCCCGGAATGTTGTCGCTGGCGTCGCCGGTCAGGGCGCGGTAGTCCACCCACTGCCCCACCGTCACGCCGTATTTGGCGAGCACGTCCTCTGGCCCAATCAGCGAGAAGTCGCTGCTCAGGACGCGCACGTGGTCGTCGAGTAGCTGGTAGGCGTCGCGGTCGCTGGTGACGATGCGGACCTGAAAGCCGCGCCCCTCGGCCATCTTGGTGAGGGTGGCGATCACGTCGTCGGCCTCGTAGCCGGGTTCCTCCAGCCGGGGCCACCCCAGCGCGTCCACGATGTCGCGCACCCGGTTGATCTGCGCGGGCAGGTCGTCGGGCGTCTGCGCGCGGCCCGACTTGTAGCCGTCGTACTGCTCGTGGCGAAAGGTCTTGACCGGCGGGTCGAACACCACGATCACCTGATTGGACGCCTGCCGGGCCAGCCGCAGCGTGTGGCGCAGGAAGCCCAGAATCGCGTGCGTCGCCTCGCCCCGGCTGTTGTGCAGCGGGGGCAACGCGAAGTACGAACGGTACGCCAGCGCGTGCCCGTCGATCAGCACCAGCGTGTCGGGAGAGGAGGCAGTCATGGGAGGATTCTACTGTGGGCGTAACGCCTGGCCCGGAGAGGCGAGGGGGCCGGGGGGCAAGGAACAGGGAGCCGCGTGCATATGCTGCGGCTCCCTGTTGCTGTATGGCTGTGAAAGAGGCGGCTCCCGCTCAGGGGTTGATGATGCCGTCGGGCGTGATCAGGCGCTCCTTGATTTCCATGCCCAGCGACTGCGCGGCCACGTTGGGAATGGTGTAGGTGTCGGCGGCGGCGTAGTTGACGGTGTAACCCAGATCGGCCAGCGCGCCCAGCGTGATCTTGCTCATGGGCATGCCGCTGCGGCTGGCAAAGCCGGTCATCAGCTCGGTCTGGAACACCGATTCCTTCCAGTGGCCGCACTTGGTGCCTGTGCCGTACTGGTCCTCGACAGGTACGCCCGCCGCCTGGCCGCCCAGGTTCCGGTACTCGCGCAGGCCGTTGGTGCCGCCGTACTGCACCTTGGTGGCGCTGGTGCAGGGCGAGGCGTCGGCGTTCAGGAACTTGTTCCACAGCGTGCCGATGCCCAGCACGTGGCCCATCTCGTGCAAGATCACGCCCTGAAGGGTACCGTTCGCCTCCATGCTCGCCAGGTCCGCCGTGTCGAACTGCATCTCGCCCCACAGCGGCAGGGTGGTGCCGCCGCGCACCTGACGGGGGCCAGCCTGCCCCAGCACGTTTCCGGCCCCGTCGATATCGGCCCCGCTGGCGACAATCGCCACGTCATCCACCGTGATCGTCTCGCCCGTGGAAATCCGCACGTTCGGCACGTCGGGCAGGCCCGCGGCGATGGCCTGCGACCAGCGGTTCGCCGCGCTGGTGAAGGCGGCCTTCTGTCCCTCGGTCAGCTTGCTGTCGGTCGGGAAGATCACCGTGATGTTGAAGGTGTCGCCGCCGGGGGTCGGCGTAGGCGTGGGCGTAGGCGTGGGCGTCGGGGTGGGCGTGGGCGTTGGGGTGGGGGCCGGGCTGGTGACGGTCACGGTCAGGCTGGCCTTCTTGCTGGTGTCCTGCACGCTGGTGGCCGTGATGGTGGCCGTGCCCGCGGCGACGGCGGTCACGCGGCCCGCGCCGTCCACCGTGGCGACCCCGCTGTTGCTGCTGCTCCAGGTCACGGCCTGGTTGACGCTGCCGGTGCCCTGCACGCTGGCGGTCACGCTCTGGCTGGCCCCGGCGGTCAGGCTGAGGCTGCTGCTGCTCAGCGTCACGCCCGTGACGACAGAGGTCGCGCCGCCGGTCACGGTGACCTTCATCTCGGCGTAGCTGCTGCTGCTGGTGCGGGCGCGCACGTAGGCGGTGCCCGCCGACACGCCCGTCACCGTGAAGCGGCCGGTGCTCGTCGCCGTCACGCGCGCCACCGCCGCGTTCGTGCTGGTCCAGGTGGCCCCGGCGACGTAGGTGCCGCTGACACTCTCGCCCACCGCCAGGCTGAGGTTGTACCCGTCATAGCGGTAGGCGCTCGTCGCCGTGGTGTCGGTGGGGGCCAGCGGAATGCTGGCGCTGCTGCCGCCACCACTGGGCGTCGTGCTGCTGCTGGGCGAAGTGGTACCGCAGGCCACCAGGCCGAGCGTCAGGGCGAGGGTGAGGCCGAGGGCTTTTTTCACATTCTGCATATGTCTCCTTGAGGGCACCGAGAAACCCCGCTCCTGCACAGGGAACCTGCGTTGTGGCTATGAAGTGAAGATAAAATGAAGGCCTTCCTGAAGCATAAGTTTTCTATGAGTTATCTAAGAACTCCTTAAGCCCTGCTTGAAGCCGTCTCTAAAAAGGCGAGAAATACGTACGATATTTCACTCCAAGCCTATAAGATTTTTCACATTTATAAAGAGTGGCTGGTGAGGGACGGTGTCTGCCAGCCTGTTTTCAGATACTGTGGGGAAAGCACAATACTTCTGGTACTATGGCGGCCCTCCGGATGACTGTCTAGACAGCCCGGGAGCTGGGTGTCGGCCTCCTGGCTGAACGGGAGGGCCGGGGTGTAAGGCTGGCGCTGCTGCGGCTTCGGGAGGCGAGGGGGTACGAAAAAGGCGGGGAGGCCGTTTCACCTGACCCCGCTCCCCGCCGCCTGTCATGCTGTAGTCGCGTGCCGCGCCCTCTGTTCAGGCCCCGACCTTGCCCCGTTCCTCCACCACTGCGGCCAGTTGCGCGGCCACCTCGTGAATCTCGGCCTCGTCGGGACCCTCGACCATCACGCGGATGAGGTTCTCGGTGCCGCTGGGGCGCAGGTTGACGCGGCCGCGGCCGTTCAGGCGCACCTCGGCCTGACGCACGGCGGCCTGTACCGCCTCGTCCTGGGCAATGGCCTTCTTGTCGCCCACGCGCACGTTCACCAGGGTCTGCGGGAACATCACCAGTTCGTCGTGCAGGGCGTCCAGGGTGGTGCCGAGCTGCTTCATCGCGCCCAGGGTCAGCAGCGCGGTCAGCACGCCGTCGCCGGTGGGAGCCACGTCGAGGAACAGCACGTGGCCGCTCTGCTCGCCGCCCAGGGTCAGGCCCTGCTGGTGCAGGCGCTCATGCACGTAGCGGTCACCTACAGCGGTGCGTTCCAGCGGGATGCCCGCCTCGCGCAGCTTCACCTCCAGGGCCATGTTCGCCATGATGGTCGTCACCACCGCGCGGTCCTGGCGGGCGCGGGCGTTCAGCAGCAGCATGTGGTCGCCCTGCACCACGTTGCCGCGCGAGTCCACGAACAGCGCGCGGTCGGCGTCGCCGTCAAAGGCCACGCCCAGGTCGTAGTCGCCCTCACGCACGATGCGCTGGAGGTGCTCCAGGTGCGTACTGCCGCAGCCCCGGTTGATGTTGCGCCCGTCGGGCGTGGTGTAGACCGCGAACACGTCCGTGCCCGCCGCCTGGAAGACCTTGGGGCCGACCCGGTACGCCGCACCGTTCGCACAGTCCAGCGCCACCTTCAGCCCGGTCAGGTCCGGCGCGTGCCCCAGCAGGAAGTTGATGTACAGCCGCTCGGCTTCCGTGTAGTTGGTCACCGACCCCAGGTCCACGCCCGTCACCGGGGTGAAGTGCGGCACCTCGTCGATCGCGGCCTCGATCTCCAGTTCGGTCGCGTCGCTGAGCTTCTGGCCGTCTGCCCCGAAGAACTTGATGCCGTTGTCCTGATAGGGGTTATGCGAGGCGCTGATCACCACGCCCGCGCCTGCCCCCAGGTGCCGGGTGAGGTAACTGACGCCGGGGGTGGGCAGCACGCCCACGTGAATCACGGTCACGCCCCGGCTGGTCAGGCCCGCCGCCAGGGCCGCCTCCAGCATGTCGCCGCTCTGGCGGGTGTCCTTGCCGATCACCACGCTGGGCCGCTCGCTCTGCCTTTTCAGGACCTCGCCTGCCGCCGCCCCGAGGTTCAGCACCCACCCGGCGGTCAGCGGAAACTCGCCCGCCACCGCGCGCACGCCGTCGGTCCCGAAATACTTCCGTTCGCTCATGATGCGGCCATCATACCCGCGTGAGTCAGGTGTGCATGTTGCTCATGTTTTGGGGACCGGGAACCCGCGGCGCGTGACCCGCGTAACAACAGGCATGAGCGGATTTTCCGGCGGTTCCTTCTCGTTCGGTCACAGTCACAGCCACCGGCGCGGGCGTGGGCGTTCCGGCTACCGGGGCCACAGCCACAGCAGTGGGCACCGGGGCGGGTTCCTCGGCGGCGTGATGGGGCACAGCCACAGCAGCGGCCAGCGCGGGCACTACGGGCGCGGGGGGCATTACCGGCAGGTGTCCCAGCGGCGCGGGCTGGGCTGCCTGGGGGCGTTCGTGGCGGGCGCGGCCCTGGTGGGCGGCTCGCTGGCCGGTCTGGTTTCGCTGCTCGCTTGAGCCTGTTCCGCTTCGCGGACGGCTGGGACGCACTGCGCGGGCGGGGGCCTGCCCTCTCTTCCCACCTCTGGCCGCGGGAGCTGCGCGCCGCCTTTCCCGGCCCCCGTCGTCGCGTGGAGGCCTGGGTGGGGGAGGGGGCCGCCTTTGCCCGCTACGCGACGCCCCACGGCCCCCTCTTTCTGAAGTACCTCCCGGCGGGCTGGCGGGACGAACGCGCCTTCCGCCGCCTGGCCCGCGAGGCCGCCTATCTGCGGGACCTCGCGCCGCTCTCGCCGGTGCCCCACGCGCCGCTGCTGCACGCCGCCCTCGACCCCGGCCCCCCTGACCGCCGCCACTTCCGCGCACACCTCGTGACCCGCGACCTGACGGACGAGACGACGGGGTGGGGGGCCTTCGGGGCGGACGCGGAGCGGGAAGCTGCCCTGCTGGAGGTCGCGCGCCTGCTCGCCCGGCACCACGCGTTCTGGCACGGTCGCCCCGAACTGGTGGGCGAGTGGGGCTGGGACGCGGCGCAGGCCGTTCGCCGCGCCCACCGGACGGCCGCCGCGCCGGGCTGGACCTCCGACGACGGGCAGGCCGTGCGTGAGGCCGCCCACGCGCTGCCCGCGCTGCTGGAGGAGACGCGGGGCGTGACGCTGGCGCACGGGGATATTCACGCGGGGCAGGTGCTGTGGCCGGTCGGGGGCGGCCCGCCCATCCTGATTGACTACGGCCAGGCCCACGCCGCTCCCCTGGGAGAGGACCTCGCCCACCTGCTGTCTGTCCGTCTGGACGCCCCTGACCGCGCCCGCCTCGGCCCCGGCCTGCGGGAAGCGTACCGGGCGGAACTCGCCGCGCACGGCCATCCCCTCACGCCCGCGCAGCTTGCTGCCGAGGAACGCGCGGGCCTGGCCCTCAACCTGCTGACCACCGCCCGGCAGGCCCGGCGGGAGGCCGGCAGCGCCGTGCGGGCGGCGCTGCAGCGGGTGGCCGGGGCGTGGAAGGAAGGCGTGAGGGATTAGGGATTAGGTGTTAAGGGCTTGCCCTGTCCAGGCCCAGGAACCTCCGGTAGCGTTCCAATTCCGTCTCCACCCCTTTCTTCAGTGCTGCCGTCTGGCGCACCCCCGGCACGAACTGCACGTCTGCACCCAACTCGCCGCCCTCCACCTTCATGTTGGCCCAGCCCACCGCGCGCTCGGCCTGAAAGACGGGCAGGGCGTAGTAGCCGAACTGCCGTTTCGCGGCGGGGGTGTAGGCCTCGAAGCGGTAGGTCCAGCCGTGCAGGTGGGCGAAGCGGCGGCGGTCCCAGACCAGCGGGTCGAAGGGGCCGACCATCCGCACGCCGCGCACGGTGGGGAGGGCGTCCGCGTCCCACTCGGCCGGCCACACGTAGCGCACGCCGTCCACCCGCGCGCCCGTCAATTCCTCCCGCAGCGCCGCCCGGTACGCCCCGCGCAACTCGGCGTGCAGGTGCGGCAGCCCGAAGCGCGAGAGGCCGACGAGGTAGCCCAGGCTAGCTTCCGGGAGGGGGCCGTAGAGGGAAGCCAGCAGATGCACCGCGCCGCGCACCCGCTCCGGGGTGGGGAGCGGCGCGGCCCGCAGGGCGGCCAGATGCGGGGCTGGGCCATACAGCCGCACGCCGCCCACCCGCCGCGTCACCCGAACCTCGCCCCGGCGGTGCAGGGCGTCCAGTGCGCGGGTCGTGGCCGCCGACTGCCCTCCCCAGGCATTCACCACCCGGCCCCGCCCCACCGCCGCCGCCACTTCACGCGGGTGAACCTCCGGCCCCGCCTCCACCAGGGCGCGTACCTCGGCCAGCAGGCCCGGATGTTCCCGCTCCACCCGCGTCTCGCCGGGTTCGCGCGGATGCAGCAGCGCCTGCACCGGCCGCGTCACGAAGCCGTAGTTCGGCAGCATGTCCTCCTCGGCATTCAGCGTGGGATAGAGCCGTTCGAGGTCGCCCGCCCGGTAGCCGCGCACCCGCCCCATCAGCGTGAGGTCCTGCGCCCGCGCCGGGGCACGGATCGGGTCGGCCTGCACGAAGCCCAGGCTGTCCAGCGCCTCCTGAAGCGAGGGCCGCCGTTCCAGCGTCCGGAAGGCAAAGGCGCGCAGGGCAGCGGGGGTGAGGGGCGCGGGGTGGTCGGGCATGGGGGGAGGGTAGCGTGGGGGCGGTCAGCTTTCAGCGATCAGCGGTCAGCAGCGGCTTTTCGTCCCTCATGCGGAATGAAAATGAGTCCTCTGCATCTGTGAGGCGTGCAAGCTGCCCCGTCGCCCCCTCTCCCCAGCCCTCTGCTGGGCAGCTCTACGAGTCACTCGCAAGGGGAGAGGGGGCAGGCCATCCATCTTGATGTCAACGAATCAACTTCATCCCGTAGCACTCTGCTCCTTCGCCTGACTCCCGAGGCCTCCGGAACCCCCATCCAGCCCCCTCCTGGGCTGATGGCTGAAGGCTGAGTGCTGAAAGCTCTCTAAAGCTCCATGCTCGGCACCCCCGGCGACACCCAGGGACTGCCGCGCAGCAGAAAGCGCCAGGGCAGGTTGCGGCCTTCCTTGATGCCGACGCGGGCGGTGATGAGCACGGCCTCGTCGGGCACGGGCGCGGCGGGTGGAAGCAGATGCAGCGCGGGGCTGTCCACCCGTGTATGTGCCACCTCCGCCGGATTCAGGCCCAGGGCGTAGACGAGCTTGGCGGGGCCGCTGGTGAGGTCGCGTTCGCGGGTCACGGGGCGGTGCGTGAGCATGGTGCCCAGGCCCGTCAGCGGCTCCAGTGCCCGGATCAGGACGCTGGCCGACACGCCCTCCTCGCGGCAGGCCACCTGGAGGAGCGGGTGGCCGTGGGCCATCCAGAACAGCCAGTGGCCCGGCGCAATCGCCATCTCGGCGCTGCGGGCGGCGTGAAAGCGTCCGGCGGTGCAGGCAGGGTCGCGCGGGCAGTCGTAGGCCTCGACCTCCACCACCCGGCCCGAGAGCACCTCGCCGCCCGGCAGCGTGCGCACCAGCGTGCCGCCCAGCACCTTGCGGGCCACGCGCACCGGGTCGCGGGCAAAGAAGGCGGGGGAGAGGGGTGAGGGCATGGGGCAGAGATTAGCGCCGCTGCCGGAAACTCAGCAGGGAAACGAGCGCACCCGCGCCTGCCAGCAGGAGCAGAGGTAGCCACAGCACCGAACCCTCCCGCAACACCGGGCCAATGTTGTTTGCCATAACCAGCAGACCCATGCCCCGGACCACCAGCGAGGTTGCCTGTGCCTCGCGGCCCTGCCAGTCTCGCAGGACGCCCAGGCCAGCCACGGCCACAGCCAGGAGGTCCAGCACCACGGCGGGCCAGATGGGAGGCGTGGGGGTTCGGTCCAGCAGGAATAGCAGGCTGAGGGCCACGACGCCCAGGCCCAGCAGCGTCCAGACACTGCCCCATCCCCACCTGCTTCGCCGCGCCCCCCGCACCTGTGGATCGCCATCCAGGCCAAAGGCTCCCTGTTCGCTCATGCCTCAGCTTATGGCTTGCGGGCGGCTGCGGGTTCACACCCCGTCACCTGAAGGAACTTTTATACTTCTCACCTGTGCGTCTGCTGTCCCTCGTTCTGACCCTGCTGTCCCTGCTGGTCCTGACCCTGCCTTTCCCGGCGCGGGCGGGGAACCTGACCCTGGTCTATCACCAGATCGGCGGCCAGGGCGGGGTGACGCTGGGGGTGCAGGCCGACACCCTGCGGCGGCGGGTGCTGGAGCTGCGGGCGCGGGGGTATGTCTTCGTGACCAGCAGCGAGGTACTGACGTATCCGCGCCACGTCAAGACCGCCTCCTTCCGCTTCGACGACGGCTTCGAGAGCGTCTACCGGGTGGCCTTTCCGGTGCTGCGCGAGCTGGGGGTGCGGGCCACCGTCTACCCGATCCTGGACCTGATCGGGCAGCCCGGCCACATGACGCAGGCGGAACTGAACGAGCTGCGCGCCGCCGGGTGGGAGGTCGGCTCGCACACGCGCACGCACGCGGCCCTGATCGACCTGGCCCCCCACCGCCTCGCCTGGGAGCTGGCCCCGCACGACGCGGACGTGCCGGGGTGCGTGGCCTACCCCTTTTACCTGCAAGACGCGCGGGTGCGGCGGGTCGCCCGGCACACTTTTGCCTGTGGCGCGGGGGGGGCCTTTGGTGTGCGGGGCGAACAGTATGCGCTGCCCGGCCCGCTGGCCTCCCCGTGGGACGACTGGCTGCTGCCGCTGCGGGCGGGGGCGGGCCTCGACCTGCGGGTGCCGGTCCTGCTGGGGCTGGGGGGCAACGTGCTGCTGGGTTCGCCCGACGCCGAGTCGGCCGCCCCACCGCTGTGGAATCCCGCCGCCTTTGAACTGGTCGGGTCGGGGGCGCTGGGGTTCGTCTGGCAGGAGGGCGTGCGCGATACGCGCCTGCTGGTGCGCCAGCGTGACCTGATGCTGGGGCTGAACTTCCTGCGGGGCCGCGAGACGTACAGCGGCGCGACCCTGGCCTATAACCTCGCCCCGGTCACGCTGGCCGTGGGCTACGGCACGCGCGGCCCAGTGGCGGGGGTGTCCGTGGCGCTCGGCGGGTACGGGGAGGTCTGGGGCCGCTATCTGGAGGGCGCGCCTGCGGTGGGAGCCGAACTGATTCCGCTGAACTACCTGCGGCTCAGGGCCGAATACACCCTGGCCCCGGCCCGGCCCCTCACGGGGGGCACGCTGCGGGGCGAGGCCCAGTACGCGCTTCCCCTGTTGCCCGGCGAGGGCCGTCCCGTGCGCGTGCTGCTGGGCTACGACCGGGGCTGGTACGGGGGCGGTACCGTCCGACTGGGGGCGCACTCCGCCTCCCTGACTTCCCGCCTGGACCGCCTGAGCTTCGGCGTGCGGGTGCAGACCCTGTGGTGAGACGGGTCAGCGCCGCCTGAGCGGTTGCCAGGCGGACCACAGATACCACACAGCCAGCAGCAGCGGCAGGAGCCGGAGCGGTTGCCCCAGCAACCAGGCCTGAAGATTGCGGCCCAGCAGCATCAGCAGCAACCCGGCGCTGGCCCACAGGTTGGCCCGGCGGTCCTGTCCGCGCCAGCCGCACCAGAGGCCCCAACCTGCCAGCACGGCACCCAGCAGGGTGGCCCCCCGCTCCAAAGAACCATCTGCCAGCAGGAACAGGAATCCTCCCAGGCACAGGACGGTGAGGCTCCAGAGCAGGCCCCAGCCCTCCATGAACACCCTCCGCCGCCCCTTCCGCACCCGCGGGTCGCCTTCCAAGCCAGCAGGCCGCTCCTCGTGCATAGCTCAGCTTACGGTCCCCAGCCACCCTTCCCCAGCCAGCCGCCTGAAACGTCAGCGAAGCCTCAACGCGGGCTGTCCTTTGGAAGGTGGCTGGGCAGTACGCTGCACGGTGGACAGCACTTACCTTGCACCCCAGGAGGAACCTCACATGATGGACATCTTCAACATGCTCGGCGGGATGGGTCAGGCCCAGCAGACGGTCAGCAGCCAGCTCGGCACCTCGCCCCAGCAGACGGAGGCCGCGCTGGAAGCCGCCGTGCCGCTGTTGCTCGGCGCGATGACGCGCAACGCCCAGGAGCCGCAGGGCGCGCAGGCCCTCGCGGGAGCGCTCGACGGGCACGACGGGCAGGCGCTCGACCTCTTCGGCCAGGGCCAGGTGCCCAACATGCAGGAAGGGCAGCAGATTCTGGGCCACGTGTTCGGGGGGCAGCAGCAGGCCGCCGCCAATGCGGTCAGCCGCCGCGCGGGGATCGACCCGCAGCTCGCCATGCAGCTTCTGGCGATGGTCGCGCCGCTGGTGCTGGGCTACCTCAGTCGCCGCCGTCAGGGAGGCGGAACCTGGGGTGGGCAGGCCGGGAGCCAGACGGGCAGCCAGACCGGGGGCATGGGCGGCATCGACATCGGCAGCGTCCTCGGCGGCCTGCTGGGTGGGGGCGGCCTGGCCGGCATGTTCGGGGGCAGCCAGCCCCAGACCCCCCAGCCCCAGCAGATGCCCACCCAGGGCGGTGTGCTGGGCGGCGGCTCGGTCCTGCCCGGCTATCCCCAGAATGAGTATTCCCAGAATGCGGAAGTGCAGAACCCGGTCGGTCAGCCGGGCCACGCCGGAACAGGGCAGATGGGCGGCAATCTGGGTGGCATGATCGGCACGCTGAACAGCGCCCTCGACCGCGACGGCGACGGGAATGCCCTCAACGACCTGATTGGGATGTTCGGGGGGCGGCGCAGGTAGGGGAGCGGTCAGCGTTCAGCCGTCAGCGGTCAGAACGGGAGAAAGGGCCGCCCGGCAAAATCGGTGCGGCCCTCTGGCTTGGGGCGGTGCTCAGTGAAGTTGCCGCCCAGGACATACAACGACATAACAAAGCACCGCCCTATTTCTGTGCGGCCTCCAGCTTCTCGCGCGAGTAGGGCCGGTAGCCCGGCGGGGTGCCGGTCTGCTGGTCGTCATACAGACTGGTCGTCAGGTAACGCGCGCCCGTATCCACCGCGATGGTCACCACGCGCCGACCCGGCCCCAGGCGGCGGGCGACTTCCAGGGCGGCCCAGACCATCGCCCCGCTGCTCATGCCCACGAAGATGCCTTCCTCGCGGGCCAGGCGGCGGGCCAGGGGGTAGGCGTCCTCCTCCCAGACGGGGATCACCTCGTCGATCACGCTGCGGTCGAGGTTGTCGGGGATGAAGCCCGGCCCCATGCCCTGAAAGCCGTGTTCGCCGCGTTCGCCGCCCGAGAGGACGTTGCTGCGGGCGGGTTCCACCGCGATCACCCGGATGTCCGGGTCCTGCCGCTTGAGGTAACGGCCCACCCCGCTGATAGTGCCGCCCGTCCCGGTTCCGTACACGAAGGCGTCGATGCGCCCGTCCATCTGCGCCCACAGTTCGGGGCCGGTGGTGCGCTCGTGGGCGGCGGGGTTGGCCGGGTTGCTGAACTGCCCCAGCATCACCGCGCCTTCTTCCCGCGCGATACGCTCGGCTTCCTCGATGGCGGCCAGCATCCGGCGCTCCGGGTCGGTCAGGACCAGCTCGGCCCCGTAGGCGGTCAGGGTGCGTTTGCGTTCCTCGCTCATCTGGGCGGGCATGCACAGAATCAGGCGGTAGCCGCGGGCCGCCGCCACCTGCGCCAGCCCGATGCCGGTGTTGCCGCTGGTCGGCTCCACGATGGTGCCGCCGGGCTTCAGAAGCCCCCGGCGCTCGGCGTCCTCGACCAGCCCCAGGGCGGTGCGGTCCTTGATGCTGCCGCCGGGATTCTGGCCCTCCAGCTTCACGAACACGTCCGCCATCTCCGGCGTAACCACCCTTCGGAGCTGCACGAGCGGCGTGTTTCCTACCAGCGCGTCAATCATGGGAAGAAGCATAGAGCGGGCAGCCGTCAGCGGTCAGCGTTCAGCCGTCCATTTCCCTGATCGCTGATGGCTGATACCGACTTGCTCTGATTCCAGAACATCCGGGAAAGCACCAGATGTTCTCCAGGGGCCGGAGGCTCAGGGGCGGCCCCTCGCCTTTCTTGCTGGGAACCCTGTAGGCTGACCCGCTCATGGTCCATCGCCGCCAGCCGGTATTTTTTGCTGCTCGCTCTGCTGCGCAGCTTTGCAAGTCCGCTCGGTTGATTCTTGCGAATCAACGCAATTTGGTATGAAAGCTGCCTGCTCCCCTAGAATGCGCCCCGTGCGCCTGGCCCTGATCGCCGACATCCACGGAAATGCTGACGCCCTGGGGGCCGTGCTGGCCGACGTGGACGCGCAGGGGGTGGACCGCATCATCGTGAACGGTGACGTGGTGAACCGGGGGCCGGATTCGGTGGAGGCGCTGGAGCTGCTGCTGGCGCGCGGCGACGTGACCTTTACCCTGGGCAACCACGACGATCTGGTGCGGCTGTGGCACGCACGCAGCGACACCCTGCCGGGGGACTGGTTCACCGATCCCTTCTGGGGCGCGACCGACTGGAGTGCGGCGCAGTTGGGCCGAGCGGGGCTGCTGCACGTGCCGCAGGACTGGCCCATGACCCTCACGCTGAGCGAGCCGGGCCTGCCCGACGTGCTGGTCGCGCACGGCACGCCTGCCCACTACCGCGAGAGCCTCAGCGAACGCACCGACCCCGCACGGGTGGCGGAACTGGCGGGCGGCGCGGGCGTGCTGGTCGGCTCGCACATCCACCGTCCGGCGCAGGCGACCCGCGGCGGCGTGCTGGTGCTGAACACCGGGGCCGTCGGCGCGCCCGCCAATGGGGACCCCCGTGCGCAGTACCTCCTGCTGACGGCCACGCCCGTCGGGTGGGTGCCTGAGTTCCGCGCCGTCCCCTATGACCGCTCGGGCGTCCTGAGCCGTTTTGAGAGCAGCGGTCTGCTGGACACCGGCCTGAGCGCCGAGATCTTCCGCGACGAGATTCGCAGCGCCCGCAGCCTCTACACGCCTTACTGGATGTGGACCGAGGCGAACGCCCATCCCCGCAACGCCGACACCTGGGCGGCCTTCCAGCGCGAACATCTGCTGCCGCGCGGCTGAGCCGGCGAATGATGAGGGCAGTGCTCCGTTCGACAACCTTCCTGAGCCGAACGGAGCACCACTCTCGCTTCCCCATAGATCAGAAAACCGCCCGCAAGGGGCGGACGGTCTCTGGCGAAAGGGAGGCTTAGCGGGCGGGGGGCATCAGCACGGTGTCAATCACGTACAGCGTGCCGTTGCCCGTATCGATGCTCGAACCACCGGTGATGATCGCGTTGCCGATCATGTTGCGCTCGGGGTTGTTGGTGCGCGTCAGCGCGAGGGCACCACCCTGCACACTGGTCAGTTGCGGGCTGCTCGCCAGCGCGGTTCCCGTGATACGCCCCTGAACCACGTGGTACAGCAGGACCTGGCGCAGGCGGGCTGGGTCGGCGCTCAGGGCCGTCAGATCCGCCGGGGCCACCTTGTTGAAGGCCTCGTTGGTCGGGGCAAAGATGGTGTACTCACCGCTGGCAAGGGTGTCGGCCAGCCCGGCCTGACGGACCAGTTGGGCCAGGGTGGTGAAGCGCGGGTCGCTGGCGATCAGCGTGGCCAACGTGGTGTTGTTGGCCGAAGTGGTGCCGCTGGTCGAAGTGCTGCCCGTCACGGGAGGCGTCGTGGTAGTCATTGCCGCCGTCCCGGTTGTGGTGGTCGTGCCGGTCGTCGCAGTGCCCGTCGCAGGAGTGGTCGTCGTGGTACCGGTAGCAGCCGTTCCCGTCGCGGGGGTTGTCGTCGTGGTGCTCGTTCCCGCTGCGGGCGTCGTGGTCGTCGTTGCCGCCGTGGTGGCCGGAGCCGCCGTGCTGGACGAGGTCATGCCAGCCGGCATCAGCACAGTGTCAATCACGTACAGCGTGCCGTTGCCCGTATCGATGCTCGAACCACCGGTGATGATCGCGTTGCCGATCATGGTGCGCTCGGGGTTGTTGCTGCGGGTCAGCGTCAGGGCACCGCCCTGCACGCTGGTCAGTTGCGGGCTGCCTGCGAGCGCCGTGCCCGTGATACGTCCCTGGACCACGTGGTACAGGAGGACCTGCCGCAGGCGGGCGGGGTCGGCACTCAGGGCCGCCAGATCCGCCGGGGCCACCTTGTTGAAGGCCTCGTTGGTGGGGGCAAAGATGGTGTATTCACCACTGGCGAGGGTATCGGCCAGTCCAGCCTGACGGACCAGTTGGGCCAGCGTGGTAAAGCGCGGGTCGCTGGCAATCAGCGTGGCCAGCGTGGTGTTGTTGGCCGAGGTGGTGCCGCTGGTCGAAGTGCTGCCCGTCACGGGAGGCGTCGTGGTGGTCGTTGCCGTCGCCGTGCCCGTAGCGGGGGTGGTGGTTGCGGGCGTGGCAGTGGTCACCGTAGCCGTGGTTGTCGTCGTGGTGGTAGCGGTGCCCGTCGCCGCCGTACTGGTATCTGCCGGGGTCGTGCTGGTGGAGGTCTCCGTCGTGGCTGCGGGCAGAGTCAGGCCGGGGGGCATCAGCACCTGGTTGATGACGTAGATGGTGCCGTTGCTGGCCGTGGTGACCGTTCCCGTCACGCCAGCCGTGCCGATCATCTGCATGTTGCCGTTCATGCTGGTGGGAAGGGCACCGCCCGCCATAGCGTTGAGGGACGTGCCGCTCGCAAGCTGGCCCGCGCTGACGCGGCCCTGCACGATGTGGTAGGACAGCACCTGCCGTAGCAGCTCGGGGTTGGCTTCCAGCGTCGCCAGGGTGCCTTCGGGCAGCGCGTCAAAGGCCTCGTTGGTGGGTGCGAAGATGGTGTAATCGCCGTCAGTCAGCGTCTCGGTCAAGCCCGCGTCGCTCAGCAGGTCGCGGAAGGTGCTGAAGCGGTCGTCCGCCACGATCACGTCGTACAGCGTGTTTTCCTGAACCGTCGTCGTGGCCTGGGCCGTGGTGTCGGTGGTAGCGGTCGCCGTGTCCGTGGCCGTCCCAGTGGTGGTATCGGTGGTCGTAGTGGCCGTCGTCGCGGTGCCCGTTGTCGTGGTGCTGGTCGCCGCGGTTCCGGTGGTCATCGTCGTACCGGTCGTGGTGGTCCCCGTAATGGTGGTGCCCACCGTGCTGCCGCTGACCGTCGCGCCGCTGAGCGGAAGGGCGGGAATCCGGCTGATGTCGGTGCCCATGGGCGCGGTGGGGGCCGCCGGAGCAGGAGCCGCCGGAGCCGGGGTGGTCGCCGTGGGGGCCGGGGCAGGGGTCATCGGCATGGGGGCCGTCGCCATCATGGCGGGGGGCACCAGAACCGCGTCGATCACGTGGATCACGCCGTTGCAGGCGGTGATGTCGGCGCGCGTCACGTTGGCACTGCCCACCATCACGCGGCTGCCGTTCATGCGGACGGCCAGGTTCGCGCCCTGCGAGGTCTTGATGTTCTTCACGCCCATCACCTGACGGGCGGTGACCTTGCCGGGAACCACGTGGTAGAGCAGCACGCTGCCCAGCATGTCCGGGTCGTTGAGCACCTGGGCCAGCGTGTCGCTGGGCAACTTGGCAAAGGCCGCGTTGGTCGGGGCAAACAGGGTGTACTGCCCGCCCATCAGGGCCTGGGTCAGGCCCGCGGCCTCCACGGCAGTCCGCAGCGTGCTGAACTGCGGGTCGGTCATGACGATCTGCGCGATGCTGCGGCAGGTGGCCGGGGTCGTCGCGCGGGGAGCGGGCGCACCCGCGCCGCCAGCAAGAGCGGGCGTGGCGAGCATCAGGCTGAGCGTGATCAAGCTGGTCTGCTTCTTCATGAAATCACCTCTGGGTTGAACTGTCCGCTTCCCAATCTCTACCAAGGCTTCCCGGAAAGCAACCTGCGCCGCGATTCGGACAGAAGACCTAAACAATCCCCCGATTCGACTTGGGTTTCGGCTCATAGAAGGCTCATTGGAGAGGAGGTGACGGCCGTACCGCCAAAAGAGCAGCGGCGAGCCACCTTGCGGGGGCCGCCGGGCTGGAAGTCAGTGTCTCTGGAAGCTGGCCCTACCGGCCGAAGTATTCCGGCAGGTCGGCTTCCGTGATCAGCACCTCGCGCGGCTTGCTGCCCTGGTGCTTGGAGACGATGCCCATCGCCTCCAGCATGTCCATCAGCTTGCCCGCCCGCGCGTGGCCGACCGAGAGGCGGCGCTGGAGCCGCGACACGCTGCCCTGGCCCTCCTCGATGCAGATCAGCGCGGCCTGACGCAGGTGGGGGTCGCTGAAGTCCATGTTGCCCTTGTCGAGGCTGGGGCCGCTCGCCTCCACCATGCCGTCGAAGTCGGTGCCGTAGGCTTCCCCGAAGGCGTCGTCGAACACCTGCCGCCGCAGCTCGTCGGTGATGCGCGCCGACTCGACCTCGGAGATGTAAGGCCCCTGGAGGCGCAGCGGCTTGATCAGGCCCGGCTGATAGAACAGCATGTCGCCCATGCCGGTCAGGCGCTCGGCCCCCACGCTGTCCAGAATGGTGCGAGAGTCGTGGCTGGAGCTGACCGCAAAGGCGATGCGCGCGGGCACGTTCACCTTGATCAAAGAGGTGAGGATGTCCACGCTGGGCCGCTGGGTGGCGAGGACGAGGTGCATCCCGGTCGCGCGGGCCATCTGCGCCAGGCGCATGATCGCCGACTCAACCTCCTTGGGCGAGGTGATCATCAGGTCCGCCAACTCGTCGATGATGATGACGAGGTGCGGGAGTTCCGGCTCGCCCACCTGGCGCATCTTGGCGTTGAACTGCTCCAGGTTCTTCGCGCCGACCTGGGACATCATTTTGTAGCGGCGCTCCATGTGGGCCACCGCGCCCAGCAGCACGCCCGCCGCGTCCATCGGGTTGGTCACGACCGGGCGCACCAGATGCGGAATGCCGTCGTAGGGCGTGAGTTCCACCATCTTGGGGTCCACCATCAGGAAGCGCAGCTCCGTGGGCAGGTAGCGGTACAGCAGGCTGGTGATCAGCGTGTTCACGCAGACCGACTTGCCCGACCCCGTGCTGCCCGCGATCAGCAGGTGCGGCATCTTGGCGAGGTCGCCCACCATCAGCTCGCCGTCGATGCTCTTGCCCAGGATGATCGGCAGCCGGGCGCGCGTGTTCCGAAAGGAGGGGGCCGCCGCCGCCTGGTGGAACGTGACCGGCTCGCGCTCGGCGTTGGGCACCTCCAGGCCGATCACGCTCTTGCCGGGCACTGGGGCCTCCACACGCACGCCGCCCACGGCCAGGGCGCGGGCCAGGTCATTGCTGAGGCTGGCGATGCGGCTGATCTTCTCGCCGGGCGCGGGTTCGATCTCGTAGCGGGTCACGGTCGGCCCCCGCGCGAAATCCACCACCTTCGCCTGGAGGTTGAAATGCCGCAGCGTCTGGTCGATCACCGCCGCCCGCTGCCGCGCCGCCACGTCGAGCTGCGCGGTATTCATGGCCGCCGCCGGAACCGGGTCCAGCAGGTCATAGCCCGGCAGCGCGAGGTCCACCGCACCCTGGGTGGGGCGGCGGCGCTCCGGCTGGGCGCTTTCCCAGGGGGCGGCCTGGTCGGCAGCGTGGTCGTCCTCGTCCTGCGTCTTCAGGGTGGCCTGGGCCGTGCTGGTCTGGGTGGCCGGACGGCTGGGCGCGCTGGCCTGCACCCCGCCCGTGCCCAGCAGCGGCTCGGGAGTCGGCGCGACCGCGGTGAGGACCGTGGCCGGGGCAGGGGGGACAGAGGGGAGGGGAGAGGCCTCCGCGTGCCGGGCTTCCTCCGCGGTGCCCGCTTCCGGCAGGTCAGAACTGGCGGTGAAGTCGAAGTCGAGGGCGGGGACCGCTTCCTCGCCTGAGGGCATGGCCGGGGACTGGACGGCCATCGCCTGGGCACGTTCCAGCGCCTCCTTCTGCGCGCGTTCCAGGCGGGCGCGCCACTCTTCCTGGGCGCTCAGGGTGCCGTCCGGGTCGGCGGCGAGGGCCTCGGCCAGCGCGGCGGCCAGCTCGGTCGGGGCGCGGTCGAAGGCGGCGGCGAGATCGGGCCAGCCGGGATAGTGCTGCTCGCGGCCCCGCCAGCTCGTGAAGTCCTCGGCCAGGTCGCGCCAGGCCTTTTCGCGCTCGCGGTGGGCGGGGAGTTCGCGGGCCAGCACGCCCGCGTCGGGTTTGGCGAGGGCCTTTTCGGCGGCCTGGCGTTCGCGTTCCAGCTTGCCCGCCCGCGCGGCCAGGCGTTGCAGGTCGGTGACCATGCCGCGGCGCAGCCGCTCCAGCGCGGCGCTCGCCAGCGTGCTGGCCAGTTCCACCCGCAGCTCGTGACGTCCGGCACGGACCTCGTTCGCCACGGCCTCGGCGTTCGCGCCCGCACCCGCGGCCTCGGCGGCCACCTGGTCGCGCAGGTCGCGGGCCGCGTGGCTGGTGAAGGTGGCGGTGGCCTCGCGCCAGGCGGCCAGGTCGCGCTCCAGATGCTTCAGGCCCGTCTCGTCCAGGCCGCGCAGCTCGCGCCCGGCCCCGCGGAGTTCCTCCTGCTGCACCTTCAGCTCGCGGGCGTCGGGGTAGAGCCTGCGAAGCTGCTCCAGGTCGCGGGTATGCGCCGCGAGGCCCTGGCGCAGCGGCTGCCGCGCCCGGGCCGAATCACGCCCGTCCTGCCGCGCCTCGATGGCCCCCTGCACCTGGGAGGTGGCCCCGCCCAGCAGCACGCTCAGGCCCCGGAACAGGGCCTTGAGCAGCGTGAAGGCCGGGTAGCGCAGCATGATTTCCAGCCCCAGCGTGAGGGTCACGAGGGGCAGCAGCGCCGCCGCGTAGCTCAGGGCCGCCGTCAGCGGGGCCATCGCCCGCGCGGCCCCCTCGCCCGCCGCCCCCGGCACGAAGACCTCGTGCAGCGCCAGCAGCGACGCCACCACGACCACGCCGCCCAGCACCCGCCGGGTCAGCCCGGCCAGATCGCGGCCCAGAAACACCAGCACGCCGTACGCGACCGGCAGGACCGGCAGCAGGTACGCGGCCCAGCCCAGCCAGCCGATCAGCGCCGCGCGCGCCTGCGCCATAAAGCCGCCCTCCGTGAACTGCGGCAGGGTCAGGGTCACCGCCAGGAAGATGCCCAGCGCGAACAGCACCAGCCCCAGCGCCTCCCCATCGAAGCGGTTCACGGGTGGAGCTACCTTTGCACGAGCCTTCGCCATGCCGCCCAGTGTACCTGAACCGCCGTCCCTGCTGGTCCGGTTGCTCCGCGCCCAGCGCGGTTTTCTGGGAAGTTGCCTCCGCCTCTCCCGGCCCCTCTGCGCGCCGCCTTCATCACGGTTTCTCACTCTGTTCGGCCTAGAAAGGCGCGGCAACCTTTCTGCGCCCCGCCCTAGAGTGAGGGCGTGGCCCTGTTCCTGCCCTCCGTGCTGGTGACTGCCCTGTGGGCACATGCCGAACGTGAAGCTCCCCGCGAGTGTGTGGGGGCGCTGGGCGGGCACCCGGCCGGCGGGGAAGCGGCCGAAGCCGTCGCCCTGTACCCCCTCGCCAACCTGTCCCCCGACCCCGAGCGCACCTACCTGGCCGACCCCGGCCACCTGCTGCGCGCGCTGCGGGCGATGGAGGCGGGCGGCCTCACCCTGGTGGGCCTGTACCACAGCCACCCGCGCGGCCCGGCCTGGCCCAGCCCCACCGATGCCCGGCTGGCCGCGTACCCGGTGCCCTACGTGATTGCCGACCTGCGCACCCGCATGCTGCGGGCCTACCGCCTGCCCGAGGGAACGCCGGTGCCGCTCCGGCTGGAAGGCCCCCATGCCTGAGGCGCGCATTCACGCCCTGCACGGCTTTATCGGCAGTGGCAAGACCACCTTCGCGCGGCGGCTGGAGCGTGAGGTGCCGGGCCTGCGCCTGACCAGCGACGAGTGGATGGTCGCCCTGTATGGCCAGGACCCACCCGCCGAGCTGTTCCCGGTCTACCACGCCCGCGTGATGGCGGTCATGGAGGCGCAGTGGACCCGCGCCCTGGAACTCGGCGTGCCCGTGATTCTGGACCACGGCTTCTGGACGCGGGAGAGCCGGGACGCGCTGCGGGCGAAGGCGGCGGCGCTGGGGGTGCCCCTCACCCTCTACGCCCTGACGCTGCCGGAGGAGGAGGCGCGGCGGCGGGTGCGGGAACGAAACGAGCAGGTAGGGACGCTCTATATCGCGGACGCGACCTTTGAGCTGTTTCGCGCCCGCTTCGAGCCGCTGGGGGCGGAGGAGGAAGCGGTCCCGATCCCGTCTCCACGCTTCTCCCTTGAGATGGGTGATGCGGGTAGCCCTCCCATGTAAGAAAAGTGCGATGTGCACGGCTTTTTCTCCCGCAAGGGGAGAGGGGTGCCCGCCGCCAGGCTGCCCTCAGCCAGCAATCGGTCAGCTCTTGGCCCGAAGCCCGCCCCGCTGTCGGACTCTCCGCTCAGGGCAACCGCCCCAGCCGTTCCAGCAGCAGCTCGAAGAAGGCCGCGTCATCCACCCGCATCCCCACCTGCACGTTCGCGGGCTGGTCCGTCACGCCGTACAGGTCGCACACCGTCCGCCCGAAGTTCAGGCCCTCCTGCGTTTCCACCTGCACGTTCATGGGCTGCATCTGAAAGAGGTCAGGGCGCAGGACGGCGGCGACGGCGGCGGGGTCGTGGAGTGCCCCGCCCGGGAGGCCGTAGCGCTGGCGGTAGAAGCCCGCGTAGAAGGTGAGCAGTTCGGCACTGACGGTTCCCGCGCGGTTGCCCAGCGTCCGCAACCTCTCCACCCGCTCGGGCGTGGCGATGGCCTGCATGGTCACGTTCAGGCCGAACATCCGTACCCTGGCCCCCGCCTCCAGCACGACCCTCGCTGCGTGCGGGTCGGCCAGCGCGTTGAACTCGGCCGCAGGGGTGCGGTTGCCCTGCGCGGTGCCGCCGCCCATCCACACGACCTCGCGCAGCAGGCCCGGCAGATCGGGGGCCAGGCGGAAGGCCAGCGCCACGTTCGTGAGCGGCCCGGTCGCCACCAGCGTCACCTCGCCGGGCCGCTCGCGCACCGTGCGGATGATGAAATTCACCCCGTGTTCCGCCTCCGGGGCGCGCTCCGGTTCGGGCAGGTCGGAGGCGGGCAGGCCGCTGTCGCCGTGAACCTCCGGTGCTGTCAGGGGCACGCGGACGAGGGGGCGGTCGGCTCCGGCAAAGACGGGTACCTCTGCCCCCGCCTCACCCGCCAGCGCCAGCGTCACCCCGGCGTTGTGCGTGGTGAGCTGTAAGCCCACGTTGCCATGCACGGTCGTGACGCCCAGCACCTGCACCTCCTCCGGGCTGGCGAGCGCGAGCAGCCAGGCGATGGCGTCGTCGAGGCCGGGGTCGCCGTCCAGAATCACGGGGAGGGGAGCGGGGGTCATGGCGGGCATTCTAGGGCGGCGCTCCGTTGCGTTGCCGCATGTCTCATACGGGATAAAGTTGATTCGCTGATATCAAGATAGCTTGCCTGCCCCCTCTCCCCCTGCGGGTGACTCGTAGAGCTGCGCAGCAGAGGGCTGGGGAGAGGGGGCGACCGGGCAGCTTGCACGCTTCCTGGATGCCAAGGACTCATTTTAATCCCGTCTCAGGCGTCCACTCCACTGCGCGCCGCCCTTTTTGCGTAACTCGCTTCGCTCGGAAAGGTTGCCAAAAGGCGGCAACCTTTCTGCGCCCCGCCCTAGGCTTCCCGCTCGCGGTAGCCGTGGGGCGGGATGCCACCCGCGGGCACATCCAGCAGGTTGAAGGTGCCGCGCGTGAAGTGCGTGACCGTGCCGCCGAAACTCTGGGTGAGGGTCCGGGGGCGTTCGGGCGTGCTGAGGCGCAGGCTGGCCCGCAGCAGCTCCAGTCCTGGCCCGTCCAGCAGTTCGATCGGGTCGCTGCTCGCGCGCAGGCCGCCCACCGTGTCCAGCAGGCCCAGCAGGGTATGGCGCTCGGTGTGCCCCAGCAGGCTGAGTTCGCGGCGGGCGATCATCACGTCGGGGTCGGGCTGATACCAGGCGTGCTGATACCAGCGCGCGAGGCTGGTGTGGACCGCGTTGCGCGTGCTCGGCCCGCTCGCGTCGCCCAGCCAGAGGCGGCGGGATTCGTCGTCCCACAGGGGCGCGACGTCCGGCCCGGTCCGCATGGCGTCCACCAGACCGATGCTGGCGGCCAGCGGTGCGCCGCAGCCCAGCAGGAAGGCGTCCTCGCCCGCTCCTTCCCGCAGCGCCGTCAGCCCATTGCGATATGCCTGCGCCCGCCCCACGCTGGGGTCATGGCGCACCCCCGGCAGCGCCGCCCCGTACAGGAAATCCAGCTTGAGGTACGGGAAGCCCCAGCCCCGCACGGTCCGCGCCAGGTCACGCAGCCAGTCCAGCACCTCCGGGCGGGTCGTATCCAGCGTGAAGTACGGCCCGCCCCAGTTGTGGCCGACGGGGAGAGGGGAGCCGTCCTCGCCGCGCAGCATCCAGTCCGGGTGGTCCCGGAAGAGGCGCGAGGTGGGGGCGGCCAGAAAGGGGGCCAGCCACAGCCCCGGCGTGAAGCCCAGCTCCGCCAGCCGCGCGGGGAGATCCTGCACGTGGCCGCCGAAGGAGAGGCGCGGCTCCAGCCAGTCGCCCAGGTCGGCCTGGAAGCCGTCGTCGAGCTGAAACACGTCGAAGGGGAGGTCCAGCTCGCGGGCCAGCCGGGCGTTGTCCAGCACGGCGTCCAGCGTCACGTTCCGGTAATACGAGTACCAGGAGCACCAGACCCGCAGCGGTGCGGGCGTGCGGGCGTTCATGCGGCGGCCCAGGTCGGCGCTCAGGCGTTCCACCGCCCCGATGACGTCCGGTGTCTCCTCCCAGGCGACCTCCACGGGCGGTCCCTCTAGGGTGCAGGTCACGCGCACGCCGTTCCCGTCCGCGCGGGCCTCCCAGTGCGTGAAGGTGGAGGCGGCATCCAGTGCGCAGCCCACCCAGCCGCCCCCGTCCGGGCGAATCAGGGCCAGCAGCGTATGGCTGCGCCACACCCCCGCCTCGCCGCTGGGCAGAAAGGCCGGGTCGTGTCCCTGCTGCCAGCGCCAGGGCATCAGCGGCACCGACTGGCGGTCGAGCAGGGGCCGCAGTTCCGCCTCGCTCCACGACTGGTAGCCGCTCACCAGCACGCGCAGGTCGGTGGGGGAGCTGGGAAGGGTCCATTCGGGCATGGCCCAGCGTGGCACAGCGGCGTGGGGCGGGGGGCCGTGAATGCCGCTTCACGCCCGGCACATGTGCCCCGCCGCCGCCACGCCTACCCTCCTGCCATGACCGGACGCCGTGATGACGAACAGACCGACGTGGCCCTGCCCCAGCGCGCCACCGACTCCGAGAGTGCCACCGAGTCGACCTTTCCCACCCCGCAACAGAGCAGCGTCGTGCAGGACAGCCCCGGCAACCCCAACGTGACGCTGGAGGGCGGGAGCATGCTCGACGATCAGGGCAACTACCAGACCGGGGACGACATCGTCGACGACGAGGACGGCAGCGGCCAGAACAGCTGAGGGCAGAACGGCTGAGGGTGGCTGCTCTAGCAGCGCCCCGCTCCGGACTCCGGGCGGGGCGCTGCTTTCTGGCTTTTTGTGCGGGACTTCAGGCCCAGGGCGTCAGCGCACGTCCATCAGTTCCACGTCGAAGATGAGGGTGGCGTTCGGCGGAATCACGCCGGGCACCCCCGCCGCCCCGTAGGCGAGGTGGCCGGGGATGGTCAGGCGGGCCTTGTCGCCCACGCGCAGCCCCGCAATTCCCTGGTCCCAGCCGGGGATGACGTACCCGACGCCCAGCGGAAACTCGATGGGTTCGCCGCGGTCGCGGCTGGAGTCGAACTTCTGCCCGTTCTCCAGCGTGCCGGTGTAGTGGACGCGCACCATCTTGCCCGCCTGGGCGGGCGTGCCGCTCCCCTCGTGATACTTGTCGACCTTCAGTTCCTGAGCCGTCATGCGGCCCAGCCTACTCGCTGCCCCGCGCTCTTCCCCCTGAGTCTGAAGCGTGGGTGAAGGTGGGCGGGCCGGGCTGCTACCATGCCCCGCGTGAGGTGGTTGCCGTCCAATCCGTTATCAAATCGGGAAAGCGCCGATTCGATAACTCCTTTCCCGGCGACCGTTTCTTTCCTGCTCGCTCTGCTCGGGTTGAACAGTTTTGTCACTGTTCAACCGGAGTTCATATGACCCATGCGCCCGCCCCGCCAGCCCGTGACCCCGGCGGGTTCCGTGCGTTCTGGCGGGTGTGGGTGCTGGGTGCCCTGCTGCCGGTGTGGCTGCTGACCACCTTCGTGGCGACCTTCGCGCGGGTGGACGGCAACAGCATGAATCCCACCCTCCAGAGTGGCGACCTGCTGCTGCTGCTGAAATACCCGCGCTGGCTGCGCGCCTGGGGCCTGCCCACGCCCTACCCGCGCCGCGGCGACCTGCTGATTTTCAAGGCCCCGGCAGACAGCCCCTACAGCTACGAGACTCTCTACGGCGTGCGCCACCGTCCCTACAACGTCAAGCGTGTGCTGGCCCTGCCCGGCGAGACGGTCGCCATCGAGGACGGTCGCGTGGTGGTGGACGGGCGACCCCTGGCCGAGAGTTACGTGAATGACGGCGTGCTGAGCGACCAGCCGCCCCAGCGCGTGCCCCCCGGCAAGGTCTGGGTGCAGGGCGACAACCGCCTGGTGGGCGAGAGCCTGGACTCGCGCACCTACGGCCCGGTGGACCTGCGGGACGCCGCTGGCCCGGCCAACCTGCGCCTGTGGCCGAATCCGGGTCTGGTCGGTCGCTGAGGGAGCTTCTGGCCTTGTGCCGTTGGCAGCCCCAGGCTTACGGCTCCGGGCGTTCCTCCGGCAGCCGCTCGCCTGCCCGCACCGGCGGCGTGAGCCAGTTCTCGCGGGGGGGTAGCGGGCAGGTCCAGCCCTCGCCGTAAGCGCAGTAGGGATGGTAGGCGAGGTTGAAGTCGAGGTGGGCTTCCAGGCCACCTGGCGTCTGCGTCAGCGGCGCGTCCAGATAGCGGCCCGCCCCGTAGGTTTCCGGGCCGCTCGTCGCGTCACGAAAGGGCACGAACACGCGCGCCGGGGCCTCGTCGCCGGGGGGGGCGTAGAGGGTGAGGGTCTGCGGGCCGTCCGGCAGGTCCACCCGGACCGTCCCGAAGCGGGCCATCGGGCGCTCCTCGCCGGTGTTCGTGCTCAGCGTGACCTCCGCGCCGCCTACCCGCTCCACCGGCACCGTGAAGGTCCAGGCCGGGTCGGGCGGGTAGTAGCTCAGGCCCCGGAAGCCCTCCAGCGCACTGGCCGGGAGTGGCCCATGTCCGGCCCTGAAATGCTCGTCCTTGCGCCGCCGGAAGTCGGTGATGGCCTCCGCGTACCCGGCCGCCTGGCCCCCCGAGCCGCTCACCAGTCCACCCGCACGCGCTCGCCCGCGTACTCCACCACGTCGCCCCGCCGCAGCTTCTTGCGCCGCCGCGTCTCGACCACGCCGTTCAGCCGGACCTCGCCGCCCTGCACCCGGAACTTTGCCTCCCCGCCCGTCTCGACCAGCCCGCGCAGCTTCAGGAAGTCTTGCAGGTCGATGGTGTCGCGTTCGTCGCTTGTCATGGGGGCAGGGTAGCGCCTGGCGCGCCTGCGGCGCAGTCTGAAGGTCAAACCGTCTGACCGTCCAACCGCTTTGGCTTCCCAGGCGGTTAGATGGTCAGACTTTTAGACGGTTTGACCGGGCCGCCAGGCCCCTACGGCCGGTACTGCGTGCTGAACAGCCGCAGGTCGGCGTCGTCCACCTTGCGGTCCTGGTTGAGGTCGCCCACGGTCACGCCGCTCTTGCCGTAGTTGTTCATCAGCAGGGCGAGGTCGGTCAGGTCGATTTTGCCGTCGCCGTTCAGGTCGGCCCCGCTGAGGCGCAAGCGGGCGGCGGTCGGGGTCCAGTCCTTCAGGCCGAGTTCCTGGGCGAGGGCGTCGCGCACGGCCTGCGCCAGCGGCACCGGCCCCTGCGGGTTGAACTCGATGCGGCGCTCGCTCCCCGCGCTCAGGGTCCGGGCCACCACGTCCGGGCTGAAGGGCACGGCGGTGGCCCCGCTGCCCCCCAGCGTCAGAAGGGGGCCGCTGCTGGTGTCCAGCGTGACGGGCGTCTCCTTGGTGCTGATGGCCGCCAGCGCCTGCTGCACCAGCCGGGTGAGTTCCGGACCCTGGGGCCGCAGCTTGACGGTCGCCGCCTGCGCGCCCCCCAGCAGCGCGAGGGCCAGCAGTGCCCCCCACGACAGGCGCTTCATTTCGCCCCCCGCGCGGCGCGCAGGGCGTCACGGAACTTCGCCGGGTCGCTGAGGGGGTCGTCGGTGGCGGGGGCTGTGGCCGGGGAGGCGGCCGGATTCGCCGCACTGCCGGTTCCGGGGGTGCTGGCCGGGCTGGAGTTGCTGGGGGTGCTGGCTGAAGTGGGAGTGCCGGTCGCCCCAGGTGTGGCCGGGGTCGGGGAGGTGGATGTGGAAGGCAGCAGCGGTGGTGTGGTCACGCCGGGGGACGCCGGGGTGGTGGCCGGACTGGTCGTGCCCGCCGGGGCGGCTGGGCCAGAGGCGGGAGCCGTCAGGGGCGGCGAGGTCACGACCGGGGAAGCCGGAGTGGTCGCTGTGGCCGTTGCGGTGCCGGGAGTGGGTGGAGTCGTGGCCGTGCCGGGCGATATACCCGTGGGCGCGGCCGAAGTGGTCGTGATATCCGCGGCAGCAGTCGTGGTGGCTGCCCCGCCGGGCCGCACGACCTTCCCGTTCTCGATGGGGTAGAGGCCCTGGTTGAAGCCCACAATGGGGCTGTCGAGCCGCTTGCTGTAGAGCAGCAGAAAGGCTTCCTGTCCGGCGCGCAGATCGGGCAGGCCCTCCAGACCGGGCAGCACATACAGCACCGGCTGTCCGGCCTGCTGCGGCAAGCTGGCCGCGTCCCCGGCCACGGTTTCGGTGACCGTCAGGGGATAGACCAGCCACGTCACCTCGCCCTCCTTCACGTTGCTGGGCGTCCCGATTTTGGCGCGCACGATCACGTCGGCCTTCTGCGCCTGCTGCGTCAGCGTGAGCGTCGGGGCAGTGGTCGCGTGGGCCGACAGCGGCGCGGTACTCAGAGCCAGCGCGGCCAGAATCGCGAGCGCCCGCCTCACGACCCGCCTCCGGGGGCAGGTGGGGTGGGCGTCGGCGTCACCGGGGGCGTGGGGGCCGGGGTGCCCGGATTCGCCGGGTCAGCCGGGGGCGTGGTAGGCGTCCCCGGCGTGGTTCCGGGGGTGGTGGGCGCGGCCGCAGGCGTCGCCGGGGTCCCCGCCGGGGTGGGGCTGGCCGGGGCTGTCGTGGCGGGGGTCGTGGGGGCCGGAGCTGCTTTGGCCGGGGCGGGCGGTGCGGGGGGTTCGGGCAGCTTGACTTCCGCGAGCATCTTGCCCTCGCCGTCGCGGGCCTCGTAGGCAAAGCGGGCGGTGTCGAGGGTCACGACCTTCTGCGGCTTGAGGCTGACCAGGGCCACGCGCGTCCCCGAGCGCGGCACGGCCTTGAAGCCCAGGTCCACCGTCAGGGTGCGCCCCGCCTGCTTCCAGAACAGCACGCCGCCCGCGTCGGCCGGCTGCACCCGCGTGACGCTCACGCCCTCGGGCAGGTCCCAGGTCACGCGCGCCGCCCGCACGGTCCGGGGCGCGACGATGTTCAGCGGAATGCGCGTCTCGCCGCGAATCTCGCCGCCCGGCAGTTGCGGCTTCAGGGCCAGCGGCGGCAGTTCGTTCACGTTCAGCGTGTACGGCTGGACCTTGCTGCTGAGGTTGGCGTCGGAGGCTTCCAGCGTGAAGGTGTAGGTGCCCGTCTTGGTGGGCGTGCCCACGAGGTGCAGGTTGCGCAGGCTCAGGCCGGGGGGCAGGCTGCCCGCCGCGAGCCGCACGCCATACGGCCCCGTGCCGCCCGCCACCGTCACGGGCGCGTCGTAGTTCTCGGAGAGATACCCGACCGGCAGATTGGTGGTCGTGAAGTACAGGGCGTCACGGGCACTGGTCGTCCCGTTCGCGGTGGTGGGGGTGCTGCCGCACGAGACGAGCAGCGCCAGGCCAGCCAGCAGTGCCCCTCCGGGGAAGGCTTGTCGCATGCCCAGCAGTCTAGCGGCCTCTCATGAGGGAGAGGGGGGAGCGATGAGCCATGAGCTATGAAAAAGATGGCTGACGCCAGAAGCAGAAGCTCGCGGGTGCCCGTTCATAGCTCATCGCTCAAAGCCCGGAACCTCCCCGCGTTAGACTTCCCCCCATGACCACCACCGAACGCCTTCCCGCGCTGCCCGCCGCTGGTGACCGGCTGGGCCGCTACACCGTCGAACGTGTGGAGGCCCTGCCGGAGATGCAGGGCACGCTGGTGCTGCTGCGCCACGACCTCGGCGCGCGCCATGCCCACGTGAGCCGCGACGACGACAACCTCGCCTTCGGCGTGACCTTTCCGACCGTGCCGCAGGACAGCACCGGCGTGGCGCACATCCTCGAACACGTCGTGCTGATGGGCAGCCAGAAGTACCCGGTGGCCGACCCCTTCTTCGCCATGATCCCGCGCTCGCTGAACACCTTCATGAACGCGATGACGGCGAGCGACTGGACCACCTACCCCTTTTCCACCCGGAATGAAAAGGACTTCTACAACCTGCTGGGCGTGTACCTCGACGCTGCCTTCTTTCCGCTGCTGCGCTACGAGAGCTTCCGCCAGGACGGCCACCGCTTCGAGTTCGAGACGCCCGACGACCCCAGTACGCCCCTGAAGCTCCAGGGCGTCGTCTACAACGAGATGAAGGGCGGCATGGCCTCAGCCGGCGCGGTGATGTGGCGCGCGTTCGGCAAGGCGCTGTACCCCGACCTCACCTACGCCAACAACTCCGGCGGCTCGCCCGAGGACATCCCCAACCTCACCTACGAGGGGCTGCGGGCCTTCCATGCCGCGCACTATCACCCCAGCAACGCCTTTTTCTACACCTACGGGCGGCTCGACCTGCCCCGCGTGCTGGACGAAATCGAGACGCACGTGATGAGCAAGTTCAGCCCGCAGACGCTGGACGTGAGCATCCCCGACCAGCCCGACTTCGCCCAGCCGCGCCGGGTGGACGTGACCTACCCCGGCAGCGACGTGGAGCGCGGCGGACAGGTCAGCGTGGCCTGGAAGCTGGGCCACACCACCGACCCCGACGGGAACCTGCGCTGGAGCGTGCTGAGCGACGTGCTGCTGGGCAACCCCGCCGCGCCCCTCACCCGCCCGCTGATCGAGTCGGGCATCGGGAGCGCGCTGGCCGACCTCTCCGGCTACCGAGACAACTTCCGTGAGGGGGCCTTCGCGGTGGGCCTCAAGGGCCTGAGCGCCGGGAAGGCCGCCGAGGTGCAGAGCCTGGTGCTGGACACCCTGGCCGCCATCGTGCGTGACGGCATCGACCCCGAGCTGATCGAGAGCAGCCTGCACCAGTTCGAGATCGGGCAGCGCGAGGTGTCCAACAGCGGCTATCCCTACGGCCTGCAAGTGATGTTCCGCCTGCTGGGGCCGTGGCTCTACGGCGGCGACCCGGTGACGGGCCTGCGCCTGGACGCCGAACTGGATCGCCTGCGCGCCGACCTCAAGGCCGGGCGGGTCTTCGAGCCGATGCTTCAGCGTGACTTGCTGGACAACCCCCACCGCGTCACGCTGGTGCTGGCCCCCGACCCCGACCTCGCCGCCCGCACCGAGCAGGCCGAGCGCGAACTGGTGCAGCGCCTGAGCGAGGGCTTCACCGACGAGGACCGCGCCCGCATCGTCCGCGAGAGCCTGCAACTCCAGTCGCTCCAGGGCCAGGAGAGCAGCCCCGACGTGCTGCCTACCCTGACCCTGGCCGACGTGCCGCCCACCGTGCCCCGCGTGCCCTACACCACCGAGGAGGCGGGCCGCGCGCTGATCGGCCGCGTGCCCCAGCCCACCGGCGGCCTGACGTACCTGGACGTGCAGGTGCGGCTGCCCGAGCTTCCCGCCGACCTGCTGGACACGCTGCCGCTGTACGCCTATGCGGTGACTCGCAGCGGCGCGGCCGGGCAGGATTACCTCGCCCTGGCCCGCCGCATCGAGGCCGTGACGGGCGGCGTGAGCGCGAGCGTGGGCGTGGGCGGCAAGCCCGACGACCTCGACACCCTGCGCCTGTCCCTCACCTTCAGCGGCAAGGCGCTGGCCCGCAACGGGGGTGCGCTGGTGGAGGTGCTGCGCGACATCATCGCCGCGCCCGAGTTCACCCGCGAGCGGCTGGAGCAACTGCTCAAGCAGCGCCTGGCGGGCCTCAAGGCCAGCGTGGTGAACGCCGGGAACGCCTACGCCGAGCGCCTCGCCGCCGCCCAGGTCAGCCCCGCCGGAAATATCGAGGAACACTTCAGCGGCCTCACCGCCCTGGAGAACCTCAAGCAAATCGTGGAGGGTGGCGGGCTGGACGCCCTGCTGGAGCGCCTGAACCGCGTCCGCGACCTGCTCTTGCAGGGCAAGCCCCTGCTGTGCCTCACCGCCACCGAGGACGACCTGAACCTCGACCTCACGCCGGTCACGCGCGAATTCACCGGGGAAGCGCCGGTCGGCCATCCCCACCCCGGCACGCTGGCGGGCGGCCCGCGGGCGCGGCTCACCGATTCGCCGGTCGCCTTCAATGCGGTCGCCTTCCGCACCGTGCCCTACACGCACCCCGACAGCCCGGCGCTGCTGGTGCTCTCGCGGCTGCTGCGCAGCGAGTACCTCCTCAAGGAAATCCGCGAGAAGGGCGGTGCGTATGGCGGCGGCGCGGCCTTCGATGCCCGCGGCGGCGTCTTCAGCCTCAGCTCCTACCGCGACCCACACATCACCCGCACCTACGAGGTCTTCCGCGCGGCGCGGCAGTTCCTCGACACCGAACTCGGGGAGCGCGAACTGACCGAGGCTATCCTGGGGGCCAGCAAGACCCTCGACCCCCTCACCAGCCCCGACACAGCGGGCCGCCTGCGCTTCTACGGCGACCAGGCCGGCTACACCCCCGAGGTGCAGGAGGCCTACAAGGCCCGCTTGCTGAAGGTCAGCTTGGACGACCTCAAGCGCGTCACGGACGCCTGGCTGACCCAGGACCACGCCGGATACGCCCTCGTTGCGGGTCGTGACCCGAACGCCGAGACGGAGGCGCTGGGGCTGCGGTTCGAGGTGGAGACGATCTAGGGTTGTGGGCTATGGGCTGTAGATTGTAGGAGAAAAAGCGGGGTGGGAGACGGAATCTGCGTCTCCCACCCCCTCTTTTCCCACTGCCCACAACCCACACCCCACAACCCCCCTTCACATCCTCCTCGCATGACCCTTGCCCACACTCTGAGCATGAAGCGACTGGGGAAGGTGATGGTGCTGGCGGCCCTGCTGGGCAGCGCGGCGGGGGCGGAGCGGTTCGGCGTGCAGGCCGGAGTGACGGGGGGAAGCGGGAACCTGGGCCTGCACGCGGGGGCTTACGGGCGGGTGGCGGGCTTCGGCCCGGTGCAGACCGAGTTGCGCGGCACGCTGGATACCGCGCTGCTGGGCCAGGGCGGCCTCCAGGTGGGCGCGGACGCCCTGCTGAGCGTGAACCTGCTCCTGCTGCGGCCCTACGCGGGGGTAGGCGTGACGGTGCCCCTCAACTCCGGCACCACGTCCCTGCACACCACGCTGGGCGCACGCTTCGGGCTGCCCGGTCCCTTCGACGCCTTTGCCGAGGGCAACTTCGGGCGGCAGAACGTGTACCGGGCGGGGGTGGTGGTGAGGTTCTGAGGAGGGTTGTGGGGTGTGGGCTGTAGGTTGTAGGAGAAAAAAAGCGGGGTGGGCGGCGTGAAAAGCGTCTCCCACCTTGTCTTTTCCCACACCCCACAACCGACAACCCACAGCCCCTCACCCCCGGTGATACGGCTCCCCCGCGCTGATCGTCGCCGCCCGGTACAGCGCCTCCAGCAGCACGATCATGGCGAGGTCGTGCGGCAGGGTGAGCTGGCCCAGGCTCCAGAGCCGGTGCGCCCCCGCGCGCAGGGTCTCGGTATGTCCCTCCGGCCCGCCGATGGCGAAGGCGAGTTCGCCCACTCCCCCCAGCGCCTGTGCGTCCAGGTAGGCACTCAGGCCCTCGCTGCTGAACTGCCCCCCGCGCGGGTCGAGCAGGATGAGGGGCGTGCGGCCCGCCGATTTTGCAATCGCTTCGGATTCCTGCGCCTGCGTTTTGCCGCCCACCCGCGTCACCTGAAGTTTGTGATACCGCCGCAGCCGCTTCTCGTACTCGTCCCAGCCGGCGCGGGCATAGGCGAGCTTGGGTTCGCCGACGGTGATCAGGTGCAGGCGCATGGGGAGGAGGATAGGGTGCGGGAAGCCGGGAGTGGGAAGGGGTGAGTGGGCAGTGGACTGGGAGTCTTTCCCACTCACCCCTCACCCCTAGAGCATTTGTCATCAAAAGAACCCCTCTCCCCTTGCTTCGCAAGGCCCTCTCTGCTCCGCAGCTCTACGAGTCCCGCAAGGGGAGAGGGTCAAAAAAGCAGCCATCTTTACAACCAATGCTCTAACCCCTGCCCATTGCCCACTCACCGCACGCTAAACTGTCCCCCATGCTCGCCTTCCTGCCGGGGCTACGGTGAACTACGCGGCGACGCTGGCGGTGCTGGTGGTGCTGGCCTTTTGCTTTCCGTTGACGGTGCGGCTGGGGCTGCAACTCGGCGTGCCGGAGGTCTACACGGCCTCGGTGCTGGGGGCGCTGCTGATCTTCGCGCTGGCGACCTATCTGGTGCGCTGGCAGGTCAACCGCCACCGCGATACGCTGGCCCGCCTGGACGCGGCGCGGGCGCAGGTGCTGGCCGACCCGGAAAACCCCCGCGCGTATTTCGTGGGCGGCGAACACCTCGGCACGCTCCTGCTGCGGCTGGACCGGCGGCGCGAGGCGTCGGAGGTCATCGACCGCTACGCCCGGCTGGGCGGGGCGCGCGAGAGCGAGATTGTCTCGCTGCGTGAGGCCCTTTCCAGCGCCGAGCGGCGGCAGCGCCGGGCACAGGGGGAACAGGCGTGAGCCGCGGGTGGGGACGCCCCGGGGCGGGCGGGCATAGAGTGGGGGACATATGAGGGCCTACAAGGGCATCGTGGAAGATGGCGTGGTCGTGCTGATCGGGGCGCGGCTCCCCGAGGGCACGGTCGTGACCGTGACGGTCGGCGAGGCGGAACTGTTGCGCGCACGCATCACCAGCGCCCTGAACCGCCCCCGCAAGGTCCGCATCCGCCTCAAGCCCACGCCGGGCCTGGTCGCGGAGGCCGTGCCCGCACTGGGCGGCGTGGGCGATGGGGGGAATGATTAGGAGCGGCCAGCGGCCAGCAACCAGCAGTCAGCTTTTCCGGCTGGCCGCTGGCCGCAGGTTGCTGGCCGGTCATGGAGGCCCCCCATGACCGGCCAGCCTTCTTCCCCCCACGTCTGGCTGGTGCCGACCCCGGTGGGCAACCTGGGGGACATCACCTTGCGGGCGGTGGAGGTGCTGCGTGGGGCGGACGCCGTGGCCTGCGAGGACACCCGGCGGACGGGTGCGCTGCTGGCGCATCTGGGCATCGGCAGACCCCTGGTGCGGCTGGACGCCCACACCATGCACCGCGCGCCGCAGGTGCTGGAGGAATATCCCCGCCTCGCCTACGTCAGCGACGCGGGCACGCCCGGCATCAGCGACCCCGGCGCGGAGCTGGTGCGGGCGGCGGTGGCCGCCGAGATTCCCGTGGAGGTGCTGCCGGGCGCGACGGCCTTTGTTCCGGCCCTGGTGCTGTCGGGCCTGCCGAATGCCCGCTTCACCTTCGAGGGCTTCCTGCCTCGGTCGGGCCGCGAGCGCAAGGAACGCCTCGCCGCTATCGCCGCCCGCCCCGAGACCACCGTGCTGTACGAGAGTCCGCACCGCCTGGGGGCCACGCTGTCCGACCTCTCGGGGGCCTGCGGCGAGACGCGCCCGGCCAGCGTCACCCGCGAACTCTCTAAGAAGTTTGAGGAAACGGCGCGCGGCACCCTGTCCGACCTCGCCGCCCGGTTCGCGGAAGGTGTGCGCGGCGAGATCGTGGTGGTCGTCTCGGGCCGCCCGGTGGGGGAGGCTGTTCCCGGCGAGGAGGCGCCCGACCACGCCGCCCTTGCGCGGGCCTGGGCAGAGGAGGGCCGGGGCGCGCGGGAAATCCGGGAATTGCTGATGGCGCAGGGTTTGCGTAAGAATGACGCTTATGCGCTGGCCCTCCAGGTCACGCAGGACGCCTGAGACGGCCCCCATCTGTTCTGGGGTTGCCCCGGCCACCTTTCGGGGTCCGTCTGACCTTCGCCGCGCCCTTTTCGAGACGTTCTTCGAGGAGTTCCCCGTGACCGACCTGCCCCACCTGACCGACCACCCCAACCCCGCCGGCATTCAGCGCCTGGCCGTCCTGACCAGCGGTGGCGACGCGCCCGGCATGAACGCGGCCATTCGCGCCGTCGTCCGCACCGCCACGCACGCCGGGCTGGAGGTGGTGGGCGTGCGCCGGGGCTTTTCCGGCCTGCACCGGGGCGACATGCGCCTGATCGGCCCCCGCGATGTGGCGAACACCATCCAGCGCGGCGGCACCCTCCTGCTGACCGCCCGCTCTCATACCTGGCGCACCCTCGAGGGCCGCGCCCGCGGCGCACAGCACCTGCGCGACTGGGGGGTGGACGGCCTGATCGTGATCGGCGGGGACGGCAGCTTTCACGGCGCACACTTCCTTCAGGCCGAACACGGCATCCCCGTCATCGGGATTCCCGGCACCATCGACAACGACCTGTACGGCACCGACCACACCATCGGCTATTTCACCGCCGTGGAGACGGCCCTGGACGCGGTGGACAAGCTGCGCGACACCGGGGCTTCTCACGAGCGCATCTTCGTGATCGAGGTGATGGGCCGCCACGCCGGGCACATCGCGCTGGAGGTCGCCGTGGCGGGCGGGGCCGAGGAGGTCTTTATCCCGGAAGACCCCAAGCCGGTGGACGACGTGGTGCAGATCGTGCAGGGCAGCGTGGCGAAGGGCAAGGCCAGTTCCATCATCATCGTCGCGGAGGGGTATCCGGGCGGGGCACTGGGGGTCAGTCAGGCCATCGAGGCGGGCACCGGCCTGGAAACCCGCGTCAGCATCCTGGGCCACATCCAGCGCGGCGGCTCGCCCGTCAGCAGCGACCGCGTGCTGGCGAGCCGGCTGGGCGAGGCCGCCGTCTACGCCCTGATGGACGGGCGCAGTGACGTGATGGTCGGGCGCGTGAACGGCGAGGTCGGCTACACGCCCCTCCATGAGACTTGGGAGAAACGCAAGGACGTGAGCCGCGACCTGTACCGCTGTGCCAAGACGCTGAGTGTGTAGCCGGTCGCCGTGACGGGCCAGTCGCGCCGCCTCCCCGCCCTCTCGCTGGCGTTCGCCCTGCTGGCCCTCGGCTGGGGTCTGCTGACCCGCGCCCGCTCGGAGACGTGGTGGTGGGTGGCAGGGCTGGACAGCCTGCCCCCGCAACTTCTGCTGCCGGTGCCGCTGGGGCTGGCCTGGGCCGCCTGGAGGAAGCGGAGGTGGGCCTGGGCCGCGCTCAACGTGGCCATGGTGCTGGCGTTCACGGCCGGGCAGGTGGGCTTCGTGCTCCCACATGTAGGAACGGAGGCGAGCGGCGTCCCCCTGCGCGTCCTCACGCTGAACGCCGACTTTGCCAGCGCCGATCCGCAGCGGCTGGCCGCCCTGGCCCGGCGCGAGGGAGTGGACCTGCTCACCCTTCAGGAGGCCCTGGGCCGGGACCGGCGGGTAGTCTACGAGGCGCGGGTGCGGGCGGCCTTCCCCGGCTGGAGCCTCACCCGCCACGACGAGCTGCTCACGCTCTCGCGCCTGCCCGTGCTGACCTCGCGGGCCGTGACCTTTCCGCGCTCGCCCCACGCCGTCCTGCTGACGCGCGTGCGGGTCGGGGATCAGGCCGTCACGGTCGTCAATACGCACCTGCCCACGCTGGCCCTGCTGCCCAGCGCGAGTGACATCCGCCTCCGCCGTTCCCTAGCAGCGCGCATGAGCCGCCGCCTCGCCGTGCGGCGGGACTTCGTGGGTGTCATGGCAGGCGTGCTGCGGGAGGCCCCCGGCCCGGTCATCCTCGCGGGGGACCTGAACGCCCCGCCGCGCGGCGAACTGCACACGCGGCTGGAGGCGCTGGGCCTGACCGACACCTTCCGGGCGGCAGGCAGCGGCCCCGGCTTCACCCACCACGCCCGCTTCGGCCACTCGCGGATTGACTACGTGTGGGCGCGGGGGGCCGCTGCCGTCCAGACCTCCACCCTCCCCGACGTGCTGAGTGACCACCGGGCACTGCTGGCCGAGGTGCGGCTGACCCCTCGATAGGAAGGGGGCCGCGAGCATCCGCCCCGGCCCCCTTTCCCCTAACCCCTCACTCAGTCCCGCCCGACGTTCCGCAGGAAGGCAGGAATGTCGTAGTCCTTGGGGTCGTAGCTGCTGCCGCCCGACTGGCCGCGCACCGGCCGCACGATGGTGTCGATGCTGGTGCCGCGGCTGCCCGCCTTGCCCAGCCCCAGGCCGGTGGGGAAGGTCCCCTCGTTGAAGCCGGTGGCGATGACAGTGACGCGCACCTCGTCCCCGGCGGCCTCGTCGGGCGTGATGCCGAAGAGGATGTCGGGGTCCTCGAAGCCGGTGGCCTCGCGGATCTTTTCCACGATCTCGTTGGCGTCGGTCATGGAAAGGTCGAAGCTGCCCGTCACGTTGATCAGGATGCGGCGGGCACCCTCGATGCCGCGCTCCAGCAGCGGGGAGTGGATGGCGCTCATGGCGGCTTCCTCGGCCACCTTCTCGCCGCGGCCCGCGCCGATGCCCATCAGCACCGTACCCGAGTTGGAGAGCATGTTGCGCACGTCCGCGAAGTCGAGGTTGATCATGCCTTCCACGTTGATCACGTCGCTGATGCCCTTGACGCCGTAGTACAGCACGCGGTCGGCGATCAGAAAGGCCTCGCGGAAGCTGACCTTCTTGTCCACCGCTGTGAGCAACTTCTCGTTGTTCACCACGATCATGCCGTCCACGCGCTCGGTCAGCTTGGCGATGCCCTCTTCGGCCACGCGCTGGCGCTTGGGTCCCTCGAACTTGAAGGGCCGGGTCACGATGGCGACCGTCAGGATGCCCATCTCGCGGGCGATCTCGGCCACGACCGGCGCGCTGCCCGTGCCGGTGCCGCCGCCCATCCCGGCCGTGATAAACAGCATGTCGGTGCCGTCGAGGTATTCCTTGATGCGCTCGCGGTCCTCCAGGGCAGCCTTCTCGCCCACCTCGGGGTCGGCCCCGGCTCCCAGGCCGCGTGTCAGGCGGTCGCCGAGCTGGATCCGGACCTCGGCGTGGCTCTTGGCGAGCACCTGCGCGTCGGTGTTCCCGGCGACGAATTCGACGCCCTCGAGTCCCGATTCGATCATGCGGTTCACGGCATTGTTCCCCGCCCCACCCAAGCCAATCACGCGAATTCTGGCCGCTTGCATCATGTCTCCTTAGGGCAGCGGCCCGCCTCTGGGGGCGACCACTGTCATGCGCTGTAGTTTAACGTAGCGTAACGCCCAAAACCCGAACATCCAGAACCTGAAGACCCAGAACTTGAAGACCCAGAACCTGCCAGAAGTCATCCGGCAGGGGAAGGAGGCTTACAACCAGTCCTTGAAGATGCCCTTCATGCGCTCCATGAAGCTGCCCTTGTCCTTTTTCTGGGGTTCGGGAGCCGGGGCGGGAGCGGGCGTCACAACCGTGACCTCCGGCTGCACCGCCGCCTGCGGGCCGCTGCCCTTGCCGCTGGTCGGGGCCGGGGCGGGCGCAGGTGCGGGGGCCAGTTCGGGTTCGTCGCGGAAGACCGAGAGGGGCACCTTGCCGTCCTGCCCGATGCCGTACAGCACCAAGCCGACGCCGGTCGAGTGCGCGGGGCCACTCACGATGTCGGTCAGGCCGCCGATCCCGCGCGGGCGGCCCAGGCGTACCGGCAGGCGGAAGCGGTCGCGGGCCAGTTCGGGCGTGCCGCGCAGCAGGCTCGCGCCGCCGGTCAGGACCACGCCCTGCGCGACCAGTTCCACCGGGCCGAGGGCCTGATCGATCTCGTCGCGGATCATGCCGAAAATCTCCGCGAGGCGCGGTTTGATGATGCGCGAGAGTTCAAAGGCGCTGATGGCGTGCGTGGCCCCGTTCGCGCTGGTGATCTCCAGCGTGAGGTCGGGGTCGGCCAGCTCGGGAACGGCGGCCCCGTAGCGGTGCTTGACATTCTCGGCCTCCTCGTGCGGAATCTTGAGAATCTGCGCGAGGTCGTTGGTCACGTGCTCGCCGCCGATGGGAATGACGGCCGAGTGCGCGAGGTTGCCGCGCTTGAACACGCCCACGTCGGTGGTGCCGCCCCCCATATCGATCACGATGACCGTCTGTGCCTGCTCGGCGGCCTCCAGCGTGGCGAGACCCGAGGCCAGCGCCTGAAGTACGAAGCCCTCGACCTTCAGCCCCGCCTCCTGCACGCAGCGGCGCAGGTTCAGCAGCGGCCCGGCGGTCCCGGCCACGATATGCACGTCCACCTCCAGCCGGACGCCGTGCATCCCGACCGGGTTCTTGATGCCCTCCTGGCCGTCGACGACGTATTCCTGCGGCAGCGTGTGGATGATTTCCAGATTGGGGTCCAGCGGCACGGCCCGCGCGTTCTCGATGGCGCGGTCCACGTCGGCCTGGGTGATTTCCTGATTGCGGCGGATGGCGGCGAGGCCGTGGCTGGTGATGGCCTTGGCGTGGTTGCCCGCGACCGACACGAAGACGGTCTGCACCCGCACGCCACTCACGCGCTCGGCGTTCTGCACCGACTGCCGGATGGCCTGGGTGGCGCGTTCCAGATTCACGACGGCACCGCGTTTCATGCCCTCGCTGGGCACGCTGCCCTCACCGATGATGTCGACGGTGCCATTCGGCGCGACCTCGCCGATGACGGTGGTGATCTTGGTGGTGCCGATATCCAGCCCCACGATAATCGGGTTGTCCTTCATTCCTGGACGCTCACCCCCCAGGGGTAGATGTGGATTTCTTTGCTGGGATATTGCACGACGGCCCCAGCATACTTCAGCAGATTGTTGAGGTCGCCACTCCAGACCGTGCCGCTGGCAGTGTGGGCCGTGATGCCCGAAGGCGTGTAAGCGACCGACTGAACATTGTAACGCTGTAAGGCGCGGGCGACGAACAGCGCGTCTTTCACCCGGCCCGGTCCCCAGCCGCTCAGCAGCGGCAACGCCCCCACCCCGGCCGCCCCCGGCAGCACCCGGCCGTCCTCGGCCAGCGTCACGACGCGGCCGTCGGGCCGCTGCCAGCGCGCGAAGGGGACGCGCTCGGTCACCCGGACCTCCACCGTGTCCGGAAAGCGCCGCGTGACCACTGCGGAACGAATCCAGGGACTGCGCGCGAGCTTCTGCGCCCGCCACGCCCCGTAGTACGGCCACGCGAAACCCGGGGTCAGGCCCGCGAGTTGCCGCACCTGCGCCTCCGAGAGCCGCCCGTTGCCCTCGACCTTGACGGTGCGGATGGGCAGCGCGAACCAGCTCGCCGCCAGCAGCCCGGCCACCAGCACGGCCCCCAGGCCCCACCACACGCGGCCCCAGTTCACCCTGCGGCGCGGCGGCGGTGCAGACTCGGCGGGTTCCTCGGGCGGGGGGGGCGGCGCTGGGTCGGTGGTCACGGGGTCCGGCACGTCGGCGACCACAGTGATTCTGCGGTTCCTGGCGCGCGGTGAAGGGTCGGTCATGGGGCCTATCCTGCCATGAGCGGTCGGCCGTCAGCTATCAGCGGTCAGCTTGGTGCAAAGAGGCTGGGGCTGTTGCCCAAGACGAAGACGTGCGGGACGCCTTTTCCCAGCGTCCGGCAGCCGTTTTGCTGGCGGCTGAAAGCTGACCGCTGAGAGCTTCCCCTTCAGCCCTGTTCGGGCCACAGTTCGTATTCCAGCTCCAGCGGTACGCCCACGCGCTCCCGGATCAGGGAGAGCAGGGCGTGAACGTCGCGGCTGCTCGCGCCCCCCAGGTTCACGATGAAGTTGGCATGTTCGGGGGCGATCATCGCGTTGCCGACGCGGGTGCTCTTGAGGCCCGCCTCGTCGATGAGCCGCCCCGCCGAGACGCCGCCGGGGTTCTTGAAGGCGCAGCCGGGTGTCTTCATCTTGGGCTGGCCCTTGCGGGCGGTGTCGGCGAAGTCCATCTTCGCCAGGACTTCCTCCGGGGCGGCGCGGCGCAACTTCAGGCGCACGCGCGACACCACGTGGCCGCGCGGAATGCCGCTGCGGCGGTAGCCCCAGTCCAGGTCAAAGGGCGTGACCTGCCGCGTGCCCCCCGGCGTCACGATTTCCAGCGTGTGCAGGCCGTCGAACATCTCGCCGTAGCGGGTGCCCGCGTTCATCCACACGGCTCCGCCCACCTGTGCGGGAATGCCGACGGTGCCCTCCAGATTGGACAGCCCCAGCTTCTGGAGTTTGCGAATCAGGCCGGGGAGGGGCACACCGCCGCCCACCCAGCCGGTCACGACCGTTTCGCCGTCGCTCAGGGCGGGGTCGGGCGTCAGGTCGGTTTCCGCCAGCGGGCCGGTCAGGCGCAGGACGCGCTCGGGCACGCCCTCGTCAGCAATCACGAGGTTGCTGCCGCCGCCCAGGACGCGGTAGGGCTGCTCCATCGCCTCCGCGAGTTGCCCGGCGCTGCCCACGAACCAGACCTCGGCCTCGCCGCCCACGCCCAGCGTGGTGAAGCGCGCGAGCGGCAGGCGCTCGACCCGTGCGCCCGTGCGGCTGGAGGTGACAGGCAGCGTGGTCACGCGCCCACCCCCGCCAGTTCGCGCGAGAGCTTCCACACGTCGCCCGCACCCATCGTCACGATGATGTCGCCCGCGCCCGCCGTCTCGCGCAGGTAGCGCACGACCTCGCCGCGGTCGGGCAGGTAGCGCACGCCGGTATGCCCGCCCTGACTCATGCGGTCGCTGACCAGGGTGGCGTGAATGCCCGGAATCGGCGTCTCGGAGGCGGCGGCTATGTCCAGCAGCAGCACCTCGTCGGCGGCCATCAGGGCGTCGGCCAGGCGGGGCCAGGACTGCTGGGTGCGGAGGTAGCGGTGGGGCTGGAACACCACCCGCACCCGCCGCCCGGTCTGCCGCGCGGCCTGCACCGCCGCCGCGACCTTGGTGGCGTTGTGTGCGTAGTCGTCGACCACCAGCGCCCCGTTCAGTTCCCCGATGCGCTGCCAGCGGCGGCCCGGTCCCCGGAAGGCGGCCAGCGCGGCGGCGGCGGCCCCGAAGTCCCCGCCGTACAGGTCGGTCACGGCCAGCGCGGCGAGGGCGTTCAGCACGTTGTGGGTGCCGGGCAGCCCGACCCGCGCCTCGCCCAGCGGCTCGCCCCGGCGCAGGACCGTGAAGGTGGTGCCGTCGGCGTCGGGGCGCAGGTCCGCGGCGCGGTAGTCGGCTCCCTCGGCCTGGCCGTAGCTCAGGCGTTCCCGTGCCCCCGCGCTCAGCTCCGCCAGGCCCGGCCAGTCGGCGCAGTACAGCACCCGCCGGGCCTGCCCCACGAAGCGCGCGAAGCCCGCGTGCTGTTCCTCCACCGTCTCCCAGTAGGTGGCCTGGTTGCCGCCCACGTGGTCGTCCTCGGCGTTCGTGAAGACGGCCGTCTCGCATGCGAGGGCCGCGAAGCCCCGGTCGGACTCGTCCACCTCGGCCACGAAGGGACCCTCTCCCAGGCGGGCATTGCTGCCGAACTCGGGCACGATGCCACCCACGAAGGCGGCCGGGTCCAGGCCCGCGCCCTGCATTGCCACGGCGATCATGGAGGTGGTGGTGGTCTTGCCGTGCGTGCCCACCACGCCCACCGAGGGGGACGCCCGCAGCAGCTCGCCTAACAGGGCCATGCGGGGCCGCACCTCCACTCCCGCCGCCCGCGCCGCCACCAGTTCCGGGTGGTCCTTGGGCACCGCTTCGGAGGCAATCAGCACGTCCACGCCCTGCACGTGGGCGGGGTCGTGGCCGGTCGCCACGGGGATGCCCTCGCGCACGAGTTGCTCGGTGAGTTCGGAGGGCTGCTCGTCGCAGCCGCTCACCTGCACCCCCCGCGCCGCGAGCAGCCGCGCGAAGGCACTCACGCCGATGCCGCCGATGCCCATCAGGTGATAGTGGGGTCGGGAGAGGGGGTCGGGGCGGGAGGCCGGTTCGGGGGAGCGGGGGGAAGAGTCAGTCATGGTTATGAAGGTCCGGGGCACCTGGAAGCGGGGCGCTCAGCGCAACTGCCGCTCCACGAGGTCGGCAAAACGGCCCGCGGCACCGGCGGGCGAGCGCCGCAGGGCGGCTTCCCGCATCGCCGCGCGCGTGCCGGGCACCGCACACTCTAGCACCGCACTGGCCAGTTCCCCGGCCAGCCTGCTCTGCTCGGCCACCCGCCCGGCCCCCGCCTCCTGCACGCTGAGGGCGTTGTGGTACTGGTGGTTCTCCGCCGATTCGGGCAGCGGCACCATCACCAGCGGCACGCCGTGGAAGGCCGCCTCCGCCAGCGTGCCCGTCCCCGCGCGGGTAATCGCCAGGTCGGAGGCCGACCATGCTGCCACCGCATCCGTGTAGCCCACGGGCCGGTACCAGGGCAGGTCGGCCACCCGCGGGGCCACCTCGTCCAGCCAGCGCGGCCCGGTGGAATGCAGCACCTGTACGGGGCCTTCCGGCGAGCGGCCCTGCGGCCCGAACACCTCGCGCAGAATGTTGGGCACGGCGTTATTCAGTGCGAGCGACCCCTGCGAGCCGCCCATCACCAGCAGGGTGAGGGGGCCTTCCCGCAGGCCCAGCCGCGCCAGCGCCTCGGTACGCGGCAGACGCTCCTCGCGGACGGGCATCCCGACCATCGTCGCCTTGTTCTCGGGCAGCCCGATAACTGTGGGGTACGCTGTGCCCACCGCCCGCGCCCGCCCCACCGCCAGCCGCTGCGTGAGGCCCAGGCGGGCGTTCTGCTCGTGCAGGACGGTGGGGAGGCCCAGGCTCTGCGCGGCCAGCACGCCGGGCAGGCTGGCAAAGCCCCCGAAGCCCACGACCGCGCCCGGCCCGGCCTCCTTCAGAAAGGCCCGCGCCTCCGCCACGCCGCGCACGGCCCGCAGCAGTTCGCGGGGGTCGGGGCGGCCCTGCCCGCTGCGGGCAAGCTTCCCGGCGTCCACCCCGTGAAACGCGAGGCCCTGTTCGGCGGCCACCCGTTCCTCCATGCCGCCCCGCTGTCCCAGCAGCACCGCGTCATGCCCCCGCGCCATCAGTTCCCGTGCGGTGGCGACCGCCGGGTAGATGTGCCCCCCGGTGCCTCCCGTTGCCATCACGACCAGACTCATCGGGGGAGTGTAGCGGGAAGAGGGGGACGCGGTACGCAGGAGGCGGTACGCGGGCACTGCCTTCACCGCGTACCGCGCACCGCTTCCCGCGCCCTTCAGTCGAACAGGTCCCCCAGACTCCGCCCCCCGCCTTGCCCCTCGCCCCCCAGGCCCTGCTCGAACTCCTCGTAGGGCTGCACGACCACGAAGCCGTCGCCCTGAAAGACCATCTGGTACGTCTCGCCGCCGCCGCGCCCGAACATGCTGCGGAGGCTGGCGTCCATGCGGAGCTGGGGCTGGAGGTTGCCGCTCCAGGCGACCGTCGCGTTGGGGTCGGTGAAAATCGGCTCGTTCGGCGTCACGCGCAGCGTCAGCGGCTTGCCGTGGCTGAGGATGGCGACCAGCCCGCTCCCCTGGAGCCGCACGCTAAATAAGCCGCCCGCTGCCATCCCGGCCACCCGGCGGTGCATCGTGATGTCGTAGTTCACGCTGTCCTCGAAGGCGAGCAGGTCGTTGCCGTTCACATTCAGGCTGTCGCCCGCCAGGCGCAGAATCTGCACCTCCTTGCCCTGGTCGGCCAGGTAGGCCACGCCGCGCCCCTCGATCTTGGCGAGCGGACTCATCTCCTGGCTCACCGCGCGCTTGAGGGCCTTCATCAGCCCGCCTTCCAGGGTGCCCTCGCGCTTGAAGGAGAGGTTGCCCTTGTAGGCCACCATCGCGCCCAGCTTGCTCCAGATGCGGCCCTGGACCTTGACCTCCAGCATCTTGCTGCTTTCCAGCTCGAACACCTCGCCGGGCTGGTCGCGCTCGGCGGTCTGGGCCAGAAAGTCGCGGAGGCTGGAGCTGCCGTCACTGTTCGTCATGCTCCCTGGTACGGCGTGCGGCTCCCGGAGGTTCCCATTCCAGGGGTTCCCGGCGCGTTTCGCCTTACCCTGGACCGCGTGTCTGTCCTGCCTGACCTGCCCGAACCGCTCGACCTGCTGACCACCATTCACGCCCGCCGCACCGTGGACCTGGCCCGGCTGCGGCCCGACCCTATTCCCCGGGAGACGCTGCTGACGCTGCTGGAAGCCGCCAACTGGGCACCCAGTCACGGCCGCACCGAACCCTGGCGCTTCGTGGTCTTTACCGGCGAGGGGCGGATGCGGCTGGCGGAAGTCCTCGCCACGTCGCTGGCCCGGCTGAAGGGCGAAGAGCAGGCTGACCCGGACGTGTTGCGCACGCAGCGGGAGCGGCAGCGTCTCGCGCCGGTCTGGCTGGCGGTCGCCGTCCAGCCCGCCGAGAAGCCCCGGATGCCGCTTTACGAGGACCAGTGGGCCGTGGCCTGCGCCGTGCAGACGCTGATGCTGGCGGCGCGGTCGCTGGGTATTGGCAGCAAGTGGATTACCAACGCGGCCAGTCTGCACGAGCACACCGCGCAGGCGCTGGGGTTTGGGGAGGGAGCGAGCATGATGGGGCTGGTGTATCTGGGGTTTGTGGATGGGGAGTGGCCGGTGGGGGAGCGGCGGCCGATGGGGGACAAGGTGCGGTGGGTGGAGGAGACGTAGGGGTTTACAGGGCATCTTGTAGCGAGCTTCCCCCCGCCCCCCCAGCCCCCCTACCCCCCATCGGGGGGCAGGGGGGAGCAGCGTTGCGCTGGGCAAGGGGGTTCCTGGCGGTTCTGGGCCTGCCAGGCTTCGCCCCGGTTTCCCACTGGTTGCCATGCCTGGCCCGCCGGGCGGCCTCGGGCCTGGCGGCCCGAACGGCTCGTCTTCCAGGCCTGACCGCTTGCAAGGTGGGACCTGGGCGTCGGCTCCAAAGTTTGAAGGGACAGGGGGGGCAGGAGCTTTGGCTTTTTCTGGGAACGGAAGAAAAGTGCGGGCTGAACTGTTTTTTTCTCCTCCCCCCTTGCGGGGGAGGCTGGGAGGGGGGTGGACGGCGAAGCCGTCCCAGCGGAGGAACCTGTAACTTCCTACTTCTGCCGAAGACCCCATTTCGCGTAAGTCCTGTGCTTTTACCCGCCGCCAAAAAGGAACCCCCACCGGGGCAAGGGCTTTTGAAGCTGGTCGGAATCGGGCGAGCGTCAGGTGGGGTTGTTGTGTTCCCGGTCGCGGCCGATTTCGCCGTCGGCAATTCGGCCCAGGTTGCCGTCGGTGGTGCCGCCGACACCGCTCGCGGTGTCCTGCGTGGTGCCCGTGGCCTCGTCGGTGGTTCCGCCTTCAGCAGCGATGTCTCCCGCGCCTGTGGCTGTGCCAAGTGACTGGCCGGTGGTTCCGCCCTCGGCCGCCGTGTCCGTCGTCTCGCTGTTCTGGTCCCTGCGGTTGTCCGTCATGGATGTTGCCTCCTTGTGCCTTCCAGCGTAGGTGGGGTCTCGCTCGAAGAGGGCCGGGGGAGCTAAAGGCCTGTTGGGATGCCCCACATCCGGGTAAGGCGGCGCGGAGCGGCCGGGTTCAGTCCGCCAGCATCTGGCCGATGCGGTGCAGCACTTCCTCGATGTTGTCCAGGCTGGTCGCATAGCTGAGGCGTACCTGACCCGGCGCGGCGAAATCGGTGCCGGGAACCACGGCCACGCGGGCCTGGTCCAGCAAGAGGCGGGCGGCTTCCAGCTCGTCGGGGTGGATGCGGGCGGTGTCGGCCATCACGTAGAAGGCCCCCTGTGGCGTGGGCGTGGGCAGGCCCAGGGCATTCAGGCCCGCCACGATGCGGTCGCGGCGCTCGCGGTAGGCGTGGCGGGCCTGCTCGATAAAGCGGGCCGTCTCCTCGTGCTGGGTCAGGGCGGCCAGCGCGGCGGCCTGGCTGACGCTGCTCGCGTTGCTGGTGCTCTGGGATTGCAGGGCGTTCATCGCGGCAATCACGGCCCCCGGCCCGCCCGCGTAGCCGATGCGCCAGCCGGTCATGGCGTAGGCCTTGCTCGCGCCGTTGACCGTCAGCGTGTGGTCCGGGGCATACCGCCCGATGCTGACCTGCTCGGCGTCGTACACCAGATGCTCGTACATCTCGTCGGTCACGATGACGAGGCCGTGGCGTTGCGCGACCCCCGCCACCGCCTCCAGCACCTCCGGGGGAAAGACCGCGCCGGTCGGGTTACCGGGGCTGTTGAGTACGATCATGCGGGTGCGGGGAGTCACGCGGGCCGCCAACTCCTCAGGGTCAAGCATGAAGCCGGATTCGGGCGTGGTGGGTACCGGCACGGGCACCGCTCCCGTCAGCGCCACCATCTCCGGGTAGCTCACCCAGTACGGCGCGGGAATCAGCACCTCGTCGCCGGGATTCAGCAGCGCGAAAAAGGCGTTGAAGAGGGCCTGCTTGCCGCCGCTGGTGACGGTCACGGCATCGGGGGTGTAGGTCAGGCCATTCTCGCGCGCAAATTTGGCGCTGATGGCCTCGCGCAGTTCGGGAATGCCGCCCACGGGCGTGTACTTGGTCTTCCCAGCCTCGATGGCCTCGATTGCGGCCGCCTTGATGTGGGGCGGCGTGTCGAAGTCCGGCTCGCCCACGCTCATGGAAATCACGTCCACGCCGGCCCGACGCAGCTCCAGCGCCCGCGACGTGACGGCCACCGTCGCGGAGGGCTTGAGGCTCAGGGCACGCGCAGAGAGCCGGAAGGGGGAGGAGACAGGGGAGCCGCTCATATCACCGAGGGTACCGGCCGGGACGGGGGGAGAAGTAGGCGCGGCCTAGCTGTACCGGAGAAGGCCGGGCAGTTCTACAATCGCCGCATGAAAGCCTCTGTCACGCCCCGGACAGGCTGGCAAGCCCTGGCAAACCTGCTGAAGCGCGGCGCACTGTACGGCGGCGCTGCGAGTGTTCTGGGCGCGCTCCTGGGGGACTTGCTGATTCAGCACGGCCGGCACGGTGTCCTGACGGGGCTGAATCTTGCGGGCATCCTTCTGTGCATCCTGGCCGGCTCGTTTGCCCAGGGTTCGTTTGGCGTCCAGAGTGGCGTCGCCATGTCACAGGCCCGCCTGGGCACTGCTGCGCCGCAGATGCAGTGGCCGCTGGCGTCCATGCTGGTCGCTCTCCTGGCCGCGGGTGTCTGTTTCCTGCTGGCCTGGCTGGGCAGCGGCTGGCGCTGAAACCTGCCCGGCCGCGGGCCAAGAGTGAGGGGACAGCATCTCCGGCTGTCCCCCATCCCCCTGCCCCGGCCTCACCCCAGCAGACCGATACTGCGTGCTCGGCTGACGGCCTCGGTGCGGTCCCCGGCGTCGAGCTTGGCGTACAGGCGGGCCAGGTGGTCCTTGACGGTGTCGGGGCTGACGCCCAGGTTCTTGGCGATTTCCTTGTTGGAAAAGCCCTGGGCCAGCAGCGGCAGCACCTCGGACTCGCGCGGGGTCAGGCGGGGCACGTCGACCTGGGGCAGGCGGTCGATCTCGGGATGGGCGGCGATGTCGCGCAGTTGCCGGGCCAGGCTCTCGGGGTCAGTTTCCTTGCTGACGTAGCCACGTGCCCCGGCCAGCCGCGCGGCCTGCACGATGGCGGGTTCCGCAAAGGTCGTGATCAGCACGCTGACCACCTGCGGATGGGTCAGGCGCAGCCGCTCGCAGACCTCGATGCCGGTCAGGCCGGGCATCTTCACGTCGAGCAGTGCCACGTCGGGCTGGTGGGTGCGGCAGGCTTCCAGGGCCTGGAGGCCGTCGGCGGCCTCGGCCACCACGTCGAAGCCCTGGTGCAGCAGGGCGTATTTCAGGCCCATGCGGAAAAGGGGGTGGTCATCGGCAATCACGAGTTTCAAGGGGACACCTCCGGCAGATTGAGGGTGAAGACGGAATGGGGCGAATGCGGGCCAGCGCTCTGGCGGGCATAGCTGAGGCTGCCGCCGTGCGTCTCCGCGATGCGGCGGGCGATAAAGAGGCCCAGTCCGGTGGTCCCGGCGGTGTACTGCTGCCCCGCGATGGTGGCGGGCTGGGCGTTGAACGGCTGCGCGAGTTCCTCCAGCGGCGCGCCCAGGCCGGGGCCGTCGTCGCGCACCTCCACGCCTGCGGGGGTCACGGCCAGCGCCACCTGCGTCCGCGCGTACCGCAGGGCGTTCTCGGTCAGGTTGGTCACGGCCCGCTCCAGCACGGCGGGGTCGGCGGGGGCGGTGCCCTGGCCCGTCACGGTGAGGGTCAGGCCGCGCGCCTGGGCCTGGGGCAACAGGCGGCGGGTGACGCACTCCAGCAGGGCGCGCAGGTCGGTGGGCCGGGGCGAGAGCTGCACCTCCTCGCGCTCGAAGCGGTGGGCGTCGGCCATCTGCCCGACCAGGGCCAGCAGCCGGGCGTTCTCGGTCAGCAGCTCGCGGCCCATCTCGTGCCGTTCGGCGTCGGGCAGGGGGTGGTCGGTCAGGATGCGGGTCAGGTGGCCGGTGGCGATCAGGGGCGTCTTGAGGTCGTGGACCAGCGTCGCCATAAAGGCGTTGCGGCGGGCCTGCTCGGTCGAGAGGCGGCCCAGCAGCTCGGCAAAGGCCCCCCGCAGCGCGCGAATCTCGGTGGGGTCGTCGGAGTGCGCCCGCGTCTGCCCGGTGTGCGCGAAGTCGCCGCGCTCCACTTCGGCCTCCAGGCGACTGAGGGGCCGCAGCAGCACGCCGCTGAGCAGATAGCCCACCAGCCCGCACAGCGCCGCCACCAGGCCCATCCAGACCGCGAGCATCAGCGAGGGAAGGCCCGGACGTGCCGCCAGCGTCAGCACCAGATTGGGCAGAAACGCCAGCAGGAAAATCACCAGCGTGAACTGCCCCCGCAGCGTGCCTCCGCGCGTCTCCTGCCGCAGGGGGCGGGCCGCACTCAGGGAAACCTCACCTGTGGTCACGTTCCGGAGTGTAGGAATCGCCCTCTGACAGAAACCCCACACCTGTGATGGGGCGGTGATGTGTCCCGCGGCAGCGCCCTCCCCGGCTTCTTTTTGCCGGATAGGACGCGGTTTACGTCTGCCCAGATGCTGCCTGCCTGCTGGAACCGGAGTGCGGACAGGTCAGAGAAAGAAGATGGCCCCGCGCTGCCTCAGCGCCGCAGCTTCCGCAGCAGCAGCAGGCCGCCCACCGCCGCCAGCGTCCCCAGCACGATGTTTCGCAGCGGGTCGGAGGTTCCCGGCTGCGGCAGGGCCACCGGCACCGGATGGTTCAGATACCAGCCGCGCAGGGGCCGCGCCGCCTCGTCGAAGTTGCGGGCGAGCCGCGCCAGGTCGAGGTCCATCTGCACCTCGGTCATGGGGTGGCCGTGCCCTGTGGCGGCCAGGGCGGGGTTCAGGTCCGCGAGCAGGCGCACCGACTCGCGCGCCGCGTCCCAGTTGGGCGTGTAGTAGGCGGGCGGGCGGTGAACGAGGGTGGGCCGCGAGGCCAGCGCCCCCAGGACCGTCTCCTGCCGGGTGGTCACGAAGGCATCCCCGGCAATCAGCGTCCGGTCCTCGGGCCGCCACAGCGACACGTGCCCGGCGCTGTGCCCCGGCGTGTGCAACCAGCGCCAGCCCGGCAGGAAAGGCACCTCGCCCGCCGAGGGGAGCACCTGGACGTGGGGCCGGAAATCGAAGGGGCCGGGCACGAAGGCCGGGGAAAGCGCACTCATCACGCCGCCCATCGTGGGGTCGGGGAAGGGATAGGCGACCTGACCGGTCAGGTGGGGCAGTTCCAGCGGGTGCGCGTAGACCGACACCGGCCACTCCTCCAGCAGGTCATGCAGCGCGCCGATGTGGTCGAGGTGCCCGTGGGTCAGCACAATGGCGGCCGGGGGTTGGCCCGCGTGGTACTTCCCGGCCGCCGCGCGAATCATTCCGGCGGTGCCCGGCATCCCGGCGTCCACCAGCACCCAGGGGTCGCCCAGCAGGCCCAGCAGGTAGGCATTCACCATCGGCAGCCGCACGCGCACCACGTCGGGCCGCAGCACCTGCGTGCCGCCGAAGGTGGAGACATCCGGGGCGGGCGGGCGAATCTGCTGGACACTGGTGGTGAGGGGGGGCGGGGGTTGCCAGGCGGGGAGCTGGGTCATGAGGGCCGTCCTTTCGGGGGTGAAACCGGGGAATGTTTCCTGCACGCTAGGCAGCCAGGATGAGCGGCACTCCCTGCCCGGCCTAACTCTGCCTTACTGGACCACCTGCGGGCCGGGGGAAGAAAGCAGAACGCCCCCGCTGGGGCGGGGACGGGTGATACGGATTCCGTCCAATTCCTGAACAGTCGGGAGGGCACCGCCTGTTCATCCATCTCCCGAAATCCGCCCTTGTTCCTTCTCCCTCTGGTCGGATTTCCGGGTGTTTTCAACACCCTTCAATCGGAATCAGTATGAGGCGTGGACTGCCGGGCCAGGGAAGGTTACTCCTCCGTGCTCAGCACCGCCAGGAACGCCTCCTGCGGCACCTCCACCGTGCCGATCTGCTTCATGCGGGCGCGGCCCTTCTTCTGCTTTTCCAGCAGCTTCTTCTTACGGGAGATGTCGCCGCCGTAGCACTTCGCCAGCACGTCCTTGCGGTAGGCCTTGACGGTGGCGCGGGCGATGATCTTGCCGCCGATGGTGGCCTGCACCGGCACCGGGAACATCTGCCGGGGAATCACCTCCGCCATCTTGTCCACGATCTTGCGGCCCAGCGAGTACGCCTTGTCCTCGTGGACGATGATGGCCAGGGCGTCCACCACCTCGTTGTTGACGAGAATGTCCACCTTGCGCAGGTCGCCCTCGCGGTAGCCTATTTGCTCGTAGTCCATGCTGGCGTAGCCGCGCGAGATGGACTTGAGGCGGTCGTGGAAGTCGTACAGGATTTCCGCGAACGGCACCTCGTAGATCAGCTCCACGCGCTTGCCCACGTAGTTCATCGTGACCATCGAGCCGCGCCGCTCCTGGAGAAGCTGCATCACCGGCCCCACGTAGTCCTCGGGCAGCATGATGCTGAGCTTGATGTACGGTTCCTCCACCGTGCTGATGCGGTCGCGGGTGGGAAAGTCGGCGGGGTTCTGCGTCTCGAACACCTCGCCGTTCGTCAGCGTCAGGCGGTAGACCACGGCGGGTGCGGTGGCGATCAGGTCGAGGTCGTACTCGCGCTCCAGCCGCTCCTGGATGATCTCGGCGTGCAGCAGGCCCAGGAAGCCGCAGCGGAACCCGAAGCCCAGCGCCTCGGACGTTTCCGGCTCGAAGGTGAAGGCGGCGTCGTTGAGCTTGAGCTTGTCCAGCGCGTCGCGCAGCTTGCGGTAGTCCTCGGTATCGGTGGGGTAGAGGCCCGAGAAGACCACCGGCTGCGCGGGCTTGAAGCCGGGAAACGGTTCGGGGGTGGGGCGTTCCTTTTCGGTGAGGGTGTCGCCCACCTGCGCGTCGTGGATGTCCTTGATGCCCGCCGCGACCCAGCCCACCGCGCCCGCCGGGAGCGAGTCGCCCACGACCAGGCCGGGGCTGAAGGTGCCCACCTTGTCCACCTCGAAGGTCTTGCCGGTCGAGAACAGCATGATGGGCTGCTTGGGGGTCAAGGTGCCCTCCAGCACCCGCACGAACAGGATCACGCCCTGGTAGGCGTCGTAGAAGGAGTCGAAAATCAGGGCCTTGAGCGGCGCTTCCGGGTCGCCCGAGGGGGCGGGAATCCGCTCGACAATCGCCTCCAGAATCTCGGGAATGCCCAGCCCCGCCTTGCCCGACGCGAAGATGGCCTCCTCGGCGGGAATGCCGATCACGTCCTCCAGCTCCTGCGCGGCCCCCTCCGGGTCGGCGGCGGGGAGGTCGATCTTGTTCACCACCGGCACGATTTCGAGGTTGCTGTCGATGGCGAGGTAGGCGTTGACGATGGTCTGCGCCTCCACGCCCTGCGAGGCGTCCACCAGCAGCAGCACGCCCTCGCAGGCGGCCAGGGAGCGGCTTACCTCGTAGTTGAAGTCCACGTGGCCGGGCGTGTCGATCAGGTTGAAGGTGTACTCTTCGCCGCCCGTTCCATCAGCCAGCACGGGCCGCTGGTAGGTGAGGCGGATGGGCGTGGATTTGATGGTGATGCCGCGTTCGCGCTCCAGTTCGAGCGTGTCGAGCGTCTGGTCGCGTTTGTCGCGCTCGCCCATCGCGCCCAGCCGTTCCAGGATGCGGTCGGCGAGCGTGGACTTGCCGTGGTCCACGTGGGCGATGATGGAGAAATTTCTGACCTGAGCGGGGGACCTGACGTTCACGGGTGCAGTGTAGCGAGTGCGCCGCCCGCGCACGGTGACGCCCCGCGTTTCCCTGGGCTGGCCTCCCCTATGCTGGGACCCATGTACGCCCGCTCCCGGCCCTTGCCGACCCGGCCGCGCCGTCCTGCCTGGCACTGGCTCCTGCCCGCCGCGCTCGTCCTGGGGGGCGGCTGGGGTGCCTGGCACTGGGCCAACCGCCCGCAGAACCTGCCCGCACAGCCGGCGGCCCTCGCGCGCACCCCGTCGCAGGACTGGGCCGACCTGCGCGCCTTCGGCCCGCGTCCGGTGAGCGCGGGGGGCCATGACCGCGCCCTGGACTGGCTGGCCGCACAGTTCCGCGCGCTGGGCTACCCCGTGACCTGGGAGCCGGTGACGCTGGAGCGGCCCTTCGACCGGGGCGGCACCCTGAAGGTGGGGTCCCTGAGTGTTCCTGCCGCCGCCCTGTACGGCAGCCGGGGCGGCGAGCAGGAGGGCCGGCTGGTGCGCCTGCCCGCCGGGGCGACCACCGAGCAGATGGAGGCGCGGGGCCTGCGCGGGCAGATCGCCCTGACCACCTGCCGGGAGTGGGACGGCGACGAGGTGACGTGGACCGAACTGGTGGAGCGGGCCACGCGGGCGGGGGCGCTGGGCCTGGTGCTGGTGCAGGACTGCGGGACACGGCAGGTGCGGCGTGTGCCCGCCACGCCCCTGCCGCTGGTGCAGGTCAGCGCCGCGGACGGGCGGCGGGTGCTGCCGCTGGCGGGCCAGCAGGCCCAGCTCACTTCAAACGTGGAGGTACGGAAGGTCACGGGCCGCAACCTCATCGCCGCCCGCGTGGGGGCGAAACCCGAAGTGCTGTTCGGTGCCCACCTCGACAGCGTGAACGGCTCGCCCGGCGCGAACGACAATGCCAGCGGCGTGCTGGCGGTGCTGGAGGCCGCGCGCGAGGCGGCCGGGACACCCCTGGCAGGCCGCGCCTGGTTCGTCCTGTTCGATGCCGAGGAGGACGGCCTGGTGGGCAGCCGCACCTTCGTGGACGCGCACCGTTACCCCCTGCGGCAGACGCGGGCGATGCTGAACCTCGACATGGTGGGCGTGGCCGCCGAACCGCTGGGGGTCGCCGCCGACGCCGAGCTGCTGCCGCTGGCAAAGCAGGTGCGGCCCGGCATCCGCGTGTTTGAGGACGAATCCACCCAGCGACGCGAAACCTTCGGCCGGTCCATGAACGTCGGTGGCAGCAGCGACCAGGTGCCCTTCATCGCCTGGGGCGTCCGCACCGTGTTCATCCACCGCGGTCTGGACGACAACTACCACGCCGCCAGCGACAACACGCTCTCGCCCGCGCTGGTGCGGGAGGCGGGAGCGTTCGCCGTGAAGCTGGCGCAGGCGGCCCTCGCCGCCCCCTGGATGCCCGACGAGCCGTGCGAGGGGTTCAAGAGCGAGGGGTGTTAGGGCGGCGCTCAGAAAGGTTGCCGGACCTTTCTGAGCCGAACGGAGTGAGCAACCGTGATGAGGGCGGCGCGAAGTGGAGTGGCCGCCCAAGATACGCGGCAACGGAACGGAGCGCCGCCCTAGGGGAACCCGCCTAGACCCGTTCCAGCCGCTCGTGTGGTTGCGGTGGCAGCTCCACGCGCAGCCTATCGCCCGGACGCACCGCGCCTCCGGCCAGCACCACACCCATGATGCCGGCCTTGCGAATCAGGTTCCCCGCGGCGTCGTGCCCCAGGACGGCCCGCAGCAGGCCCGGCTGGAAGGCATCGATCTGCGCGCAGGGGTTGCGCAGGCCCGTGACCTCCACCACCGCCGCCTCGCCCAGGTGGAGCCGTGTGCCGCGGGGCAGCCCCAGCAGGTCCACGCCCCGCGTGGTCACGTTCTCGCCCAGGTCGCCGGGGGCTGCCCGGAAGCCCTGCCCGCGCAGCTCGTCCAGCAGTTCGGCATGAATCAGGTGAATCTGGCGCAGGTTCGGCTGGTCCGGGTTCTGCGCCACCCGCGAGCGGTGCCTGACGGTGCGGCCCGCGTGGGCGTCCCCCTCCACGCCCAGCCCGGACAGAAGGTGAATCTCCGGCTGCGGCGTTTTGCTGAAGGTGTGCGCGGGGCTGAGGCTGACGGCCAGAACGCTGGCGCTGGGGGTCATGGTTGTTCCTCCGGGGTCGGGCCGAGCAGACGGGCGATAGGCGCATAGCTGCGCCGGTGGACCTCCGAGACCCCCAGGCGTTGCAGCGCGGCGCGGTGGGCGGGTGCACCGTAGCCCTTGTGGGCCGCGAAGCCGTAGCCGGGGTGCCGCGCGTCCAGCTCCAGCATCAGCCGGTCACGCTCGGTCTTGGCGAGCAGGCTGGCAGCGGCCACGCTGTAACTCAGCGCGTCGGCCCTGGGTGGGGCGCTGAGGGGCAGCGGCGTGCGGAGCTTGAGGTAATCGGTGACCAGGGCCTGCGGCGGGGGGTCCAGGCGGGCCAGTGCCCGGAGCGCCGCCGCGTGCGTGGCCCCCAGGATGTTCAGGCGGTCGATCTCCTCCGGCCAGGCGTGTTCCACCGCCCAGCTCAGCGCCACCCGCCGCACCTCCGCCGCCAGCGTCTCCCGCGCCGCGGGCGTGAGCTGCTTGCTGTCCCGGAAGGGATAGTCGGTTGCCAGCCCCGGCAGAATCACCGCCGCCACCGTCACCGGCCCTGCCCAGGCCCCGCGCCCCGCCTCGTCCACGCCCGCCACGCGGAAATACCCGCGCCGCCAGTGTTCGCGCTCGAAGGCCCAGTCGGGGGTCACGGCAGGGGGGGTGTGGGCAGGGGGCGGCATGGGGAAAAGCTATCAGCCTTCGGCCGGCCGCCTTCTGCCTGGGGCAGTGCCGTGACCGGTTGCCGAACCTTTCCGGGCTGGGCGGAGTGCCGCCCTAATCCGCGGGTTGCCCGGCGGCCCGCCCGGCGGCCTGCTCGCGCAGCACGTACTTCAGCACCTTGCCGCTGGCGGTCTTGGGCAGCTCGGGCGCGAAGACGATGCGGGCGGGCAGGGCGTGGGGGGGCAGGTGCGGGCGGGCAAAGGCCAGCAGTTCGCGGCCCTGCACCTGCGCGCCGGGGTGCAGCGTGACAAAGGCGACGGGCAGGTCCCCGCCTTCTCCCCGCGCGGCCACCACGACCGCCTCGCGCACGCTGGGATGACGGTACAGCACGGCTTCCACCTGCGCGCTGGAGACGGGCTGCCCGCCGACGTTCAGCAGGTCCCCGGCCCGGTCGAGGATTTCCAGCCGCCCGCCCGGATGCACGCAGGCCACGTCGCCGGTGTGCAGCCAGCCGCCCTGGATAGCGCGGCGGGTGGCGGCGCGGTTCTTGTAGTAGCCCTTCATGACCTGGTTGCCGCGCAGCACGATCTCGCCGGGCGTCAGGCCGTCGTGGGGAACGGGCGTGCCGTCGTCGCGGATCACCTGCACCTGCCCGGCCAGCAGCATCGCGTACCCCTGGCGGGAGAGCAGGCGGGCCTGTTCCTCCGGGGGAAGTGCCTGCGTTTCCGGCGTGGGGTCGGCCAGCGTGACCAGGGCGCTGCTCTCGGTGAGGCCGTAGCCGTGCAGCACCTCGAAGCCCTGCGCCTGCAAGGTGCCGATCAGGCGCGGCGGCGGGCTGGTGCCGGCCAGCATCACCCGGACGGGGTGGGGGAGGGGTTGCGGCGCGGCCGCGTCCGCCAGCGGGGCCAGCAGCGCGGGCGAGGCGCACAGGTGCGTGACGCCGTGCGCGGTGATCGCGGCCCGCAGGGGAACCGGGCCGGGGTCCGGGAGCGTCACGTGCGTGCCGCCCGCCGCCGTGACTGCCCACACGCTGCCCCAGCCGTTGGCGTGCGCGAAGGGCAGCGCGTGCAAAAAGACGCTGCCGGGCCGCAGGTTCAGGTGGTAGAGCATGTTGGTAACATTCAGGAAGACGCTCCGGTGCGTCAGCATCACGCCCTTGGGGTCGCTGGTGGTGCCGGAGGTGTAGTTCACGCTGATGGGGTCGTCCTCCGCGAGCGTGTCCGGCACCGCGAGCGGCGCGGGCGGCACGCGGGCCAGCCGCGCGGCGAGGTCCCCACCCGTGCCGGTGGCGATGACCGGCACGCCCCGCTGGGTCAGGGCCGCCCCCACGCGGGGAAGGTGCGCCGCGTCCACCAGCGCGAGCACCGGGTCGGCGTGCGCGCCCAGAAAGCCGAGTTCCGCGTCGGTGAAGCGCGGGTTGAGCGGCACGATCACGCCCCCGGCCAGCGGGACCGCGTGAAAGGCCGTCAGCGCGTCGGCGGTGTTGGGGGACACCAGCAGGACGTGACCGCCCGGCGGCAACCCCGCCTCGCGCAGCAGCGTGACGAGGCGCGCGGCCCGGTCCGCCAGTTCGGCGTAACTGAGGTGCCCGTGTCCGGCCGCGTCGACCAGGGCGGGGCGCTGTGGATACACGCTCAGGGCGCGCAGCACGGGGTCCAGGGGGGTCAGGGGCGTCTTCACGGTGAGGGGTCCAGGGCCAAGGATGCGACACGGCATGAGGAGGAGAAGTGAACAGGGCTGTAATACGTCTAGACAGATAAAGGGTTTTGGTTCTTTGAACCTGATTCATCTAGACAGGTTGAGGGCGAGTGTGCCTGCCACTCACTCATAATCCGGGCACCGACAATCCTTTCAGGTTCGTGCTTTCCCGCTCCGCCGTGGGGGAAGCCCCGCCTTTGCTCCCCGCTCCCGCCTGCCGAGTGACGCCACCGGCCCACAGGAGGTGAAATGCCGCAGCTTCACGTCGAGAACGTTACCCTGACCTTCGGGGGCCTGAACGCCCTGACGGACGTGAGCCTCACCGTCCCCGAGGGCGAGATCGTCAGCATCATCGGGCCGAACGGGGCAGGCAAGACCAGCCTGCTGAACTGCATCAGCGGTTTCTACCACCCCACGCGCGGCCGCATTACCTTCGGGGAACACGACCTGTCGCGCGCCGCCCCCAATGTCGTCACCGGGTACGGCATCGCCCGCGCCTTCCAGAACCTGGAGTTGTTCCGGGGCCTCAGCGTCGTGGAGAACCTGCTGCTCGCGCGGCACACCCACCTGCGCTACAGCCTGCTCGACAGCCTGGTCTTCTATGGCCGCGCCAGCCGCCGTGAGGCCGAGAACCGCGCCTACGTCGAGCGGATCGTGGACTTCATGGAACTCGAACCCCACCGCACGCACCCGGTCGGCACCCTGAGCTACGGCATCCAGAAGCGCGTCGAGGTGGCCCGTGCGCTGACCCTCGCGCCCCGGCTGCTGCTGCTCGACGAGCCGATGGCGGGCATGAACGTCGAGGAGAAAGAAGACATGGTGCGCTTCATCCTCGACATCCAGCGCGAGCAGGGCATCACGGTGGTGCTGATCGAACACGACCTGGGCGTGGTGATGGACATCAGCGACCGGGTGTACGTGCTGGACTTCGGGCAGCGCATCGCGGGCGGTACCCCCGCCGAGGTGGGCTGCGACCCGCGCGTGATCGAGGCCTACACCGGCGTGGCCGCGGCAGAGGCGGCGCAGCCGCAGGCGGTGGGCGCATGACCGGACCGCTAGGGACCGGACCGCTGGGAGACGTGGCCGCCCTGACCATCCCGCAACTGCTGGCGCGGCGGGCGGCCCTAATGCCGGACGCCGTCGCCCTGCGCCACAAGGAATACGGCATCTGGAACGAGACGACCTACGCCGCCTACCTCCAGCGGGTGCGGGAGGTGGCCGCCGGTCTGCACGCGCTGGGCGTGCGCCGGGGCGACAAGGTGGCGATCATCGCGGAGAACATTCCCGCCTGGGTGTTCATGGAGGTGGGCGCGCAGGCGCTCGGGGCCGTCAGCGTGGGCGTGTACCAGAGCAGCGTCGCCAGCGAGGTGCGCTACGTCGTGGACTACACCGACGCGGTGGTCGTGCTGGCCGAGGACGAGGAGCAGGTGGACAAGCTGCTCGAACACCGCGCGGAGTTGCCGCAGGTCCGCCGGGTGATCTACGAGGACCCGCGCGGCATGAGCAAACACGCCCCGGACGACTGGTTCATGAGCTTCGGGGAACTGCTGGAACTGGGGCGGCGGGAAGCCGGGGACGTGTTCGGGCGGGAAGCGGCCCTCGGTCAGCCGGACGACATCTGCCACTTCTCGCTGACGAGCGGCACCACCGGCTTGCCCAAAGCGGCGATGCTCAGCCACCGCAACCTGCTGTACATGGGGCAGGCGCTGGGCGAGGTGGACCCGCTGCGGCCCGGCGACGACTACCTCTCCTTCCTGCCGCTGGCCTGGATTGGCGAGCAGATGATGACGGTGGCGGTGGCGCTGTCGTGCGGCCTGACCGTGAACTTTCCCGAAAGCACCGAGACGGCCATGAGCGATCTGGTGGAGGTCGGCCCGCACGTGATGTTCGCCCCGCCGCGCGTCTGGGAAAACATCCAGAGCCAGATGTTCCTGCGCGTGCAGGAAAGCTACGGCCTGAACCGCGCCGTGTACCGCCGGCTGCTGAAGTGGAGCACCGACGCCGCCGACGCTTCCCTGACCGGGAAAAGACCCCGCCCGGCCACCGCCCTCAAACGCTGGCTGGCGTACTGGGGCCTGACCCGGCCGCTGCTCGACCAACTGGGCTTTCTGCGCCTGAGGCGGGCCTACACGGGCGGCGCGGCGCTGGGTCCGGACGTGTTCCGCTTCTATCACGGCCTGGGCGTGAACCTGAAGCAGATCTACGGGCAGACCGAGATCGTGGGCATCGCCTATGTCCACCGCGACGGCGACGTGCGCTTCGACACAGTCGGCAAGATGCTGCCCGGCGGCGAGGTCCGCATCAGTGCCGAGGGCGAGATCATCAGCCGCAGCCCCGCCGTGTGCCACGGGTACTACAAGAAGCCCGAGGCGAGCGCCGAGAGCATCCGGGACGGCTGGCTGCACTCCGGCGACGCGGGCCGCCTCACCGAAGACGGCCACCTGATCGTGATCGACCGCCTCAGCGACGTGATGCTCAGCGCGCGCGGCGAACGCTTCAGCCCGCAGTTTATCGAGAACCGCCTGAAGTTCAGCCCCTACCTCAAGGAAGCCGTGGTGCTGGGCGACGGGCAGGAGGACGTGACCGCGCTGCTGAACGTGGACCCCCTGACGGCCGGGCAGTGGGCGGAAAAACGCCAGCTCGCCTACACCACCTACAGGGACCTCAGCGGCAAGCCGGAGGTGGCCGACCTGATCGCGCGGGAAGTGCAGGCGGTGAACGAACGCCTGGAACCCCACGAGCGGATCAGGCGCTTTGTCCTGCTCTACAAGCAGCTCGACGCCGACGACGACGAACTCACCCGCACCGGCAAGGTCCGCCGGGGGATCGTCCGCGAGCGGTACGCGCCCATCATCGCGGCACTCTACGACGGCTCGGACAGCGTGCGCGTGCAGGCCGAGTTCAAGTACCAGGACGGGCAGGTGCAGCGGGTGGAGACGGACGTGCCCATTCACCGTGTCCCCAGTGGGGGCACCGCTGGCCCCCCGGCCCCCGTGCGGCGCGCGGCGGTGGGGGCATGAAGAACCTGGGGCCAGCGGTGCCTGCCGCCCCCCCGAAAGGAGCCTGAGTGGACCTTCTCCCGCAACTGCTTCTCGCCGGCATCGTGATCGGCAGCATCTACGCGCTGGCCGCGCTGGGCTTCGTGCTGATCTACAAGTCCAGCCGGGTCATCAACTTCGCGCACGGGCAGATCATCGCCACCGGGGCCTTTATCGCCTTTGCCCTCACGCAGCGGGGCCTGAACTTCTGGCTGGCAGGCCTGATCGCCATGCTCGCCACCTTCCTGCTGGGCATGCTGATCGAGCGGGTGTTCCTGCGCCGCATGGTGGGCGAGCCGATCATCGCGGTGATCATGGTGACCATCGGCCTGAGCAGCGTCATCGACGGCCTGATTCACCTCACGCCCTACGGTGCGGGCAGCTTCAGCTTCCAGACGCCCGCCGTCCTGAGCGGCCAGGGGATCGAGGTGTTCGGCACACCGCTCTCGCGCACGCAGATCGCCGGGGTGCTGGCCGCGCTGGGTCTGCTGGGGGCCTTTACCTACTTCTTCAACAAGTCCACCCTGGGTATCACCATGCGCGCCGTCGCGGACGATCAGATGGCCGCCATGAGCGTCGGCACCAGCGTGGAGCGCGTCTTTGCCCTCGCCTGGGCCGCCGCGGGCCTCACCGCCGCCGCCGCCGGGGTCATTCTCGGCCTGATGAGCGGCCTCACCCTCGGCGGCCTGGCCGGCATCGGCCTGAAGGTCTTTCCTGTGGTGATCCTCGGCGGCCTCGACAGCGTGATCGGGGCAATTGTCGGCGGAATGCTGATCGGCATCCTGGAAAACCTCTCGGCCGGCTATCTCGACGCCATCGTGCCGGGCGGCGGCACCCGCGAGGTGTTTCCCTTCATCGTCCTGATCGCCGTGCTGCTGATTCGCCCCTACGGGTTGTTCGGCACGAAGGAGATTGAACGTGTTTAAGACGGCAGATGGCAAGGGTGCGGGCTGGAGGTGGGCACTGGGCCTTCCGCCTTCCGCCTTCCGCCTGGCCCGGAGGGCCACCTGATGCCCGCTTCCCGCTTTACCCAGACGGGCAACTACCGCACGCGGTACGCGCAGGATCAGACGATCTTCGCCACCTCCGCCGAGCAACTGTCGCTGATCGTGCTGGTGCTGGTGCTGCTGGCGTTGCCGCTGCTGCTGCCCAAGACGCTGCTGCGCGACGTGAACCTGATCATGATCTACGCGGTGGCCGTGATCGGCCTGAACGTCACCACCGGCTACACGGGCCTGATCAACATCGGGCAGGCGGCGTTCATGGGGGTGGGCGCATATGCCACGGCGCTCGCGGCTACCCGGCTGAACCTGCCCTTCTTTGTGGCGATCCCACTGGGCGGGGTGGCGGCGGCCCTGATCGGCACCTTCGTGGGCCTGCCCAGTCTGCGGCTGAAGTATCTGTACCTCGCCGTGGCTACGCTGGCCTTCCAGATCATCTTCGAGTGGACGGTGGGGCACCTGCCGCTCCTGCAACAGGGCGGGGCGATCAGCCTGCCGGCTGTGCAGGTGTTCGGGATCCGCGATACCTTCCTGAACCACAACCGCTTCTGGTACTACCTGATTCTGCCCGTGCTGGTGCTGATGGCGCTGCTGTGGCGCAACGTCTTGCGGACCAAGTACGGCCGCGCGCTGATCGCCGTGCGCGACAACGACCGCGCCGCCGCCGCGATGGGGATTCACCCCGGCGTCGCCAAGCTCACCGCCTTTTTGCTGGGCAGCTTCTACGCGGGCGTCGCGGGTGGCCTCTTCGCCTACTTCCAGAAGGCCGTCGTGATCGAGGATTACGGCCTGCATATCAGCGTGCAACTGCTGGCGATGGCGATTGTGGGTGGCCTGGGTAGCCTGCCGGGTGCCTTCCTGGGGCCGCTGTTCATCGTCGCGCTGGACCGTGGCATGGAGGTTCTCAGCCAGTGGCTGGGCGGGCAGAACCTCTTTCCCGAGGGGGTGGACGTGGCGACGGCGCTGCGGCCCCTCGCCTTCGGCCTCACTATCGTGCTGTTCCTGATGTTCGAGCCGCGCGGCCTCGCCAACTGGTGGCGGCTTTCGCGGATGTACTTCAAGAAGTGGCCGTATAAGTTCTGAAACGGCCCCGCGAGCGAAGCGAGTTGCCGCAGAAAGAGCGTTCATGTAGTGCAGCGGCGGTCGGTGTTTTCCCGACCGCCGCGGAACGGAAGGAACGCGGCCCGCCCACCAACTTCACCCTTCAACCTGCTCCTTACCCGCTCCCCCCACTCCCCTTCGGAGGTTCACCATGAAGAAAGCCCTGGCCCTGTCCGCCCTCGTTTCCCTCTCGCTGGCCGCCGCGCAGAAGACCGTGACCCTGGCGTGGTCGGGGGCGATTACCGGCCCCACCTCGGACGCGGGGGCGAGTTACGCGGCGGGCGTGGAGGATTACTGCAAATACGCGAACGCGCAGAACATGCTGCCGGGCGTGCGGCTGAACTGCGTGGTGCGCGACGACCAGTACAACAACGCGAACACCCAGCGCAACTTCGAGGATTTCGTGGGCAACCTGAACACGCCCATCTTCCTGAGTTACTCGACCGGCAGCAACCTGCAACTCAAGGGGGTGATCGAGGAAACGAAGGTGCCGACCCTCCCCGCGAGCTACCACATCGGGCTGATCGACGCGCCGAACAACAGTTACATGTTCCTGCCGGTCAGCTCCTACAGCGAGAACATCGTGGCGCTGCTGGAGTACGTCGCCAAGAAGGACCGCGGCGCGAAGGTGGCGCTGGTCGTGAATCCCAGCCCCTTCGGGCGTGACCCGGTGGTGGACGCGCGCAAGGCCGCCGACCGCCTGGGCCTCAAGATCGTGGACGTGCAGGAGGTCGGCGGCAACAACCTGGACAATGCGGCCATGCTGCGCCGCTTCGAGTCGCAGGGCGTGAAGTACGTGATCAACCAGAACACCGCCGGGCCGGTGGCGAACATCCTCAAGGACGCCAAGCGCCTGGGGCTGCTGGGCAAGATGCAGTTCATGGGGGCGCACTACACGGGCGGCGAGGACCTCACCAAGCTGGCCGGGGACGCTGCCGAGAACTTCATCTGGGCCACCAGCTACTACATGTACGACGAGGGCGACCGGCCCGGCATCCAGCTCGTGAAGAAGATCGGCGCGCAGTACGGGCGCAAGGCCGACACCATCCGCAGCGTCCACTACACCAGCGGCATGCTCGCCGCCGCCATTGCCGTGGAGGCCATGAAGCGCGCAAAGACTGACATCAGCGCCGCCGGGCTGTACAAGGGCCTCACCAGCATGAACGGCAGCCGCGCCTTCAACCCCGGCTTTACCGTCGGCCCGGTCACCTTCAGCACCAAGGACCACGTGGGCGCGGAAAGCCTGCGCCTGCTGCAAGCCGACAAGACCGGCAACTTCAAGGCGATCACGGGCGGCCAGCGCAGCCAGATGTTCCAGCTCGTCCACCCGCTGCGGTAAGCCGCTTGCGAGGGGGGTGGCAAGTGAAGCTGCCCTCCTCCCCCTCAGGGAGGTTTCCACCCTTGACCCTAGCCACCCCTCAACCCGCGGCCGCCCCGCCCGTCACGGCGGCCCCCAACCCGGCCGACCTGACCGTGAACAACGTGGAGGTCGTCTACCACGACATCATTCAGGTGCTGCGCGGCGTCAGCCTGACCGTTCGTGCGGGCAGCGTCACCGCCCTGCTGGGCACCAACGGCGCGGGCAAGACCACCACCCTGCGCGCCATCTCGGGCCTGCTGAAGCCCGAGAACGGCAAGATCCGGGAAGGCACCGTGACCTTCGGCGGCCGGGTCCTCAGCGCCCTGCCCGGCTCGGAGGTGGTCAAGGCCGGGGTCGTGCAGGTGCCGGAAGGCCGCCGGGTGTTCAAGCACCTCTCGGTCGAGGAGAACCTGCGCGCCGGAGCCATCCTGGGGCGCGGCGACTGGAGAAACGACCTGGAGCGCATCTACACCTACTTCCCCAAATTGCGGATGCTGCGCTCGCGGCAGGCGGGGTACACCTCGGGCGGCGAACAGCAGATGCTGGCGATTGGCCGCGCGCTGATGGCGCACCCGAAAGTCCTCCTGCTCGACGAGCCTTCCCTGGGCCTCGCGCCGCTGCTGGTGCAGGAAATCTTCGCGAACGTGCGCCGCATCAACCGCGAGGAGGGTCTGGGCGTCCTGGTCGTCGAGCAGAACGCGAACGTGGCCCTGCGCAACAGCGACTACGGCTACGTGATGGAAGGCGGGCGCATCGTGCTGGAAGGCGAGAGCGCGGCGCTTGCCAGCAACCCCGACGTGAAGGAGTTCTACCTGGGCGTGACCGAACACGGCCAGCGCAAGAGCTTCCGCGACGTGAAGAGCTACAAGCGGCGCAAACGCTGGATGTGATACGGATTCCGATTGAAGGGTGTTGAAAACACCCGGAAATCCGACCAGAGGGAGAAGGAACAAGGGCGGATTTCGGGAGATGGATGAACAGTCGGTGCCCTCCCGACTGTTCAGGAATTGGACGGAATCCGTATGAGGCACTGCCCGCCCGGAGTGGGCTGTGGGGAGTGGGCAAAGAACTCTTTCTCCCTCCCCCCTTGCGGGGGAGGGCTGGGGAGGGGGGTGGCAGGCGCAGCCTGCCCCACCTCGTTCCCGAATGCAGGTGAGCGCATGACGAACACGCTGGCAACCTCCGCCCTCGCCCCCCCAGATGCCCCCGCGCTCCTCGCCCGCCTGCGCGCCCTGCCCCTCTACCGGGAGGCGCTGGCAAGCGTCCCTGATGACACCGACTGGCGGGACGTGCCGCTGCTCACCCGCGAGCGCCTGACCGGGGCGTGGGCGGCGGGCGAACTCCTGCACCCGGACGCCGTGCGCGTTCACCTCACCCCGCATCCGGGCGGCGGGTGGCTGCCGGAGTACGCCACGCGGGCGGACGTGGAGGCCCACGGGCGGGCCGGGGCGGCGGCTTTCGCGCGGGCGGGCATCCGGCCCCGGGACCACGTGCAGGTCGCCTTCGGCTACCACCGTTTCGCGGGCGGCTGGCTGATGCAAGACGGCCTGGAAACGCTGGGCGCGAAGACCATTCCCTTCGGGCCGGGCGAGTCGGAGGCGCAACTGGAAACCCTGACGCGGCTGGGCGTGCGCGTGCTGGTCAGCGCGCCGAGTTTCGCGCAGCGGCTGGGCGAGGCGGGCGCGCAGGTGGAGCTGCTTATTGCGGCAGGCGAGCCGTTCACGTCCATTGCGGGCCGCCGGGAGCGGGTGCAGGCCGCGCTCGGCTGCACCGCCCTGGATTGCTACGCGACCAGCGAGGCGGGGCTGATTGCCCTGGAACCCCCCGAGCAGAACGGCCTGCGGGTGCTGTCCGACTGGGTGTTCGTGGAAGTCCTCGACCCCGAAACCGGGCAGCCCGTGCCCGACGGCGAGCGCGGCGAACTGGTCGTCACGCACCTGGGCAAGGAGGCCATGCCCCTGCTGCGCTTTCGCACCGGCGACCTGACCCGGCTGGAACGGCGGGAGGACGGCACGTTCCTGCCGGACGGCGTGTTCGGCAACGTGGGCGGGATGCTGAAAGTGAAGGGCGTCAAGCTGTTTCCGCGCGAGGTGGCGTTCTGGCTGGCCGGGCACGGCCTGGACCACACGCAGCACACGCTCTGCCTGTGGTCGCGGGGCGGGGCCGACCGGGTGGGCCTGACCGTGCGGGGCGAGGGCCAGGACGGGCCGAGGGACGGGCTGGAGGCCGTGCAGGCGGACTTCCAGCGCCGTTTCGCCGTGAAGCTCGACGCGCTGACGCTCGACGCCGCCCATGAGGGCCGGGGCGTGGTGGACGAGCGGACCTGACCGCCGTGTGCCACTCTGTGAGGCGTGACTGGTAGGGGCAAGCAGAAAATCAGGGTGAGCCGCCCGGCGGGGCGTCAGGAGCCTCGGCAGGCGGAAGCCGGAACATACTTCGACGTGCGGCCCGCGGTTCTGGGCCGGCGGCTGGAGGGCCTGCACGCCCTCACCAAGCCGGGCGTGCGCGGCTTCCCGGGGGTGGACGCGGCCCAGGCCCTTCTGGCGCAGACCCTGCGCAAGGACCGCGTGCGGGGCGAGGTGCTGGACCTCACCGCGATGGGCGGCCTGCTCGCCAGCCTGCCGGGCGTGACGCTGCGGGCGGTGGAGGGGTCGGCGGCGGCCCTGGCGGTGCTGGAAGCGGCGGGGCTGGACGCCCTCGCGGCGGTGCCGGGCGACGACCTGCAGGGGCGCTGGCCCGAGCGGGCGCGGACGGTCGCGCTGGTGCTGGCCGGGGACCGGGGCAACGCCTACGCCTTCGCGCAGGTCGCCTGGGCACACGCCTGCACGCCGCCCGGCGGGACGCTATACCTCGCCGGGGACCGCGACAAGGGCTTCGACCGCTACGTGCGCGCCGCCGGGGCAGCCTTCGGAACGGGGGAGACGGTCGCCCGCGACGGCGGCATGCGCGTGGCGAAACTCGTGCGCCGCCCCGGCCCCACCCCCGCCTTTCCCGACCCCGAAGGCTACGAGGCGTTCGGCGTGCAGGTGGTGGGCCTCCCCGGCGTCTTCAGTGCCACGCGGCCCGACCGGGCGACCACGCTGCTGCTGGAAACGCTCGGCGAGCCGGACCTGACTGGCCGGCGCGTGCTCGACCTGGGCACCGGCACCGGCCTGATCGGCGCGTGGGCCGCCCGCCGCGGCGCACAGGCCACGCTGGTGGACGGCGACCTACAGAGCGTCCGCAGCGCCCAGGCCACCCTGGCCGCCAATGGCCTGCCCGGCGAGGTCCTTCACAGCGACGTGGACGCAGCGCTGGGTGAACGCACCTTCGACGTGATGCTCACCAACCCGCCCTTTCACGTCGGGCGCGGCGTGGTGCTGGATGTGGCGCGCGAGTTCATCGCGGCCGCCGCGCGCCGCCTGAACCCCGGCGGGACGCTGTACCTCGTCGCCAACGAGCCGCTCCCCTACGAGACGCCCCTGCGCGCGCTCGGTGAGGTGCGCGAGCTGCGGCGGGGGGAGGGCTTCAAGGTACTGGCGGCCACACGGGCGGGCTGAGGGCCGGCAGGCTGGGGGTCAGCGGAGCGGCCCCGCCCCCAGCACCTGCCGCACCCGTTCGGGCAGGGCGGCGCGGTCCTCCTGGCCCAGCGTGCTGCGGGGCCGGCGGTGCGTGAGGGCCAGGTACACCTCGGCCTGCTGCGCGAGAAAGGCCCGGTAGCCCTCCTCCGGATTGCCAGGTGGGCCGCTGCGAACGCATTCCAGCGCCAGCAGGTCGAGCTGGCCTTCGAGGAGTTCCAGCGCCAGGAAGCGGGCCGCGTTCGTGCCGCTGTCGCCCAGCAGGGCAGGCAGGGCGGGTAGGCGCTCGGGCGTGCGCGTCAGCGTCCGGGCCGCCCGTTTCACGTTGGGGTCTTCCAGGGTCAGGGCGCAGGCGCGGCAGGGCTGCTCCCGGCTGGCCTCCCCGCACACCGGGCAGGGCCGCCAGCCCTGTTCCTCGCGCCAGCGCCGGGCGCGGGTGATGGCCTCGGCGGCTTTCAGGGCCACGTCCCTCAGGTCGCCGTCCACGTTCCGCACCAGCTCCCGCGCCCGCGCCCGGTCGGGAGCGGGCAGGGGGGCCACCTGCGGGATCGGCGCGGGCACGCGAATCTGGCCCACGCTGAAGCGAATCTCGGTGACCCGTTCCTCGCCCAGCAGGGTGTTCAGGCTCTTCAGGAAGTGATGCCGCTGGAGGGTGAGGTGGTGCGCGGTCGCGCTGTCGCGCACCTCCACAAAGAGCGTCCCGCCCTGCTGCGAGCGTGGCCGGGTCAGCCGCGCGATTTCCGGCCCCACCGCCTGCGGCCACGCCAGAATGGCCCGCGCCCGCTGCACGCCCCTCGCCAGCCGCGCCGTGCCCAGCGTCGCCCCCATCAGCTCGGAGACGTTGCGGGGGCCGCCTAGACGGCGGGGGTTACTCATGGTGGTGGGCCTCTGGCCCGTAAGTGGGAAGTGGTGAGTGGTGAGTGGAAAACAGAGGCGACTGGCCCACTAACCACTGACCACTGACCACTGACCTCTTCACGCCCCCACCCCCACCGCCGCCTCCGCCACTTGGCTCTCCTCCGTGAAGCGGCCCGCGTGTGCCCGCAGCGTCAGCGCCGCGCCGGGGGCACGTTCGGTGCCGGTCACGATGGCCTGGGGGACGCTGCCAGCGAGGTCGAGCAGGAAGCTGCGGCGGCCGGGGTCGAGTTCCGCCGTGAAGTCGTCGATCAGGAGCACGGGCTTTTCCCCGAACTTCTCAGCGAGCAGTTCGAGTTCGGCGCGGCGCAGGGCCAGGGCGATCGTGCGGCCCTCGCCGCGGCTGGCGTACTCGCTCGCCGGGAACTCGCCTAGCGTCAGCGTGAGGTCGTCGCGGTGTGGGCCGGTGACGGTGGACCCGCGCGCGAGTTCCTCCGCGCGGCGGGCGGCCAGGTCGTGCGCATAGGTTTCGGGCGTGGTGGACTCGGTGAGCGTGAGCGTGAGCGGTTTGCGGCTGCCCAGGTGGGCGTTCGCCTCCCGCGCGAGTTCGCCCAGGCGGGTCAGGGCGCGGCGACGGACCTGCATGATCTCGGTGCCCAGCCGCACGAGCTGCTCGTCCCAGACGTGCATGGCCCAGTCCTCCCCGGCCCTGAGTGCCGCGTTGCGCTGCGACACGGTGCGCTCGTAGCGGGCGAGCTGCTGCCCGTAGCGCGCGCTCAGGCGCGAGAGCAACGCGTCGAGATACGCCCGCCGCCCCGCCGGGGGGCCGAACACCAGTTCGCTGTCCTCTGGGCGAATCCACACGGCGCTGCCGCGCGGCAGGTCGCCCGTCTTCGCCCGCACCCCGTCCACCTTGAGCTGCCGCCGCCCGCGCCCCAGCCCCACCTCCTGAATGCTGAGGCTGCCGCCCTGCTGCACGTCGGCCCGCACGTAGGCTTCCTTCTCGCCCGACTGAATCAGGTGCTCCAGCCGCGTCACATCCGTCAGGCCCGTCAGGGCCAGGTACGCCGCCTCCAACAGATTCGTCTTGCCCGCCCCGTTCTCCCCGAACACACCCGTCACGCCGGGCGGGAAACTGAGCGTTCCCGGCGCGAGATTCCGGTAGTTCAGGGTGGAGAGGGACGAGAGCTGCACACCTGACATTCTACCGGCGGGGAGGGGCGGCGGGGGTGCGTGGGATGCAGTTGGGGGAGGGAGGCGGTGCGCGGTACGCGGTGCGCGGGAAAAGACCAGGGCCGTTCCCGCGTCCCGCCTCCCGCCTCCCGCGTCCCGCGTACCATCCTCCCCATGACCCCCGATCGCGACCGCCTCCTCATCCTTACGCCGCACCCGTCCGGGGCGCTGCCCGCCGACGTGTTGCGGGAGATGCTGGGGGAGGATGCCTTCGACCCCGTGAAGCGGGCGGCTTTGCTGACGCGCCTCTTTATGGAGGGGGACCCGTACACGGACCTGATCTACGCGGCGGCGGGGGCGCGGTATCTGCAAGCGCCGTGGAGCCGCTTTGCCGCCGACCTGAACCGCGACCGGGACGACCGCGCCGACAACGGTGTGCTGAAGCTCACCGATTTCGCGCGGCGGCCCCTCTACCCGGCGGGCTTCACCCTGACGCCGGAGCGCCGGGAGGCCCGGCTGCGGCGCATCTGGGACGCCTTTGACGCGCAGGTGGGCCGGGAATTGAGCGGCGCGGCGCTGATGATCGTGGGGCACGCGATGGCCTCGCGCGGCCCGGTGCTCGGCCCGGACACCGGCACCCCCCGCCCCGCCCTCACGCTGATGCCCGGCACGCGGCGCGCCCCCACCTTTCCCCATGACCGCTGGGACGCCCTGCAAGCCGCCTGCGCCGACGCTTTCGCCCCGGTCCTGACCGGCGACCTTACCCGCGTGGCGGTGGGCGACCCCTGGACTACCGACACCCTCAGCGCCCGCTGGAACGCCCGCACGGGGATTCCCGCCTTCGGCCTGGAAATCAACGTGGCCCTCTACCTCACCAAGGAAGGCGAGCCGAGGCCGGAAAGCATCCGCGCGCTGGCCCACGCTTTCGAGCACTTCGCGGACGCGGCGCTGGGGCTGGTGGGGGGGTAGGGGAGGCGGTACGCAGGACACGGTGCGCGGGAAAGGCCCTCTTTTCCTGCGTACCGCGTACCGCGCCCCGCCTCCCCTCACGCCTCCCGCGTCGCCAGTCCCCGCATCTGCCCCAGCAGCTCGCGTGCGGCGGTCTGGTCGGGGGCGTCCTTCAGCGCCTCCGTCAGCAGGGCAAGTCCTTCCCGTGCCTGCCTGTCGGCGTAGGTCTGCGCGTCCTCGATGCTCCCGCTTTCCAGCAGCCAGCGGTGGATGTCTGCGATGGCCGCCCCGTCCTTGTCGGCCCGGTCACGGCGCATCTGGTCCAGAAAGACGCGCTTCTGCTCCTCCGGCGCGTGGGCGAGCCAGTGCAGCACGATCAGGGTGCGCTTGCCCTCCAGCAGGTCGCCGCCGATCTCCTTGCCGTACTTCACGGGGTCGCCCGCCAGGTTCAGCACGTCGTCGCGGATCTGGAAGGCGGCCCCGAGCGCGAGGCCCGCCGCCGTAAAGCGCTCGTCCGGCGTGGCCCCCGCCGCCAGCGCCCCCAGCCGCAGCGGCACGACCACGGTGTAGTACGCGGTTTTCAGGCGCACCATCTCCAGATAGTCGGCCTCGCCCAGGCTCCACTCGCGGCGCTGCACCCAGGTCAGGTCGAGGTGCTGGCCCTCCGCCGTGCGGTGAATCATGGTCAGGAACTCCTCCATGCCGCCCGGCACGCCCGCGCGGTGAACGGCGGCCCACATGTAGGCGTGCAGCGCGTCTCCCACGTTGATGGCGACCGGAACCCCGTGCAGGCGGTGTAGGGCGGGGCGGCCCCGGCGCTCCTCGGAGTCGTCCTCGATGTCGTCGTGAATCAGCACCCAGTTCTGGAAGAGTTCGAGGGCGGCGGCGAGCCACAGCGCCCCCTCCCACGCGGGCGTGCCCGGCCCGGCCCCGTGCGCCCGCGCCGAGGCCAGCAGCAACTCGCTGCGGATGCCCTTGCCGCCGCGCTGCGGGTAGTCGCGGAGCATGGCCGCGAAGTCGGTCAGTTCCGGGCGGTCGCCCTGGGCGGGCAGCAGCGACAGCACGCGGTCAAGCAGGTCGGGGCGCATCGGGAGGCAGTCTAGCCGGGGCGGGGGAGCAGGGCGCAGTTCTCGGCCCGGACCCGGCCCGCAGCCGGCATCACCGGACGCCTCCCTGAAAGCCGGACAAGTCGGGTAAACTGCCCTGCGGACCCCCGGCGCGGTGGTCTTTTCCGGGAGGAACATGACGTACAGCAAACGGGCCGACAGCGCCCAGTCGCAGGAGCCGTCCGCCTACGAGCGCGCGGGCGTGAGCATCGAGGCGGGGCACCGTGCCGTCAGCCTGATGAAGGGGGCCGTGGCCCGCACCCACAACCGGCACGTGCTGGGCGGCATCGGCGGCTTCGGCGGCCTCTTCCGCCCCGAGTTTTCCGGGATGCAGGACCCCGTTCTGGTCGCCTCCACCGACGGCGTGGGCACCAAGACCAAGGTGGCGGTGCGGACCGGGCGCTTCGGCGGCCTGGGAGCCGACATCGTCAACCACTGCGTGAACGACATCCTGGTACAGGGGGCGCGCCCGCTGTTTTTCCTCGATTACGTGGCGATGGGCCAGCTCAGCCCTGAACGGGTGGCCGAGGTGGTCACGGGCGCGGCCGGGGCCTGTGAGGCGCTGGGCGTGGCCCTGCTGGGCGGCGAGACGGCCGAGATGCCCGGCGTGTACGTGGAGGGCGAACTCGATATCGTGGGTACCATCGTGGGCGCGGTGGACCGGCCGAAACTGGTGGACGGCTCGCGCATCGAGGCCGGTGACGCCGTGATCGCCCTGCCCAGCAGCGGGCTACATACCAACGGCTACAGCCTCGCGCGCCTGGCCCTGGGCGAGCTGGACTGGCAGGAGGAGCGGGCCGACCTGGGCGGCGGGCGGCTCGAAGACCTGCTGGTCGAGCCGCACCGCGCCTACGTGGCGGCCTTCGACGCCCTCGAAGGGGCCGGGGTGGACCTGCGCGGCATGGCGCACATCACGGGCGGCGGGCTGGTGGACAATCCGCCCCGCGTCTTCCCGGCCGGCATCGGCATGCGGGTGGACACGGGATCGTGGATCGTCCCGCCCCTCTTCGAGCTGATTGTTCGGCAGGCGCAGGTCGGGCGGCACGAGGCCTTCCGGGCGTTGAACATGGGCGTGGGGTTCCTGTTCATCGTGCCCGCCGCGCAGCGGGAGGTGGCTCTGGCGGCCCTGCGGGAGGCGGGTGAGACGCCCTGGGTTCTCGGCGAGATGGTGCCGGGCGAGGGCGTGACGTTCGGGGAGGGAGCCGCTTCTTGAGCCGCGGGCGTCCGCCGACGGGGTTCGTGCCCCCCGACCGCCGGTCGGCCACCGAGTTCTGGGTGGTGCGGCACGGCGAGAGCACCTGGAACGCCGACGGGCGCTACCAGGGGCAGACCGACGTGCCGCTCAGCCATGTGGGGATTCTCCAGGCCTCCAGCCTCGCCGAGCGGCTGACCGGGCAGCACTTCGACGCCGTGTATTCCAGCGACCTGGCCCGCGCCTCCCAGACCGCCGAGATCGTGGCCGAGCGCCTGAGCGGCCACCCCACCGTGCAGCCCGACCCCGGCCTGCGCGAGATTGACGTGGGCGAACTCAGCGGGCTGGTGCTGGCCGATATCGAGGCGCGGTACCCGGACTACCTGCGCGACCTGCGCGCCGACCCCTGGGCCACCCGCCGCCCCGGCGGGGAGAGCATGGCCGACCTGTTCGCCCGCTGCGGCGCGGCCTTCGAGCGCCTGCGTGCCCGTCACCCCGGCGGCCGGGTGCTGGTCTTCACGCACGGCGGCGTGGTCCGGGTCGCGGTCGGCCTCGCGCTGGGGGGCATCTCGGGCAATGCCTGGGCACGCCTGAGCGTCACCAACACCTCCATCACCCGCGTGCTGCTGGGCGAGCGCAGCGGCACCCTGCTGGGCTTCAACGACGACGCCCACCTGGAGAACCTGATCGAGGCCACCGAGGCGGACGACGTGCTGGGGCAAGCGACGTGAAGTGCGCGGGAAGCGGTGTGCGGTGCGCAGGAGAACCTCTTTTCCCGCGCACCGCGCACCGCTTCCCCCATACCCCGTCCTGTTACCCTGACCCCAGATGACTGCGCCAACCCTCGAAGCCCGCTTCCGTGCCGGGGACCCCCGCGCCCTGGCCCGCGCCATCACCCTCGCGGAAAGTGGTCTGTCCGCCGCGCGGCCCCTGCTGCGGGCGGCACGTGAACTCGCGGCCTCGCGCGGGCCGGGCGGCACCGTCGTGCTGGGCGTGACCGGCAGCCCCGGCAGCGGCAAGAGCACCCTGACCGACGCGCTGATCACGTTTCTGCGGGGGCAGGGCAAACGGGTAGCGGTGCTGGCGGTGGACCCCAGCAGCCCCTATTCGGGCGGCGCGATCCTGGGGGACCGTATCCGGATGCTGCGCCATCACGCCGACGCGGGCGTGTTCGTGCGCTCGCTCGCCAGCCGGGGCGCGCTGGGTGGCCTGTCGGCGCGCACGATGCAGGTGCTGGCGCTGCTGGAGGGTGCGAGCTTCGATTGGGTGATTCTGGAAACGGTCGGCGTGGGCCAGTCGGAGGTGGACGTGGCCGCCGCCTGCGACCACACCCTGCTGGTGCTGACGCCCGCCGGGGGCGACGGCGTGCAGGCCTTTAAGGCCGGGATCATGGAAATCGCCGACGTGATCGCCGTGAACAAGGCCGACCTGCCCGGCGCGGACCGCACGGTCCGCGAACTGATGGCTGCCCAGGGCCTGGGCCGGCACGACGAGCACACCTGGCTCGCGCCCGTTCGCCGCACCATCGCCGCAAAGGGCGAGGGCATCGACAAGATCGTGGACGCGGTGCTGGCCCACCGCGCCTTCCTGGGCGAGGCCGGCCTGCGCGAGCGCCGCACCCGCCGCGCCGAGTTCGAGGTGCGGACGCTGGTGCAGGACCGCGTGCTGAAGCGGGCGCGCGGGATGAGCGGCGACCTGTACGCCCGTGTCGCCCGCGGCGAACTTGACGCGGACGCCGCCGCCGACGCGCTGCTGGCGGAGGCGTAAGCCGGGGCGTGTAGGCTGGGGCGGATGAGCGAACGGATCACGCTGGACGCCGACTTCCTGCGCCGCGCCCTGGGCTTCGGGCGGGAGGGCGACCCCGCCGACGTGGTGGTGACGCCAGGGGCCTTGCCGACGGATTTCCCGATCACGCTGCCGGAGTGGGCGGGAATGCAGGTGCTGGGGGGGATTCGTTCGGTAGCGCCACGGTGGACGTTTTATTACCGCCGCTCAGCACCAGAGCTGTCTCCCGAATATCTGATGTGGCGGGTATTTCTGGATGTGCCCCTGCCGCTGGTTCAGGTAATGTGGGAACTGACGCAGTCGTTGTTGCGCCAGGGCTGGCGGCCCTCGCAGATGCACCGCCAGGCCATCGTAGAGGCGGTGCGCGAGCAGTGGGAGGGCGTCCACCCTAAGCAGGGCCGTACCCTGACGCTGGCGGCGCGTGAGGCGGAGGGCGTGACCCAGGTGTGGCTGGGCGTGCAGGACAGGGACCCCAGACAACTGGATCACCTGCAAGGTCTGAACGTGAACACGGCGGAGGACTCGCTGGCCCTTCCCACGCTGCTTGCACCAGTGGGGGCGCGGGTAGATTGGCAGGGTGGCGGCGACGTGCGGCAGGAAGCTGCCCTCGTGACCGGCAGTGAATTCCCGGCACTCCTGACTCAGTTCGCTGCCCAACTGGAGGGGCAGGAAGGGCCTATTCTGCATCGCCATGTTGCCGGGAACCGGGCCGAGGTGCTGGTACAGGGGCGGGAAGGCCCAGTCCTGCTGACCCTGGAACTTGCCCCGGCAGGTGTTCAGGTTCATCTGCTCAAGATTGCCGGGGGAGGCGAGGCCCGCGCATGAAGGCCCGCACCCTCGCTCCCCTCCTCTTCGCCTTCCTGACCGTGCAGCGGCTCCTCGAACTGCGGGTGGCGCGGGCCAACGAACGCTGGGCGCGTGAGCGCGGCGCGGTGGAATACGGCCAGGAACACTACCCCCTCTTCTTCGTGCTGCACCCGGCCTGGATGCTCAGCCTGCTGCTGGAGGGTCGCCGGTCGCGCGGGCGGGTGAATGTGCTGGCGCTGGCGCTCTTTGTACTGGCGCAGCCGCTGCGCGCGTGGGTGATTCGCACCCTGGGCCACTACTGGAACACCAAGATCCTGATCGTGCCCGGCGGTGAGCGCGTGACGGGCGGTCCCTTCCGGTATCTGCGGCACCCCAATTATGCGGTGGTGGCGCTGGAGATGGCGGCGGGTCCGCTGGCGGTCGGCGCGTGGCGCACCGCGCTGGCCTATAGCGTGCTGAACGCGGCCCTGCTCCTGCTGCTCCGCCTCCCCGCCGAAGAACGGGCGCTGCGGGCGTACCGGGAGGCCGAGGGCTAGAGCATTTGGGGTGAAAAGACCCCTGACCCCTCGCTTCGCAAGGTCCTCTCCCCCGGTGGAAGAGGGAAAAACAGCCGCCCAACTCCATGCGGATTCTTAGGGCGAGTGCTTCAAGACACCCTGGGCCAGGGGTGGGGGATACGGCGTTCAAAGGCCAGGCCTTCCGGCGTGTCGGCCAGTTGGACGGCGGCCAGCACGCGCATGTCCTGAAGTTCCAGCCGGGTGCGGCCCGGCGCGTTCGTGCATTCGATGGCCGCCGCGACCACCCGCACCCGCAGGCCCTGACCCTCGGCCCGCAGCAGGGCCTCCAGCTCCGCCAGGCCGTCTGTCAGATAGCCCGTCACCAGCGCAACC